>NZ_MKRR01000163.1:21181-26097 GCF_001897045.1 Sphingomonas sp. 66-10
ACCATGGTGACCAAGGCCAATGGCTGCGCTTTCGCCTGCCACCAAACGAATCTGACCTACAGCAGCAGCAACAAGGAGCTGGTGTGCGATAGCAGCAACAAAAATTGCATCGATTATTATACGGTCGCAGTGAACAACGGCATCACATTGCGAACCGACTTGCTGCACGAGGCGGTTCAGAACCTGACCACGCTCGCAAGCAGTATGTCGAGCAGCAACAAAGCGAAATACCGCATGGGGCTGTTCTCGTTCGATAAGACATTCCAGCAGATTTGGCCCTCAATTGTCAGCCTGCCCAATGTCGATAGCAACCTTTCAAATGTCAGCAACAATGTCGTAAACGCCAAGGTGCTGACATATTATATGAACAACTGGGTTACAAATACCAACAACGATGGCGACAAGGGCACCGCGTTCAGCGTCGCATTTACCGGCATCCTCGGCGCCATGCCGCTCAAAGCTGGTGGCGGTACCAATTACAATGGCGACACACCGCAAGCGGTAATGTTCCTCATTACCGACGGCATGTGGGACGAAACTCGCCCCGGCGGCAAGCCCGAAGGTCCAATCGCGACCGCACAATGCGACGCGATCAAAGCGCGCGGAATTCGGATCGCGGTACTGTACACCCAATATCTGCCCGCCTCGGCGAGCGATTCTTGGTCAAAAACCAACGTGCTGCCATATCTCTCACCCACGGATCAACTCGCCCCGGTCTTGCAGCAATGCGCTTCGCCGGGGCTCTACAATCAGGTAACGACCGATAGCGATATCTCGGCCGCACTGGCCCAGCTATTCCAGGCGGCCGTTGCAACTGCGCGCCTTACCGGCTGACCGCTGCACGTCGGGCAACCTTCGCCCGTCGACTCTGGCAAGCCGGCCCCTCGCTCATGAAACAGTCAGCGACCGGGAAAGCGACCAGACTTTCGCCCGCTTCGTGGCGGGCATCTGCATATTGCTCGTCCCGCGACGCATCCCGCTGATTGACAAACGGCCCCATGGCGCGCCGAAGGTCACCGTCATATTTATACAAGAAATTCTTTTCTATTTCGAGAAAGTGCTCGAATACCGGGAACTTGCGCGCAATGGTCGGATAGTTGGCTGTACCGAAGCGGGACGACCATCCAAAGAATCTGTTAGGACCTGATTAACTATTGTGTAAGCTTCGATTCTCGCTACCAAACGGGGAGATTCGACGTGAGATCAAGACACGTTCTCGCTGGCGTGAGCGCGCTGGCGCTGGCAGCTATTGCCACACCTTCTTATGCGGCCGAGCTGGTCACCAATGGAGGCTTCGAAACTGGGAACTTCTCGGGATGGACGCTCGGGGGCAACACCGGATTTACTGGTGTTAGCTCATCAGCGGCTCATAGTGGTAACTACGGCGCGTCTTTTGGGCAGGTCGGTTCGACGGGAACGCTGAGCCAGCTCCTCAATACGGTCGCCGGCCACACCTATACCGTCTCTTATTGGCTCGCGAATCTCGGCGGGCCGACCGATAGCTTCTCGGCGTCGATCGGCGGGAATGTCCTCCAGACATTTTCGAATTCGAACGCGTTTCAATATTTCAATTTTTCATTCACCGCTCCGGTGAACAGCAGCCCGTCGCTGCTTCAATTCACCTTCCGGCAAGACCCGTCGTACTGGCACATCGACGATATCTCGGTTCAAGGCTTGGCGGGCGGTGTGCCCGAACCAGCTACCTGGGCGATGATGATCCTGGGCATGGGGGCTGTCGGCTGGGCGATGCGCCGCCGGCGCGCGACGACCGCGGTTCGCTATGCCTGACTGACTCGATATCTCGGGTCAAAATAAGAATATATACTCCTCGGGTCGCAGAGAAGCCGCTGGAAATCCCAGCGGCTTTTTTCTTGAATCGATGTTGTTGCCTGAGCCGAGAGAAGTATATTTTGGCGTCGCCGAAAGCCAGGATTTGATTATCAGCTCGCGATCCGATTCAGATATCAAATTGCAGCGCTACCCAGCGATGAATATCATCGTACAATCTGCAGCGAATTTAGAGCATCTCATTCCAGTCAGATCTTATCCTCGAATATCGAGCGCAGAATGGCCCGCCGGAATATCTATCGGCGGCAACGCGTATCGCTGCGACAGCGCACGGCAATCCGGACAAACAAAATGAGCGCGATCACGCCGCGAGGATCTGGCATGATCGCGCTCCAGGGCATGCTTGCCGGTCACCCGAGGTCCCGTTTTCCGGGTAGTCAGCAAGCCGCCTTTGCATAACGACGTCTAGCTGGAATCGGTTACCGGAACGTTGATGCGTCAATAGATGGAAAAATCGCCTTCTGCGTGCCTACCATCGGGGCCAGGCCCTCACACGCCACCGGTCTTTTCCCGCGCACGCTGCACAACTTCGATTTGACATCGCATGCTGAATGTCAGGTTGTAACTCGCAGCCTGCGACCGCGGATCCGCATCGTCCCGCCGATCGCCCCGAAACCCATGATCATCATCGCCCAGGTAGCTGGTTCGGGCACGCCGCCGCCACGACTGTTCGCGAGATCAATCGAGACTTGCCGGATGCTGTCAAACCGCTGCGGCGCGATGTGGGCGCCGTCCTCATTGAAGCTCCACAGATTGTCGAAGGTGACCGATGAGAAAATGCGATTATCGTTGGAAGATATGCCGAAATGCTGGTTGCCATTGGTGTCGAATTCGACATTGGAGAATGTTACCGACCCACCTCCAAGGATATTCAGCACGATATCGCCATAATAGGCGTGATTTCCCCTGCCGAGCGAACTCAACGCAAAGTTGATAGCGTCGAAGCCGTCGAACCCTACATAGTGCGTTATCGGATTTGATGGGCGCGGAGCGATCGTCAATGCGGAGAAGCCGGCGTTGTTGTTGCCGTTGCCGACGCCGGTCACCGCCGCAAATCCGGCGCCGCCGGATTGATGCAAGCTATCGGGTGACGTAAAGTCTACCAGATAGCCGCTATCGGTGATCAGTGGAAGGTCGGTGCCGTTGACGGCTCCGTTTCCCTTGATCTTGTCGGAAAGATTGGTCGGATTGGGTCCGAACGTCAGGGTTACGCCCTGCACCGTCGACGTGCCGGTTATGAAGGTCGTCGCAAATGCCGGCGTTACCGCCAGCGGGGACAAGGCCAGAGCAATCGCCCCCCCAAATCTGATGTGCATTTTAGCTCTCCCACTACGATATTCGAAGCGGTGCCCGAAGAGCCTTATAGTTTTGCAGCGATTCCATAGCACGGCGCGCACCCCGAGGCACTGCTGAATCTGCTACCACATCCCAAAATGAGACAGAGCCCGGCGCCTCCCCTTTCCTCGAGCTATCGCCGTGTATCTTGCCGAGAAGGAGCACCGCAACAGGCGCGGCAGAACCGAGCGGCACGTTGCCCGAACTCAAGCTATTTGGCGAACACCACGCCCCAACGGGTGCACGACTCTCAATCATTGTTCTGAATATATATGCGCCCCGCGGCTCGCCTCTCCGATACGCAATCGAAGAAAGCAAACGACTCCGCTCGCGCGAAAGCGGAGGATTGTCTCATGCATGAGTGCGTTTGTGACGTGATACAATGAACTTTATGTACAATTCGTCGCCAGTTCATCCATCCAATTCGGGTGGCACCATCTTCGAACGAAAACTAATGCGCGCATCATTTGCTATTCACCTCGCTGAGAAATATCGATTGCGACCGGCGGACGAGCGGCGTAACTTGCGCTTGGTACACCAACCGCGCAGGGCAGCGCTTTGTTGGTGATGCCGTGTTAGGAGCGCGATCGGGCCATGCGATCCCGGCCCGATCGCTCTCCAATGTGGTAGCTCGCTCACCAAGCCCCTCACCTTCGAAAGTCCCGCCACGATGGTACATGGCTGACGGTGGCGCCGCCCGGTGATAAACCGCAGTGAGCGCAGCACCGCTTAACCTATGGACATCTTTTGACCCAAGCAACGATGACCCGCCGCTTCCTCTCTCGCATCGACGTCGCGATGCTGGCGGTATTTCTCGTTGCGGTTGTGCTGGTCATGATCTTCGCCACGCTGGCGTCAGTGATGGAAGGCGATACGCTCGCGCTGGACCGGCAGATCCTCATGGCCGTGCGCGACCCCCTTCACCCTACCGTTCCCCTTGGACCGAGATGGCTGGCCATCGCGCTGACCGATATTACCGCGCTCGGTGGCTTTACCTGCCTGACGCTGCTGACGGTGATCATTGTCGGCTACCTCCTGATGATGCGCAGGCGGCCGACTGCGTTGTTCGTGGTCGGAGCGGTCGTCATGGGAGCGCTCGGCAGCAAACTTCTGAAGACCTTCTTCAACCGGCCGCGGCCCGGCGTCGTCGCGCATCTCGTTGCCGTCAACAGCTCGAGCTTCCCGAGCGGCCACGCCATGAACTCGGCGGTCGTCTATATGACCCTGGGCGCGCTAGTCGCCCGCACCGAATCTGAGGATCATGTGCGGATTTACATCGTGGGGGTGGCGATGGCGCTGGTCCTGGTAATCGGCGCTTGACGTGTTTACCTCGGCGTCCATTGGCCGAGCGATGTCTTGGCAGGCTGGATCGTCGGTGCTGCCTGGGCCGGCTTATGCTCGCTCATTGCAGGCAGGCTCCAACAGCGCAACAGGATCGAGCCGGCTGGGCACTATGATTGAAGCGTGTCACCGATCGCGTGCACGCGCGATCCAGATATGGCTTCCCCGCGCGTTACGGAATTATGCCTTAGCCCGTTAGATGCAGCGGCCGCTTCACGGATCGCGGGAACCCGGTAAAGAGTTCGCCGGTTGCGCGAGTGAGCACGCGCTAACAAAATAGAGGAACCTTGGTGCGATGATCGAACGAGACGTGGTCCGCGAGACCGTGACCAAAGTGCCGGCGGTGACGCTGGGGTTCTGGGCGATCAAGATACTCGCGACGACGCTTGGCG
>NZ_MKRR01000163.1:26144-30854 GCF_001897045.1 Sphingomonas sp. 66-10
ATTCGCGCGCGCAGCTTCAATCCCTGGCTCTATTGGGCGACGATCGCCGCATCGACCACCGCAGGCACGACGCTCGCGGATTTCGCCGATCGCACCCTCGGCATCGGTTATCCCGGCGGGTCGCTGCTGCTGCTCGGCTGCGTGCTCCTGTCGCTTTTGGCTTGGTACCGGACGCTCGGCAGCGTCAACATCAACACGATCGTGACGCCGAAGGCCGAAGCCTTCTACTGGATCACCATTACCTTCTCGCAAACGCTTGGCACCGCTCTGGGCGATTGGGTCGCGGACGCCGGCCTCGGTTATTCCGGGGGCGCGCTGGTGTTCGGGGCGTTGCTGACCGTTCTCGCCGCGCTTTGTTTCATGACGAGCACCAGCCGCGTTGCGCTGTTCTGGGCAGCGTTCATCCTCACGCGGCCACTCGGCGCAACCGTGGGCGATTTTCTCGATAAGCCGGTAGCTAAGGGAGGGCTCGAATTTAGTCGGCCCTTGGCGTCGGCGATCCTGGCCGTGGTGATCGTGGTCCTCATATTGGTTCTTCCCCAGCGCGCTGGCAGGCATCCGGGCGACGCGTCGCCCGCGTAAGCCGCGCCTTTGCGATGCGCTTCTGCAACCCGGGTGAAAAGTGTCCCGACAGGGCTGCCACATTGGGACTGGTCTATCTTCTGAGAGGATCAATGTCGGAAGCGGCGGTCGAACAGTCAAACAGATGACTGTGCCTGGTCAAATTCCAACTCGACGCGCAAGCCAGGATGATTGTCAGCAAGCACCAAGCGCGCGCCGTGAACCGCGGCAACTGCGGCGACGAGTGCCAGCCCGAGACCAGCTCCGGGCCTGCTGCTTCCATTGAGGCGATAAAAGCGCTTGAGCACGTGCCCCCGCTCGTTTTGGGGGATGCCTGGTCCATTATCGGCGACGACAATGCTGCAGTTCCCGCCGCGCCGTTGAAGCGCGATCGAAACCGTGCTGCCGTAAGGCGTATGCACGATGGCATTCTCGATAACGTTGATGACCGCCTGGGCTAGCATCTCCGGGTCAGCATGCACAAACAGACCCGGTTCGATGGCGCTCGTCAGGACATGGCCCCCATCCTCCGCCACCGGCCGATAGGCGTCGGCCAGGCCTGCCAGGAATGCGCTGAGGTCGATCCTGGTCAGACGCTCGCCTGCCGTCCCCGCCTCCAACGCACCGATCCTCAGCAAAGCGCGGAATATCGTGAGGACATGGTCGATCTGGCAGAGGGCACCGTCAATCTGATCGCCGGTAACTGAGCCGGGCGACCCTTCCTTCATCTCCTCGAGCCGCTGGCGCAGCCGGGTCAAAGGTGTGCGCAGGTCGTGCGCAATGTTCGTCGACATGTGCCGCATGCCTTCCATCAACGTTTCGATCCGGTCGAGCATGCGATTTAGATTTTGGGAAAGCTGATCGAACTCCCGGCTCATTCCGATCGACGGGAGGCGCTCGGTAAAGCGGCCATGCATGATCTCCCCGACCGACGCGTTGACCTGCGCAAGCCGGCGCAGGAAGAGCGAGCCCACGATATAACCGCCGATCAGGGCCAGGAGCGTGATCGCGCCGCCGAAACTCACGGCGAACCCCCACAGGCTTTGGCGCAACTGAACCAGATCCGACGTGTCGCTCGCCACCACGACGGTGCCGCCATCGCTGAGACGGCCGCCTAGCGACATCAGCGCCATGCTTTGAGCGCCATCGTCGTCGCCTGGATCCCGGTTTGGCAACGTCATTGTCCGCCACCCGAGGTGCGCGGCCGAGGCAGGCAGGCTTCCGGCGAGATAGTGGCCGTCGCGGTCCACTAGAAGGTAACGAAGTTGATGCTCTCGGACCGCGTTTTCCCGCCGAACGACTGACTGGATCGCCTGTACTCGGCCGGCGACGCGGTCTTCATCCTCGATAACCGCAACCTCGGCTGAAACGCTGTCGCTTGCGACTTCGGTTGCGTAACCACTGACTGCGCGCTCCACCGCATAGAGCAATGCGAACGTGCCCGCGGCAAAAACCAGCGCGACCAGCAAGGCGAAGCGGAAAGCCCCGCTGCTGAACGGACTAAGCTTGCGCATCGAGCCGGTATCCCGCACCGCGCACCGTATGGATGAGGTCGCGATCGAAGCCCCGGTCCACCTTGGCGCGCAGACGGCTCATATGGCTCTCGATGAGATTGGTGCCGGGCTCGAAGTGGAACGACCAGACATTTTCAAGCAGCATTGCCCGCGTGACGATCTCGCCGGCGTGCCGCATCAGGAATTCCAGGAGCTTATATTCCTGCTGCTGGAGTTCGATCCGTTTGCCGGCCCGCGTCACGGTGCGCTTGAGCAGGTCGAGTTCGAGGTCGGCGACCTTAAGGTGCGTGACCGCTTGAGAAAGTGCCTGCCGCCGGCCCAGTGCATTGACCCGTGCCAGCAGTTCCGTCGCCGCGAAGGGTTTCACCAGATAATCATCGGCACCGGCTTCAAGGCCTTCGACGCGGTCGACGACTTCGTCCATTGCGGTCAGGAACAGCGCGGGCGTTTGAATTCCGGCAGCCCGTATGGCCTTTAGCACGCTGAGGCCGTCGACGCCCTGAACCATGCGATCGAGGATCAGCACCGCATAAGGCTCGCTGGTGCCAAGGAAGATCGCATCGGGCCCGGTCCTGCACGCATCGACGACATGACCAGCAGCGCGAAGCATGCGGCTGACACGGTCGCGCACCTCCTCGTCGTCTTCGAGCAATAGAAGCTTCACGCCGTTCGCCTCTTCCAGCCGCGATCAAGGCTACAAAGGTGGGAACGAGCACTCCATCCGGAAAATTAGCAATTCCCAACATTCGCCTGAGCGGCAGCGAATGACGGCACCACTATCTCTGCGGATCGAGGCACGTTGCCTTCGTAGGAGAATAACATGCGTAAACGCTTTTACATGACGGCAATGGCGGCTGTCGTCGCCGTCACCGGAGCGTCCGTAGCCGTTGCCGGTCCGGGGCTGAAGGGCGGGAACCTCACCCCTCAGGCCAAGGTGACACTCGCTGCGGCTCGTCACACCGCGCTCGCCGCGCGTCCGGGCGTCATCACCGACCAGGAACTGGAGAAGGAGAAGGGCGGCAGCGGCCTTCGCTACTCGTTCGACATCAGGAGCAACGGCAAGACCTATGAGGTCGGCGTCGATGCCAAGACCGGCACGGTGCTCGAAAACGCTGCCGAAGGCCGCAACCCCGACTGATCACTCATGGCGAATCGGAAGTCGCCGTCTCATTCGAGGCGGCGCCTTCTCGCTATTATTGAATCCCGTGACCACCCTCGGGAGATGGATGTGAATAGCGTTCGATCGGGCTGGGCCGACCGTCGCCCCTGAGTGGCGCGATGATCGGTCGGAATTGGAGCGGTAACGCTCGACAGACGACCTTCTTGCCACTCGGACAGCCGCTTCCTCCAGAAAGTGGACATGGGAAACTCGCCCGTCCCAACCAGCGAACCATCCTTCGCCGCCTCAGCGACGCTAAGTTTGAGCGTAAGCCGTCATTCCACCCGATACGATTCGAACTTTCCGCCGCCCGGCACCGTCGCCCGTAAGATATTGTGGTTGCGGAGCTTTCTCTGACCGTAGGCTTTGCAGTACATGCGTGTGCAGGGCGGCGAACGGCGGTATTTGGCGCCCCGCGCCGGCTGGACAAGCAGGCCCAGTGGACAGCGTGCCTGCGGCGGACCGAAATTGCGCTGGCGCCCGAATTGCAGGCCGAAACACAATCCAGTTGCAAGCCTTGGTTAACCCTTGCTCTTTATCCACTAACGGCGCAGCGATGATCCAACAGCGTCTGGGCTCTCCGGCTGGCGGCTGAGAACATCTCTGGGAGCGCGGCGGTCGACATAACCCCACGAAAGCCGCGCTCCGGCATCTTTCTCCTCCACTCCGCATCGCGCAGATATGCGTGGAGAAGGGTGGCTCCACCTGTCACCGGAAACCCAGAATGGTCGGCATCGGGGCCCGCGACTTCAATGCCCCCGGCGAGATTCAACGAGATTCAAGGCACCAGCAGGCCTGCATCTTCGCGCCCGTCAACTATGGCGGCTGGGCTCGCTCAGGATGTCGGCCGAAATGCCGAGACCATCGCGCAGCCGCCGGATCATGCCAATTGTCAAGCTGCGCTTACCGGACAAGATTTCGGAGACCCTCGCAGACGTACCAATCATCGGCTCGAGATCCCTCCGGCTGAGGCCCAACTGCTCCATGCGGAGTCGAATAGCCTGGATCGGATCCGGCGGGTTTACCGCACGGCGCCTCACCTCATAGACTTCCGCTAGAGACGCCAACGCGGCCGGTCGATCTCCTTCGGGTGCACCAATCCTGCTCGTCCGACAATGCAGGACACCGGTCAGCGCAGCGCTGTAATCGCTTACAGTACGGATCGGCTTCAGCTCATTTGGCATGCTCGAGCTCCATTACATTGATCCCGTCACGGGATCCGCGCGTACCGTTCCATTTGAACCCGACCATAGCTTTTCCGGAGTCAACCGGTGCTCCGAAGTAATAGCCATCTAGCCCAACAGCGAAGCGGTCGTGGATAACCCGGTGGTGCCCGCGACGACAATCAACGCGCCATTGAAGAGAGCATATGGCTTCCATCGTGGCTCCGAGCGCTATGTCCAAGGGACTAGACCAATCTCGACGTCGAGGCGCACGTACATCTGAAACCAAAGGGTGCGACCGGGCTGATCATCT
>NZ_MKRR01000163.1:30875-35318 GCF_001897045.1 Sphingomonas sp. 66-10
CAACATCGTCAAAGGGTCAGTCAGCTAGGGCACTTCCCATGAAGAAGCCGCGACCGGACGCGCGCATTCGATAGCCGCTTCGCGCTACGGCGATACAGCCGGCCGCTCCTTGCAGGGCCCGATCTGCTTCTGCTCGCACCCCGTCACCAAAAACAGCCTTCAAAGACGCCTAACCATGCCGATCTGGACGATCCTCCTACGGCTGAGCGGGACGCGAGGCTCCGCACCGTTCAAAGAGGCCGAGACTTGTCAGTGCGTCCTCGAACCAAAAACCGGCCGATCCGCCCGGGTCGGCCGGTTTCCGCCCCAAGGACCGGAAAGCCTCAGGCAACAGCGAGAGCGTTGCTGCGCCGGCGGCGCATCGTGCCGGCGACCCCGCCGAAACCAACGATCATCAGACCCCAGGTCGCCGGCTCGGGAACTCCGGCCGCGTTGATCGTGAACGCGCCCTGATAGTCCGACTTCGAGCCGATCGGTTGGTGCGGATAGACCGCGCTCCCGACACTGTGGGAACCAACGATATTCGACAGGCCGCGAACCCAGTTGAAGTCAGTCAGCGAATAATTGACGCCGGAAAATTTCACGGCGTTGCTGGTCGACGCGAAGCCCTGGGTCGCTTCATCGAAGATTCCCGTTAGCGTCTTCGACACACCGTTCTCAGTCAGAACAACCGTCAGATTGTAGAACGGATCGGAATTGCCTTTCTTGGTGTTGGTCGGCCACCCATCACCCGCCAGTGTATAGTCCGACGCACCGATCGACCCGACCGGCGCGGAGGTGAAAGCACCGTTCGCGTTCAGCGTATTTCCATAGGGATGCTGGATGAAGAGCGTGTAATATTGGTTGGATGCCGTGTTCCACACCGTGCCCGTCGACGCATGACCGTTGGAGCCAGTGACCGCGGCCGACGTGATGACCGGAACCGCAGTCGCCGGGATCGCCACAAGAGCGGCAACCGCGGCTGTAACCTTCAGAAAGATGCGCATTGATGATCCCCCTTATGAGCGCCAACTAAAGCGACCGTGACTATTATTTTGACTTGAACTCTGAATACCTGCCGCACGAACTGCCTTCAACGCGGTTAACCACGCCTCGATGGCTCATTCCGAGACGGAATCCCGCTTTGAAACAAGTTACTTTGACATGAAACCTCCTGAGCAGAAGTAGAATTTCTTCCAAGCCGTTATTATTGCTCGGAATTCAAGAGCACTACGGCATTGCTGAAGTTGGGTCCACGAATTGCGTTCGCTAAAAATATCTACAGCCTTTGCAGTGCGTGACGATAATGAGGAGAAAATGAAATTAAATGGACAGACTAACGAAGACCTTTCTTCCGGTGGTCCCACAAGCCCCAAAGACTGCCACGCCGGATGTCGGGACCCCGAACCAATCTTACCTGAGCGCTGGAGGCCAACCTCTATCTGCCGCGCTCGTAGTGATCAGAATGGCTACCGCGGTCCTGAGAACCCTGCTCTCCCTTTTGCCGACGTCAATCTCGCGCAAACCCGCTCACCGCGCGCGACATCGACTCGCGATTGACGCGAGGCACGTCTCGACGCAGCATCGTTTTTCAATGACTTCCACGTGGAGGGCAGCGCTGAATGGAAGAAGAGGTCATCAAACAGAGAGTTCTTGCCCTGGTTACAGATTGGGCCGCCTTCAGGCACCCCCCGTTCACGGGAGAAAAAACTGCTGAATTCGTCGATGCAATCAGCGTGGCACACCTTGTCGCCGAGGAAGCCAAATCCAATCTCCGCCAGTGGGTGTTGATCGCGCGACGCGCCGGCGTTTCCTGGCTAGACATTGGCGGAGCGCTAGGAATTTCCAAGCAGGCAGCGCAGCAGCGATATGGCTCGACGAGCACTGACAAGGATCCCCCGAGAAAGTCGGCTCGCGGAATATTCAGTCTGAAGGCGGGCTCAATGCAGGAAATGACCATTCTCCACCGAGAGGGACGGCGAGGTCACGAACTTATCGACGCCACGAAATCCGAGCTTTCATTCAAAAGAACGCGGAAAACATGGGAATATCGAAAAGTTATTTTTTCGAGTTTGGAAATCCATCGTATGATGAAAGAAGATTGGATGCACGTCTCGGACGTTTTCCCTTTTTCATATTTCAAAAGGTCGGCTCGGTGAATTTATCTATATTTTGATTTATCGACACCATCTTCGATCTGATATCAGCTTTACGCAAGCGCTGGACCACACCTCGCCCCAGTCCGGAAGCGCTGGGCAGCCCCCCCTTGCGCTACTACGCGAGCGGAATTCGAGGCAATCCACCGGCCGGCATGTGGCGCTTGCGGCAACGCATGGGTCTTCGCGAAACCCGACAACAAAGATCGTCCAGGACGTGAACCACCACACGCGCCCGAACCAGCTTCGCCGTTCCCGAAAGACGTAGCGACCTTGCGGCAACCCTCTCGCCACCAGCACGGACGCCGTTGGCACCTCCTTGGTTCGACCGTCCCGCGTCGGGACAGCGTCAAATTCAATTAATCTTTCATTAATGATCAAATTGGGTCAAATGGCTGCGAAATAAGGAGAAAGCTTATGCGCAAGATCGCATTCTTTACTGGGGCGGCCGCCGCCGCGCTTGTCGCCGCTCCGGCCTCAGCCGCGACGACGATTAACCTCGTTCCGATCGCCGGCACCTTGACCGGCGTCTTTGGCAATGACCACCCATCGCGGTCGGGTACCGATCTCTACAATTTCACCGTGCCGACGAGCGGCGATCTCTTCGGCTTCGTCGGGTCGCTCGGGCTCAAGCTCACGCTGACCAACCTCGACTTCACCTCGGTGACCCTAGACGGCATTTCGTTCGACAAGATAAGCAGCGGCAACTTCGAGCTTCAGACCATCGCGCAATCGATCGGCGCGGGATCGCACACGCTGTCGATCGGCTATAAGAATGCGCAGCTCCTTTCGAGCTACGGCGGGGTGATTTCATTCACCCCGATCGCCGCCGGGGTTCCCGAACCGGCGACCTGGGGGCTGATGATCCTCGGCTTCGGCGCGGTCGCGGGCGCGATGCGCTACAAGCGCCGCGGGCAGGCCAGGATCCGCTTCGCCTGACCCCGCACACGCGGCTTTCGAACGCGAGCAGGGTTAGCGCGTCCCCGCTTGCGCGAACTGGTAGCAGTTCGACGCGAGAGAGCACCTGGGCGTTGATTGCGCTCAGGTGTTCGATCGGAAGACAGCTTTAAGCGGATATCTGGATCGCATTCCTGCAAGCCGGCGACAGGTCGCCGATAATCTGCCCACCCCGCCATCGTCGCTCGCGTCGCCGCACCAGCCGACAAAGGCGATATGCAAATGCTCGTAGGAACCGTTCGTCCCCGAGATCCCAGCCGAGAATAAGGCCGAAGGACACTGTGCTTTTCTTCGGCCTCCCTATGGTTTATATCATTTTAATGAAAATTACAGCGTGCGGATAAGCCGCATCCGAAAATCTACGTAGTGTCTCGTGTGTTCCGGGAGTTCTATTAAGTCGGACGAGTCCGGCTCGGACGCGGGACGGGAGAGCTATGCGGTTGTTGCTCGTCGATGATGACCAGGCATATGCCGCCTCGCTGCGCGCGGCATTGGCCGATCGGGAAATCACAGCTGAGATCGTGCGCAGCGGATCTGACGCGACTCATCTCCTCTCCACGACCTTGTTCGCCGCCATCATCCTCGATCTCTCTTCTCCGCTCGAGGACGGAACCGCCCTCGTTCGCCAATGGCGCGCGGCTGGTCACAGCGAGCCAATCCTTGTCGTCAGCGGACTCGACGATGCCGCGAAACGCATATCGGCGCTGCGCGCCGGTGCTGACGATTATCTGGTAAAACCATTTGTCGTCGACGAGCTCCATGCGCGGATCGATGCGATCGTGCGCCGCAGAGATGGCTTCCCTGACCCGTCGATTCGCGCGGGTGCGCTCACTTTCGATACCATGACGCGGCAGTTGGCGATCGATGGCACTCCAGTCGACCTTTCCTCCCGCGAGGCTGACATTGCGGAAATTCTAATCCGCCGCAGCAATCGCGTGACACCGCGACGGCTGCTGGAGGATCAGCTGTTCGGATCGGGTGACGGCAGCACATCCAACGCGCTCGTGGTCTATATCTACAGGTTGCGCCGCAAGATCGAAACACCCGGGCGTGTGTCGATCCGTACATTGCGCGGGATCGGCTATATGCTGGTCGCCCACTGACGCTCAAAAAAGCACGAATGTTTCGGCCGCGTTGCCGGGGTTGGGGAAGAGCGTACGAAGCTGCGCCTCTGCACTTTCGTCATCGGCTTCACGTGTATCGAGCAGTCCACTGGCTACCGCGCGCATCACCAGATGCGTCCGATTGCGCGCACGCATTTTCAGCCGCGCATTATCGATATGCCGTTCCACGGTTCGCGCGCCAATGTCGATACGTAAAGCAATCTCTTTGGCTGAAAGCCCATCCGCTA
>NZ_MKRR01000164.1:0-9629 GCF_001897045.1 Sphingomonas sp. 66-10
CCGCACAAGGCGCTAGGCTACCGATCACCCCGCGAGTACATCACCCAAACCCGCGAGGCCTCGTCAGGCAATTAGGGGGCAACGACACTGGGCAGCAGGATCAGCGCGAACAGCCACACCGAGCGTTTGGCTTCCTTCTCGGACGGTGTCGCCAGCACGCGCTGCATCAGCACCTGATCCTTGGGGAAGGTGAGCACCACGTCGAACAGGGCGAGGACGAGGAATGCCCAAACGGTCGGCTGGGTGACGTCGAAGCTGAAGTTGAGCATCCGCGTCTTGTCGAACGCCGTCGCGGTATCGACGACGTCGCCGAACCCGATCTGGTAGATGACGAAGCCGATCGCAAAAAACGCGCCGGCGGTGAGTACCAGCACCTGGAACACATCGGTCCATACCACCGCGCGCATCCCGCCCAGCGCGGTATAGACGATCGTGAACAGGCCGACGATCAGGATGCAGGCGACGATATTGGTATCGGTGATCGTGCCGATCGCCATCGCGGGCAGGAACAGCACGATCCCCATCCGCCCACCGATCTGCATGCAGATCCACAAGGCGCTGGAAAGCATGCGGATCGCCGGGTGGAAGCGCGCTTCGAGATAATTGAACACCGAAACCAGATTGAGCCGGCGGAACACCGGCACCACGACCAGCGCGACGAACATCAGCCCGCAGACGGTCGCGATCTTCGACATGATATATTGCCAGTCGGTCTCGAACGCCTTGGCCGGCACCGCGAGATAGCTGATCGAGCTGATGCTGCCGGCGAACATGCTGACCCCCGCCGCCCAGGCCGGGATTGCGCGCGACCCGAGAAAGAATTCGGACGAGGGACCGCCCTTGGCGCGGCGATAGAAGGTGAGACCGATACCGAGCATCGCGAACAGATAGACCGTGATGATCGCCCAATCGATCAGCCCGAGCGGCTCGCGGTTGAACCTGAGCGTCAGGGTGGAGACGGCAAGCGCGCCGTTGCGCCGCGACGCGATCAGCAGCCCCTCGCCGTGGCTGACCGCGGCGAGCGGTTCGCCGGGAAGCGCCGCGCCCATAGGCGCCCAGGCGTCGGTGATCATGCTGTAGCTGTAGAGATGCGTGCCGCCCGCGTCGCGGAGGAGGTAGAGCAGATAGGCCTGTCCGATCGGGCGCGGGGCGCCGACGACGGTGCCGCGCGCCGTCGCGCCGCGTCGCCACCCGCCGGTCGGCAGCCAGCGCCATTGCTGCTGGTCGGCCAGCGTGACGGCAATGCCCCTGTTCTGCGCTGCGAGCGCGACCGGCACGCCGCCGGGCCAGGGGGCGAGCGTCTGCCAGCGCGCGGATTGCGCCCAGGCGAGGCGGAACAGTCGCGGGGTGCCGTCCTCGCCGACCCCGGCGACGAGCAATGCATCGGGCTGGAAGGCGCCGACCGCCGAGCGCAACGGCACCAGAAGATCGGGGAGCGCCTTCGCCACGATCGCGCCATTCGCCAGTGTGAGCGCGGCAGCGGAGGTCGCCACGCCGCCCGCGCCGGAAAGGATTGCGGACCCCTGGCCGTCGCTCACCACAGCGAGCATTTTCGAGGGGATATTGCGCGTTCCGATCGCCGACCAGCTGCGGTGCCGCAATATCTGCGCCCGATCGCGATCGAACGCGACGGGGAATCCGTCGATCGCGGCCAGCGACAGATCACCGCGATCGCCCGACGGCGCGGGTAATGTCGTGGTCTCGATCTCGGTCGGTTGCTTCGCCGCCGCGGGGGCGGCCTGAAACAGCAGCGCGCCGAGCAGCGTGAGCAACAGGAGGCGCAAGGTCATGCCGCCTCCCCCGCGCGCCGCAAAATCGCGCGCGCCGCGCTGATCGCCGGTGCATCGACCATCGTGCCGTCGAACACGAAGGCGCCTTTGCCCTGCGCTTGGGCCGCGGTCGCCGCGGCCACCAGCCGTCGCGCGCGATCGAGCTCGGCGCCGCGGTCGAACACCGCATTGGCGATCGCGATCTGCCGCGGATGGATGCAGCTTTTGCCGATATAACCGAGGCTTCGCGCCAGCTCCGCCTCGGCGCGAAAGCCGGGATCGTCGGTAAGGTCGGGCCAGGCGCCGTCATAGGCAAAGCATCCGGCCCGTCCGGCGGCGAGCCGGATCGGCCACAGCGCGGCGTGGACGTGGCGGGGATCGTTTCGATCGATGCCGAGCGGCGCGAACAGATCGTTGAGCCCGACCTGAAGCCCCGCGACCCGCGGATGCGCCGCCGCCACCGCCGCCGCATCGGCCAGCGCGGCGGCGGTCTCGATAGTGACCAGCAGCCCGGCGGCGAGGCGCAGCGCATCGATCTGCGTGGCGGCGGCATGGACGATATCGGGGGTGTCGGCCTTGGGCAGGTTGATCAGATCGACACGCAGCCCGGCGAGCGCCGCCAGATCTTCCGCGAAAAAGGGCGTGTCGAGCGCGTTGACGCGGACGATCAGCCGCTTGGCCGATGCCATCGCTTGATCCGAGCGCAGGAATGCCGCGAGCCGCGCGCGCGCGGCCGGCTTTTCCGCCGGCGGCACCGAATCCTCGAGATCGAATGACAGCGCGTCCGCCGCCCCGTCGATCGCCTTGGCGAAGAATTCGGGGCGCGAACAGGGTACGAACAGCTTGCTCCGCATCGACACGATCCTCCCCCGATGCCGCGCCTTCGCAGCAATTCCAACGCTTGTAGCGCCGAAAATGCACGCAATCCCTGTCTTCACAGCGCAGAAAATATGCGGTCCGGTCGATCGATCCCAAAGCGAAATCGTGGCGATCGAACCACACAAAATCTGTTGTGTGAACACACCGCCGCTCGCTTCTTCCGCTTTTTCCCTTGGGTTAGGCTGTAGCCAATAAACGGGGGGAGGATCACCGTGACAACCAATGCGCATCTGACGTTCGCTGCTTTTCTGCTGTCCGGCGTGGCCTTGCCCGCGGTGGCGCAACTGGCCCCGCAGCCGGCCCCGGTGAGCGACCCCGCCCCGGCCGATGATTCGAGCCAGAATACCGTGATCGTGACGGGCACGCGCTCGCCCAAGGCGATCGACAAGGTCGCCGGCGCGGTGACGGTCATCACGCCTGCCGAAGTCCAGCGCTCGCTGACGATCACCGAAGACGCCACCGCGGTGCTGGCGCGCACGGTGCCGGGCTATTCCGAATCCAACCAGACGATGAACACGCTGGGCGAAACGATGCGCGGCCGCACCGCGCTCTATATGTTCGACGGCATTCCCCAATCGACCCCGCTGCGCGACGGGAGCCGCAACGCGACCTTCACCGATATGTCGACGGTCCAGCGGATCGAGGTGATCGGCGGCGCCTCGGCGGCGGAGGGGATCGGCGCGGCCGGCGGGCTGATCAACTATATCTCGAAGCGCGCGACGGAGGAGGGCACGCATATCGGCCTCACCGGGCGCTTCGGGTCGCAATATCGCGACGATAGCGCGATCTGGAAGATCGGCGGGACGATCGCGCACAAATCGGGCGATTTCGACGTGTTCGCGGCGGCGTCCTATGTCGATCGCGGCATCACTTATGACGCGCGCGGGCGGCGCATCGGGCTCAGCGCGTCGAGCTCGCTGGCGGATACCAAGCAGGTCGATTTCTTCCTCAAGGTCGGTCACGATTTCGCCGGCGGCACCCAGCGCCTCGAAGCGACCGCGAGCTATTTCAAGCTGACCGCCAAGGGCGATTATCATTATGTCGCGGGCAGCCGCGCGCTCGGCATCCCCGATACCGCCGAACCCGGCCCGCCGCGCGACCCGGTTACCGGGCAGCTGCTTTTCGCGCCGGACTTCAATCGCTTCCAGCAATATGCGCTGAACTACTCAAACAGTGATCTGGTCGGCGGCAACCTTGTCGTGACCGGCTATTTCGCCAAGCAGGAGATGCGCTTCCCCGGCGACAACAGCGTTGACAAGCAGGATCCGCTGATCTCGTCCGGCGTGATTTTCGACCAGTCCGAAATCCTGTCGAAGAAATACGGGCTGCGCACTTCGTACACGCGCCCGGATTTCCTGACCAAGGGCCTCGAACTGCGCTTCGGCGTCGATCTGGTCCACGATCAGACGCGGCAATATCTTGCGCTCACCAATCGCGTGTGGGTGCCGCCGATGAACTATACCAGCGTCGGCCCTTATGCGCAGCTGAGCTATGATCTCGGCCCGGTCACGCTGAGCGGCGGCTGGCGGCACGAGGCCGGCACGGTGAAGGTCGATGATTATACCACGACCTATTATCGCAACCGCGTGTTCGTGAAGGGCGGCAAGCTCAAATATACCAACGATCTGTTCAATGCGGGCATCGTCGGCCGGCTCGGCGGCGGCTTCTCCGCCTTCGCGACCTATGGCGAGGGCTTCACCCTCCCCAACGTCGGCATCCCGCTGCGCAACGTCAACGTGCCGGGCAAGACGGTCGAGGGCCTGCTCGATCTGAAGGCGGTGGTGTTCAAGAACAAGGAAGTCGGCGTCAACTGGCGCGGCCGGATGGGCAGCGTCGGCGTATCCTATTACCAGTCGAAATCGGACCTCGGGTCGAGCCTGTCGATCGATCCGATCACGCGGGACTATGTTCTCAACCGTCGCCCGATCAAGATCTACGGCATCGACTTCAGCGCCGAATTCCGCCCGATCGACTCGCTACGCCTCAACGCCTTGTTCAGCCATGTGCTCGGCAAGACCTCGGCCGCAAACAACGTCACCGAGCCGCTCGACGTTACGCTCGGGATGCTCAACATCGCGCCGGACAAGGCGAACGGCCAGATCAGCTGGCAATATACGCCCGAAGGCTCGGTGTCGCTCGGCGTGACGAGCTTCTTCAATCGCAACATCAACATCGGCCGCGGCGCGCTCGAGGAGCATACCAAGGGCTATACCTTGTTCGATCTGACGACCAATTATCGCTTCAAGCAGGTCGGCACCGTCTCGATCGGGGTCGAGAATCTGTTCAACAAATTCTATTTCCTGTCGTCGTCGCAGATCGACATCTACCAGAATTATTTCGCGGGCCGCGGCCGAACGGTTACCGTGACCCTGCACCGCGATTTCTGATCGGGAGTATAACGATCGTGATCCGAAGCGACCGGCCGGGCGGCGTATTGGTGGCGGGCTCGGCCAATGCCGATTTCGTCGTGCGCGCCCGGCACGTTCCGGCGCCGGGCGAGACCTTGCTCGGCGGCGACCTTTCGGTCTTTCCCGGCGGCAAGGGCGCCAATCAGGCGGTCGCCGCCGCGCGCGCCGGCGGGGCGCAGACGGCGATGGTGGTCGCATTGGGCGAGGACGATCAGGCAAGGCTGCTGATCCGGTCGCTCGAAGGGGCGGGGGTCGAGCTGCACATTCGCCGCTCGGCGCGATCGACCGGTGCGGCGCTGATCACCGTATCGGACGAAGGCGAGAATGCGATCACCGTCGCGCCGGGCGCCAACGCCGATCTGAGGCCGGAGGACCTTCCGCCGCTCGACGCTATCGCGTGGCTCGCGATGCAGCTGGAAACGCCGCTCGAAACCGTTCTGGTCTATGCCCGGAGCGCGCAGGTGCAGGGCGTGCGGGTGCTGCTCAATGCCGCCCCGGCGCGTGCATTGCCCGAAGCGCTGCTGCGCGCGGTGGACGTGCTGGTGGTCAATGAGGAAGAGCTGACCGCATTGGTCGGCGAGCACGGGTCGATCGCCGAACGGCTGGCGCGGACCGGCGTCGCGATCACGGTGGCGACGTTGGGGTCTCGCGGAGCCGTGGCGTTGGTCGATGGCGACTATCTCGTCCAGCCCGCCTTCGCGGTGACCCCGGTCGATACGACCGCGGCCGGCGACGCCTTTTGCGGCGTGCTAGTCGCAGACCTTGCCGCGGGCGAGGCGCTCGGCGCCGCGCTGCGCCGCGCCGCCGCGGCCGCCGCGCTGGTGACGACGCGCGCCGGCGCCCAGTCGAGCATCCCCACCCGCGCCGAGGTCGTGGCTTTCATGGCCGAGGCGCAGCCTGCCGATCATCGGCCGCTCGCGCTTTATTGTGGCATCGGCGCGACGGCGGGTTGAAAACGAGATCATGACCAATCCCATCCGCACCACCAGCGACGTCAAATTCTCGCACGCGCTGACCGGCCCCTATCTGCCGACCCCGGGCAAGGTTCCCGGCTGGCCCTTCGCCGAAATGGGCCGGTGGAAGATCGACGCCGACGGCAGCGCCGACGAATGGGTGCAGGGGCTGATCGAATGGCGCCGCGAGCATCGCATCCGCATCGGCTTCGACGACAGCCTGTATCGCGACCCGCGGCTTGCCTGGTCGCAGTCGAATTTCGTCCATACGCTGCTGATGGTCGAGGATCGCTATTTCTACGATCCCGAGACCGGCCGCTATACGGTCGATCGCTATCTCGACGATCTCGAGGGGCGGCTGGGGCGCGTCGACAGCGTGCTGGTCTGGTATATCTATCCCAATATCGGGGTCGACGATCGCAGCCAGTTCGATCTGGTCGACGCTCTGCCCGGCGGCATCGCCGGGCTGAAGCAGGTCGTCGCGGACTTTCACCGGCGCGGCGTCAAGGTGTTCCTGCCGACGATGCCGTGGGACAATGGCACCGCGCCGAACGACGCGCCCGACTGGGAGCGGATGGCGGCGATCGTCGCCGAAACCGGGGCGGACGGCATCAACGGCGATACCTATAGCGGCGTCCCGCTCGCCTTCCACCGCGCGTGCGAAGCCACGGGGCGCCCGGTGGTGCTGCAGCCGGAGACCACCGCGCAGGCCGGCGATCATATCCTGAGCTGGAACCTGCAGAGCTGGACCAAGCGCGTGCCCGACGAGAGCATCCCGACGGTGCTCAAGCTGAAATGGCTCGAACCCCGCCATATCATCAACATCGAGAACCGCTGGAGCCGGCAGCGCACCAACGACCTGCAGCACGCGCTGTTCAACGGTGTCGGCTATGTCGCGTGGGAGAATGTGTTCGGCTTCGTCAATCTCTTCACCCCGCGCGACGGCGAGACGCTGCGCCGGGTGGCGATGGTGCAGCGGCGGTTCGCCGATCTGATCGCCGGGCCAGACTGGCGCCCCTATGAGCGGACGCTCCAGGCCGGCATCTTCGCCAGCCGCTTCCCGGGCGACGGGCGCATCTTGTGGACGCTGATCAACCGTCAGGAATATGCGATCGACGGCGAGCAATTGAGCGTGCCGCACAATGCGGGCACGCGCTATTTCGACGTCTGGAACGGCGTCGAGCTCGATCCGCGGATCGATCGCGACCGTGCGATCCTGTCGGTGCCGATGGCGGGGCGCGGCTTCGGCGCGATCCTTGCGCTGGCGGCGGGGCAGGTGCTCGACGGGCTCGACGCGTTTCTTGCGGACATGGCGGCGCGCGCGGTGCTGCCGCTCGACTCCTTCCCGGCACGCTGGACCGCCGCCGCGCAGACGCTCGTCCCGATCGCGCCGACCACACCGCATACGCAGGCCCCCGACGGGATGATCGCGATCCCCGCGGCCGATTTCGATTTCGTCGTCCACGGCATCGAGATCGAGGGTTACGCCGCCGAGGGAGTCGACGTGCAATATCCGTGGGAAGAAAGCCCGCGCCGGCATCACCGCCACCGCATGCATATCGACGCATTCTGGATCGATCGCTTCCCGGTGACCAACGCGCAGTTCAGGACCTTCCTCGCCGACAGCGGCTACGCGCCCGCCGACACGCGGAATTTCCTGAAACATTGGCAAGACGGCGCGCCGCCCGCAGGTTGGGAGAACAAGCCCGTCACCTGGGTCTCGCTGGAGGATGCGCGGGCCTATGCCGGGTGGGCCGGGAAGCGCCTGCCGCGCGAATGGGAATGGCAATATGCCGCGCAGGGAACCGACGGCCGCGCCTATCCCTGGGGCGAGGATTGGGATGCGACCGCGGTGCCCGAGCCGTCGCTCGCGCGCGTCATGCCCGATCCGGTCGATATCGGCACGCATCCTGCGGGGGCGAGCCCGTTCGGGGTCGAGGATCTCGTCGGGACGATCTGGCAATGGACCGACGAATATCATGACGATCGGGTGCGCGCTGCGGTGCTGCGCGGCGGCAATGCCTATCAGCCGCAGACCTCGCATTGGTATTTCCCGCAAGGCTATCGCCTCGACGAGCACGGCAAGTTCCTGCTGATGGCCCCGGCGAAGGACCGGTCGGCCGGGATCGGATTCCGCTGTGCCGCCGATCGCTGAGCCCGCGATGCGGCTGTCACTGCCCGGCGAGGTGACACTCGGCGGGTTGCTCGGCGATGCGCTGGAGGCCAATCGCGCCGGGCGCCTGTCACATTTCATCACCGACGAACACAGCCCGGCGATCGCGCTGTTCGCGCCCGAGAAGGTGGCGGCCAACGAGGAAGGCGACTGGTATGGCGAACATGCCGGCAAGTGGCTTTCCGCCGCCGCGCGCGCCGCGGCCCGCGCCGGCGATGCGGCGCTGCTCGGCAATGTGCGGCGGGTCGCCGATTATCTGATCTCGCGGCAGGATGCGGACGGCTATCTCGGCAATTACGCGCCGCCGCGACGCTTCATGGTGCCGCAGCCGCCGAAGCCGGTCTCGTGGGACGGCGCCCCGGCGCTGCGCACCTGGGATATCTGGACCCACAGCTATCTGATCCTCGGGCTGATCGAGGTCCATCGCGCGACCGGCGACGAACATTATCTTGCCGCCGCCCGGCGGATCGGCGATCTGTGCTGGCGGGTGTTGAGCGACGGCGCGGTGAAGATCACCGATCTCGGCAACCATTTCGGCTTGTCGGCGACCGCGCTGCTCGATCCCGCCACCGAATTGTATCTGGCGACCCGCGAGCGGCGCTATCTCGATCTGGCCGAGCTGGTGCTGGCGCAGATCGAGGCCGAGCCGCGCAATCGCCTGTTCTCGCTGGCGCTGGCAGGTGCCGATCCGTCGGAGATCGCCACCGGCAAGGCATATCAATTGCTGTGGAACCTCGTCGGTGTCGCCAAGCTGCACCGGGCGACGGGTGATGCGCGCTATCTCAGCGCGGTGCGCAACATCTGGGCGGCGGTCCGCGCGCATCATCTGACGCTCGGCGGCGGCCCGTGGGGCGGGGTGGCGCATCGCTCGCGCGAGGTCTTCAACCCCGCCGGGGTGTTCAGCCCCGAAGCCTATGTCGAAACCTGTTCGACGATGGCCTGGATCCAGCTCAACCGCGAATTGCTGGCGATCACCGGCGATGCCGCCTTCGCGCAGGAGATCGAGCGCAGCGCCTATAACGACCTGCTCGGCGCGCAGGCGCCGGACGGCGAAGATTGGTGCTATTATTCCTTCCCCAACGGACGGCGCACCCACACCACTTATTGGCGCTGCTGCAAGTCGAGCGGCGCGATGGCGTTGGAGGAGCTGCCCGCGATTGCCTATGGCGTCACCGCCGACGGCGCGCTGGCGGTCAATCTGCTCGGCGCGTCGACCGCGGTGCTGGATCTGCCCGGCGCCGGGCGTGTCCGCATCCGGCAGGAGGGGCGCTATCCGCTGGATGGGCCGCTCTCGATCTCGGTCGACCCGGCGGCGGCGGCGCGCTTCGCGATGCTCGTCCGCATCCCCGATTGGGCGAACGGCGCGCGGCTGCAGGTGAACGGCGAGCGTTTCGCGGCCGAGCCGGGCGGCTATGCGCGGATCGAGCGCGAGTGGCGGCCGGGGGAC
>NZ_MKRR01000164.1:9650-24735 GCF_001897045.1 Sphingomonas sp. 66-10
GGTCGCGCAGGAAGTGCTCCGCCGCGATTATATCGCGCTGACGCGGGGGCCTTTGGTCTATGCCACCGGGCCGATCGACGGATATCGGCTGGCTGAGACCGTGCGGGTAGCCGATGCGCCCGTCGCGGTCGTCGACGGTGAGGCCATCCAATTGCACCCCGCCGATCGGCCGCCGATCGTCTTCGAGCCCTATTTTCGCCTGGGGGACCGCCGCGACGGTATCTGGCGCGTGACCTGGCTCGGGCTGGCTCCGCCCGTCCCCCCAATCCAAGCTGGAAACTGATGTCGATGAGTGCTTCGCCCCCCGTGTCACCGCCGTCCGACCCAATGCAGCCGGCGCCGGGATCGGCGTTCGACAATCCGTCGCGCGAGGGACCGCGCGGGCCGCTCTCGGGGGTGCGGGTGCTCGATCTCAGCGCCTATATCGCCGGTCCTTATGGCTGCACCCTGCTCGCCGATCAGGGGGCGGACGTGATCAAGGTCGAGCCCCCGGCGGGGGACAATCTGCGCGCTTATCCTTCCACATTGGAAGGCGAGAACCGCGCCTTCCTCGGGGTCAATCGCAGCAAGCGCGGGATCGTGCTCGATTTGAAGCAGGATGCCGATCGCGCGCGGCTCCATGCATTGGCGGCCGAGGCGGATGTGCTGGTCCATAATTTCCGCCCCGGCGTCGCCGAGCGGCTGGGGATCGATCACCCGCGGCTGGAGGCGGCCAACCCGCGGCTGATCTATTGCGTGGTCACCGGCTATGGCGAGGAAGGCCCGCTGCGCGGCAAGGCGGGATATGATCAGGTCCTCCAGGCGATGACCGGGATGTGCGTGCTCCAGGGCAAGCCGCCGGTCCCCGAGCTCACTTATGGCTCGCCGGTCGATTATTATGCCGCGGCGCTGGTCGCGGCGGGGGTGTCCTCGGCACTGTTCGAGCGCGAGCGTAGCGGCGCGGGGCAATATGTCGGCGTGTCGCTGCTGCGCAGCGCGCTCACGATGCAATCGGCGCGGATGATCCAGGCCGAGGGCGAGGCGCACGATATCTCGCGCGACATGCGCTCGGGGGGGATCACCGGGCTCCACCCGACCGGCGACGGCTATCTCTATCTGTCGGCGAACACGCCGCATTTCTGGAAAGCGCTGTGCGCGCTGACCGGGCTCCACGATCTCGCCGACAACCCGCGTTACGCCAGCGTGCGCAATCGCGCCGACCACGCGGCCGAACTGGTGCCGGCGCTGCGCGCGGCACTGCGCGCGCGCTCGGCGATCGAGTGGGAGCGATTGTTCGGCGACGCGGTCCCGTGCTCGGCGGTGCGCCACATCGAGGATATGTTCGAAGACCCGCAGGTGCAGGCCGAGAATATGGTCGCCTCGATCGCGCATCCGAAGATCGGTCACTATCGCGGCGTCACCCGCCCGATCAAATTCTCCCGCACGCCGGGGCCGGACCCGTTCGCCGCGCCGATGCTTGGCGAGCATGATGCCGATATCGCGCCCCGATAGCGCGAAGCCGGGGAACATTTCGTCGTTGTAACGTGACAGCCGCTGGAGCGACGGCGTAAATCCTGCTCGTCCCCGAAGAGGACGTCGC
Source organism: Sphingomonas sp. 66-10 (assembly GCF_001897045.1). Classification (NCBI taxonomy): domain Bacteria; kingdom Pseudomonadati; phylum Pseudomonadota; class Alphaproteobacteria; order Sphingomonadales; family Sphingomonadaceae; genus Sphingomonas; species Sphingomonas sp. 66-10. Next base: position 11,230 of record NZ_MKRR01000164.1, read on the forward strand.
TGGAGAGTTTGCTATGCAGGTCAAGATTGCCGCCGCCGCCGCCGCCATCGCCCTGATGACGAGTTCGGCCTTCGCTCAGACCGCCGCGACCGCGCCTGCCCCGAAAGCCGATGCGGCCAAGGCCAGCAAGGCGCCCGCTGCCAAGCCCAGCAAGGCGCCGGTCGCCCGAACCGCGAAGTCGCTCGACTGTTCCAAGCAGGCCGATGCCAAGGGGCTGCACGGCAAACCGCGCAAGAGCTTCATGTCGCACTGCAAGAAGGCCTGATCCGGCGCTGCGGGCAGCCGAAGCCCGCAGCACGCCGGCCTGGCCTGAATCCGGCCGAAGCCGGTGGGGGCGCGGCACGCCCCCACCGCTGTCATGTCAAAGCCGGTCGTCGATCGAGGATCGCACGAAACCCGCCGGGAAATCCTCGACCTGGTTGCCGACGATCGTATAGGTCTTGTCCTGCCCGCTGAACCGGCCTTCCAGCTCCATATAGCTTTGCGGGTCGAACAAGGGGGTGGCGCTCATCCCCATCACGCCGGTCGCATCGACTTTCTGGCAGGTGTAGTGGCAACCCTGTTGCGCGAAATTGTGCTTGCCGTGCTCCAGCATGCCGTCCATCGCCGCCTTCAGCGTATAGTGCATCGTCATGAAGTTGAAGCCGAGCGGATAGATCTGGTCGACGGTCACAGCCGGTTTGCCGTCGATATCGCGGACGTCGGGGAACATCTTCCACCCCGGTACGCGCTCGGCGACATATTTGGCATGATCGAGCGTCCCGATCTTGACCACCGTGGTCATCGCGGCGCCCAGCTCATGCGCCAGCCGCATCCGTTCGCAGCCTTCGTCCATCTGGGTTTCCGGATCGGCATTGGTGCGCGCGATGAGGAAGCAATTGGTGCCCTCCAGCGCGGCGAGCGCGGCCTTTACCTTCTCGAGGTATTTTTCGCGCGACAGAAGGCCGGTCGATTCCTCCATGTCGCTGGCGTCTTCGAGCTGCAATGCGGTGGCGCCGGCCATCGCCATGCGCCGCGCGCTGCGATACACCGCGAGCGGGCCGCCGAAACCGTCCTCGATATCGGCGGCGAGCGGAATCGCCGATGTCTGCGCGATCCGGCTGGTGATCCATTCGACATCAGTGAGATTGCTGAAGCCATAATCGATCACGCCGTTCATCGCGATCGACACCTCGCCGCCCGACAGCATCATCGCTTCGAAGCCGACCATTTCCACTGCGCGCGCCGAGGCGCAATCATAGACGCACGGCGCGACGATGCATTTGTCGCTCGTCTGCAGAAGGTGTTGAAGCGTCTTCTTCGCCATTGGGATTTTCCGTTTCCTGATGCTTTTGGGGGTTACAGCCGGACGCGCGCGCCGAATTTGAAATAGCGGCCGATCGGATCGAAATAGACCTGGTTGGTGGCGCCCTGCGCGCTGGCCGCGAGCGGCGGATCCTTGTCGAGCAGATTGTTGATCACGCCGAACATCTCGAACCGGTCGTTGATTTTGATCGTCGCGCCGAGATCGAGGTAGAAACGCCCGTTCACGCGATTGTTGTTGATGCTGTTCGCGAGCGCCGGGGAATAGCCCGCATCCTGCGGGCCGACCAAGGTGGTGTCGAAAATGCCCTGCGGGATATATTTTCCGTGCAGGTTGAGCGCGAGCGCGCCGATCGACCACACCGCGGTGCCGTCGATGATCCAGTCGGGGACGCCGGTCGTCGTCCCGGGCCGGTAGCCGGTCTGGCCGGTGCGATCGACGCCGCCGATTGACAGCTTGAGATAATGCGTCGCGAGCAGCCGGAGATCGAGGTTGCCGAGCGCGCCGAGCCCGGTGCGGTAGCTCGCCTCGATATCGATGCCGCGATTGTCGATCTCGCTGACGTTCTGGAGCACGTCGCTGACGCTCGTCAGCGTGCCGGCGGCGTCGCGCTGGACATATTGGCACAGCGCGGCCTGCCCGGCGGCGCAGCGATCGACCAGCACCTGCGCGCCGAGCGTGGAGATCGCGCCCTTCAGCTTGATGTCATAATAATCCACCGACAGCCGCAGCCCGGGAATGAACCCGGGGCTGAGCACCGCGCCCGCCGTCCAGGTATCGGCTTTCTCGGGCGCAAGCTGGCCGTTGGCGCCGGAATAGGCGTTGACCTGGATCTGCGCGCCGTTGTTGGCCGGGTCGACGATCGTGGTGCGGCCCAGCGTTACCGGCCCGAACAGTTCGGTGAGGTTGGGCGCGCGGATATCGCGCGAGCGCGTCGCGCGGAAACGGATCGTGTCGTTCGGTGCCCATACGCCGCCGATCTTCCATGTCGTCGCATCGACCGAGGTGGAGGAGGATCCGGGCGCCGTGCGGTTGTAATGCGTGCGCCGGACCGCGCCGTTCAGTTCGAGCGTCTTGGCAAAGGGCAGATCGCGCAGGATCGGCGCTTCGGCCTCGACATAGCCTTCGGCAACCTCGATGCGGCCGACCACCGCCTTGCCGTTGAACGACCAGAAGGCATTGGCGGTGGACAGCGCGTCCGCCGCGCCGGTCGCGCTGTCGTTGCGATATTCGCCGCCCGCGGCGATCGAGAAATCACCCCCGGGCAGCGCGAACAGCGCGCCGTTGACGTTCGCCGCCACGACATGCTCGGTAAGATTGGTCGTCTGGAAGCCCGACGGCGCGATATAGGCCGCCGCGGCCGGCGAGATATTGCCCGCGCCGAAGATGTTGAGCGGTACGCAGGACGGATCGGCGGCGACCGCGCCGGCATTGATCCGGCACACGATCTGGCCGTTGACGTTGACCGCATCGGCCGCGTTCGCGACGCGTGAGGCGATCACGTTGCCGGTGTAATCCTGGCGGAATTCGTTGCGGCCATATTGGTAATAGGCATCCCAGCGCCATTTGTCGCTGATCCGCCCTTCGAGCGAGAAGACCGCGCGATAGGTCTTGTTGTCGGACCGGTCGACCGCGCCGCCGAGGTCCATGAACGCGCGGCCCAGCGTGAACGAGCCGATCCCGTTCTGGTCCATGATCGCGGCGACCCCCGCCGGCAGATAGGCGTTGCTGCGCTGGATCGTCACGGTCGATCGCGCGACCGATCCGATCACCATCCCCTTCACCTGGCCGTAGGACAGATCGAGATTGGCCTTCACCGTGTCGGACAGCTGGTAATCGGCATGGGCATAGCCGACGAACCGCTCCACCGGCGGGCTGAGCAGGATTCCGTCGAGGAAACCGTTGCGCGCGGATTCGGTGCCTCCCAGCGTGAACAGCGGGGAGGGATTGGTGCCGTAGATCGTGCCGAAATCATAGGCCGAGGTGGTGCCGTTCGGGTTGAAGGCCAGCCCGCGCAGCGGCCCCGAATTGGCGACGATCAGCCCGCCCGAAGACAGCGTCCCGGTACCCGCGGGGCCGCCGCGGATGCTCGCCGGCAGTCCGGCATAGCCGGCCGGGGTATTGCCGATCAGCTGCTCGCGCGGGCACCAGCTGCGCGTGTAGCAATCGCCCAACCCCTTCGTGTTATTATATTCTCCGGCGATGATGAAATGTCCGCGTTCGCCGGCGAAGTGGTTGCCATAGGCGAGCTGGACATTCTGCTCCGCGCCGTCGCCGCGCCGCGAAATCCCGGCCTGGACCGATCCCTTGAAACCGGTGAGCTTCTTGTCGAGGATAAAGTTGACGACACCGGCCACCGCGTCCGAACCATAAGCCGCGGAAGCGCCGCCGGTGACCACCTCGGTCCGCTCAATCAGCGAACTGGGGATGAGGTTGACGTCGATCGTGCCCTGGGTGGTCGAGGGAACGAAGCGCTTGCCGTCGAGCAACACCAGCGTGCGCGTCGCGCCCAGCCCGCGTAGATCGAGCACGCGCGCGCCGATATTGCCGCCCACCGCTTGTTGTGTCGCCGGGGTCTGCAGCGCGCGGAACGACGGCAGCTCGTTGAGCGCGTCGCCGACATTGGTGATCGCGCGCTGTTCCAGCCGTTCCTCGCCGACCACGGTGACCGGGGTGGGCGCGGAGAAGCCCGAGCGTACGATGCGCGAGCCGGTGACGACCACCTCTTGCTGCGCGCCCGCGGCATCGGGCGCCGCCGCTTCCTGCGGCGCGGTCTGTGCCGTTGCCGCTGCCGTGCAGATCAATGCGCCGATTGCGCTGCCGCCACACAGCGCCGCGCGAATGCGGCGGTTGGAAATGATCCTCGACAGCATGTTTCCTCCCCTTGGCTCGGGCGCCCTGCAGCGCTCTCTGGATGGGCACGTGATATCGGTCCCATTATCACGCTGGGATACTAATGCAAGCGCCGAGATGCACCGGCCGCCTCGAAAATCGCCTGAGGAAAGCTTAGAATTTGCATCGTCGTGCTTGCTGTTGCAGATCGCGAGTTGGGAATCGGCGATTCTGATGATACCGGTCCCAAATAACTTAGGAGGGCAGATGACCGAGATATTGGCCGCAGTGGTAGAGCATGCGGACGCGCCGATGGCGCTCCGGCGGCTGCGCCTCGATTCGCCGCGCGTGGACGAGATCCTCGTACGGCTCGTCGCGACGGGGGTGTGTCACACCGATGCGACGATGTGGCGACAGGGCGTGCCGGTGCCGCAGCCGGTGGTATTGGGGCATGAAGGTGCCGGGATCGTCGAGGCGGTCGGCGGCGATGTGCGCGATGTCGCGCCGGGTGATCATGTCGTGATGAGCTTCAACAGCTGCGGCACCTGCCCAAGCTGCCGCGCGGATGCGCAAAGCTATTGCCACGAATTCTTTCCGCGCAATTTCTTCGGTACGCGGCCGGACGGTTCAACGACGCTCGTCGACGCCGGCGGCGCGCCCGTGTTCGGCAATATCTTCGGCCAATCGTCCTTCGCCACGCATGCTTTGTGCCGCGAACGCAATGCCGTGGTGGTGCCGCGCGATGTCGACCTGCGCATCGCCGCGCCGCTTGGCTGCGGCATCCTGACCGGGGCCGGCGCGGTGATGAAGGCGCAGAAGGTGCAGCGGGGGCAGAGCGTGGTGGTGTTCGGTGCCGGCTCGGTCGGGCTTGCGGCGGTGATGGCGGCGGCGGTGGTCGGCGCGGCGACGATCGTCGCGGTCGATCTCAACGCCGATCGCCTCGCGCTGGCGCGCGATCTGGGCGCGGGGATGACGATCCAGGCGGGCGCGGATGATCCTGTCGCCGCGGTGCTGGCGGCGCTGCCGGGCGGCGTCGATCATGCGATCGACTGCACCGGCAATCCGCGGGTGATCGAACAGGCGGTCGCGGTGCTGGGCGTGCGGGGCGAATGCGCAATCGTCGGCGCGGCGGCGCCCGGCACGATGTTCTCCGCCGATGTCAGCCATGTGATGAGCGGCGGCAGGGTGATCCGCGGCGTGGTCGAGGGGGATGCCGATCCCAAGACTTTCATCCCCGAACTGATCGCGCTCCATCGCGCCGGGTGTTTCCCGTTCGACCGGCTGATCCGTTTCTACCCCTTCGCCGAGATCAATGCGGCATTCCACGATTCGGAAACCGGGGCGGCGATCAAGCCGGTGCTGTTGTTCGACTGAATCTGCGCCGGTTCACCCGCGCCCGACAAAGGGCATGTTGGTCGCCATCAGCGTCATGAACTGCACGTTCGCCTCGATCGGCAGGCTGTCCATATAGGCGATCGCTTCACCGGCGTGGGCGGCATCGATCACCGGTTCGGAGGCGATCGTGCCATTGGCTTGGCGCACGCCACGTTCCATCCGCGATCCCATCGCGCTGGCGGCGTTGCCGATGTCGATCTGCCCGCAGGCGATGCCGAACGCGCGGCCGTCGAGCGAGGTCGAACGGGTGAGGCCGGTGATCGCGTGCTTGCTCGCGGTATAAGCGATCGAATCCGGGCGCGGGCTGTGCGCCGAGATCGAGCCGTTGTTGATGATCCGCCCGCCCTGCGGCCGTTGCGCCTTCATCGTGCGGAACGCCGCCTGCAGGCACAGAAACGCGCCGGTCAGATTGGTGTCGATCACGCGCCGCCAATCCGCCTCGGCCAACATGTCGGTCGGGGTTTCGGGGATGTTGGTCCCGGCGTTGTTGAACAGCAGGTCGAGCCGGCCGAAATGCGCCGCCGTCTGTGCGAACAGCGCCGCGACCGCGGCCGCATCGGTAACGTCGGTCGGGATGACGAGATGCGCGTCGGGGCGATCGAGCAGGGAGCGGCTTTCCTCCAGCGTCTCCCCGCGCCGCCCGGCGAGCGCCAGCCGGTAGCCGCGCGCGGCGAGCGCGATCGCGGCGGCGCGGCCGATCCCGCTGCCCGCGCCGGTGACGATCGCGATCCGCGCGCTCATGCCGTCACCGGCGTCACCAGCGGCGCGCCGGCAAGGAAGGCGTCGAGATTGGCGAGCACCAGATCGGCCATCGCTCGGCGCGTCTCCACCGTCGCGCTCGCGATATGCGGGGTCAGCACGGTCGGCGCGCTGGCGATCAGCGCGGCGGGCACCCGCGGCTCGTCGGCGAAGACATCGAGCGCCGCGCCGGCGATGCGGCCGGTGTCGAGCGCCGCGATCAGCGCGGTTTCGTCGACCACCGATCCGCGCGACACATTGACCAGATAGCCGTCCGCGCCGAGAGCATCGAGCACGCCCGCGTCGATCATCCCGCGCGTCTCGGGGGTCGCGGCGCAGGCGACGATCAGCACGTCGCTGCGCGCGGCCAGCGCAACCGGATCGGGGGCGAAATCGTACGGCACCGGCTTCTCCTGCGTGCCGGTATAAGCGATCGGGCCGAAGGCGGCGAGCCGTGTTGCGATCGCCGCGCCGATCCGCCCCAACCCGACGATGCCGAAGCGCCGCCCCGAAACCTTGCGTGCGAGCGGAAAGCCGCCGTCGCGCCACTGGCCGTCGCGGACGAACCGGTCGGCGCGCGGCAATTGGCGCAGCAGCGCGATGACCAGCCCGACCGCAAGATCGGCGACATCGTCGGTCAGCACGTCGGGGGTGTTGGTCACCGCGACCCCGCGCGCCGACGCGGTCGCAAGATCGACCTTGTCATAGCCGACGCCGTTGATCGCGATGAGCTTCAGCGCGGGAAGGGCGGCGATCAGCGCATTGTCGCAGCCGATATGCCCGCCGGTCACCACCGCCGAGACCTCGTTCGCATGGGCGGCGAGCCACGCCGCGCGCGCGCTGTCGCTCATCGCGAACCATTGTTTGACGTTGCCGCGTGCCGCCAGCGCGGTTTCGAGCGCGTCGGAGAGCGGGCAAAGCTGGAGGATGCTGTAGGTCATGTCTGGTCTTAAATCACCGAGGTGATGCCGCCATCGACATAAAGCGTCTGGCCGTTGACGAAATCCGAGGCGGCAGAGGCGAGGAACACGATTGCGCCGTGCAAATCCTCCAGCCGGCCCCAGCGCCCGGCGGGGGTGCGCCCGCGCAGCCAGGCATCGAATGCCGGATCCTCCACCAGCGCCTTGTTGAGCGGGGTGTCGAAATAGCCGGGGCCGATCGCGTTGATCTGCAACCCGTGCCGCGCCCAATCGGCGCACATGCCCTTGGTCAGATTCTTCACCGCGCCCTTGCTCGCGGTATAGGGCGCGATCCCGGGGCGGGCGAGTTCGCACTGGACGCTGCCGATATTGATGATCTTGCCGCGTCCGCGCGCGATCATGTGCCGCGCGACCGCCTTGCCGACATAATAGACGCTGTCGAGGTTGGTCGCCATCAGCGCGCGCCAGTCCGCATCGTCGAATGTGTCGAGCGGCGCGCGGCGCTGGATTCCGGCATTGTTGACCAGAATGTCGATCGCCTTGCCTTCCGCCTCGATCGCGTCGACCGCCGCCGTCACCGCCGCGGGATCGGTGACGTCGAACGCGGTGGCGGAAACCGCGATGCCTGTTGCGCGCAATTGCGTCGCCGCCTCGTCCAGTGCCGCCGCGTCGCGTGCATTGACGATGAGCTCCGCGCCGGCGCGGCCCAGCGCGCCCGCCAGCGCAAAGCCGATTCCGCGCGATGCGCCGGTGACGAGCGCCCGGCGGCCGGTGAGATCGAACAATCGCATTGAAAACTCCTGCCCTGTCGGGCTGCGATAATATAGTGATCGGTCACATTGCAACCCCGGTTAAGCGCCAGACTATTTTACTTGCAGCTGTATTGCGACCGGTTATCGATGATGATATCGGTCCCATAAAGACGTTGGAGGTGATGATGCTCGCGGCCGTATGTCACGGGAAGAAGGATCTGAGGGTCGAGCCGGTTGCGGAGCGCGCGCTGGCGCCCGACGAGGTGCGCGTCGCGATCGCCTATGGCGGGATCTGCGGCTCGGACATGCATTATTACCACCGCGGCGCGGTGGGCGATTTCGCCGTGCGGGAGCCGATGACGCTCGGGCACGAGATTTCCGGCGTGGTGACCGAGATCGGCGCCGACGTCACCGGAATCGCGCCCGGGATGAAGGCGGCGCTCGATCCCAGCCGGCCGTGCCTGGTGTGCGACTATTGCCGTGCCGGCCGGATGAACCTGTGCGTCGATATGTTCTTCCTCGGCAGCGCGGGGCGCTTCCCGCATGTCCAGGGCGGGTTCGCCGAGCAGCTGGTGTTGCGCCGCGATCAGGTGATCCCGGTGCCCGACGATGCCGATCTGCTGCGGCTTTCGGTCGCCGAGCCGCTGTCGGTCGGGCTTCATGCGGTCGAGCGCGCCGGGTCGCTGGTCGGCAAGCGCGTGCTGGTGACCGGATCGGGGCCGATCGGGCTGCTGGTCGCGCGATGTGCGTTGCTGGCCGGCGCGCTCGAGGTGGTGTGCACCGATGTCGAGGATGCGGCGCTGGCGGTGGCGCGCGAGCGGATCGGCGTGTCGCGTGCGATCAACGTCGCGACCGCGCCCGAGGCGCTGGCCGCTTATGAAAGCGCGGCCGGGCATTTCGATGTCGCGTTCGAGGCGTCCGGCGCCCCCAGCGCGTTGTTGTCGCTGTTCGATGTGGTCCGGCGCGGCGGGCGGATCGTGCAGGTCGGGATGTTGCCGCCGGGCACTGCCGCGGTGCCGGTCAACCGGTTGCAGGCGCGCGAGATCGAGTTCGTCGGCGCGTTCCGCGCGAATGGCGAGTTCCAGCTGGCGGTCGAGCTGATCGTTTCCGGGCGGATCGATGTGTCGCCGATCCTCTCGGGCACCTATGCGCTCGGCGAGGCGGTCGACGCCTTCGAGCGTGCGGGCGATCGGTCGAAGGTGGTCAAACTCCATCTCGCGGTGAACGAGCGCGTGCTGTGATTACCCGCAGCGCGATCTTCGAAGGGCGGATCATGCCCGGGTGCGAGGAGGCGTTCTTCGCCGCGGTACGCTACCGGCTGGCGCCGCTGTGGGCGCAATTCCCCGATGCATCGAACGTCCGGTGGCAGCGGATCGCGGCGCGCGATGAGGATGCGCCGCCGATCGTCATGCTCCAGCAGGTCGATTACCCCTCGCTCGCCGCGCTGGAGGCGGCGCTCGCCTCGCCGATCCGCGCCCGGGCGCGGGCGGTGACGATGGAGATCCTCGAGATGTTCGAGGGACGCTTCTACCATCTGGTGAGCGCGGGGAATGGCATGGAGAGCGCGGCGTGACGCTGTTATGCCACGGGCATCGCAACCGTTAGGATCATGCCGTCGATGCCCCGTTCCGCGCAAATCAATCCCCCGGCCGAGACGAAGCCGGCGCGTCGCACGTCGCAGCGGCCGACGATCCGCGACGTCTCGCGCCTCGCCGGGGTGTCGCGGATGACGGTTTCGCGCGTGTTGAGCGACCCCGATATGGTGCTGCCGGCGACGCGCGAGCGCGTGCTCAAGGCGGTGGCCGATCTCGGCTATGTTCCCGATCGCGCCGCGGGCAGCCTGTCGAGCCGGCGCACCGGCTTCATCGCGCTGATGCTGCCGACGCTGACCAACGCCAATTTCGCGGCGGTCGCACACGGGCTGACCGAGGCGCTGCGCGAGGCGGAATATCATCTGCTGATCGCTTATACCGATTATGACATGGCGGAGGAGGAGCGCCAGTTGCGCAACCTGCTCGCGCGCCGGCCTGAGGCGATCGTGCTGACCGGCGCGGTACATCGCCGTACCGCGACGCGGATGCTGCTCGCCGCCGATATCCCGGTGGTCGAGATCGCCGACCTGCCGAGCCAGCCGATCGAACATGCCATCGGCTTTTCCAATTATCAGGTCGGGCGAACCGCGGCGCGCTATCTGATCGATCGCGGGTTCGAGCGGATCGGCGCGATCGCGGCCTCGCCCGACGGCGACGTGGCGGACCATCGCGGCGAGGAGCGCATGCGTGGGTTCGAGGACGAATTGCGCCTGTCGCGGCGCGCGACCGATCTCGTGCTGCGCCACGGTAGCGCGCCGGTCAGCTTCCACCACGGCGCCGCCGCGATCCGCGAATTGCTGGCGCGCGACGATCGGCCGCAGGCGGTGTTCGCGGTATCCGATCTTTCCGCCGTCGGCGCGGTGATGGAATGCCAGCGGCTCGGCGTGCGCGTGCCCGAAGACGTGTCGATCATGGGCTTTGGCGATTTCGAGATCGGCGGGGAGATCAACCCGCCGCTCACCACCATTCACGTCGATTTCCGCGCGCTTGGCCAGCGCACCGGGGGGATGCTGCTCGATCTGTTGTCGCGCAATGCCGAAGCCGGGAGCGGGGAGCCGCGGATCGTCGATGTCGGGTTGCGCGTCGTCGAGCGCGCGTCGGTGAAGGACGGATAGGATGCGGGTGGCGGTGATCGGCGTGGGCGTGATGGGATCGGCGATCGCCGCGCGCCTGATCGAAACGGGCGCCGAGGTTTTCCTCTGCGATCGCGATCCCGCCCGCGCCGCCGCGCTGGCCGATCGCGGGGGGCGGCCGGTGGAAAGCCCGCGCGCCGCCGCCGGCGCCGCGGAGTTCGTCGTCACCAGCCTCAATAGCGCGGCGATCGTCGAGCAAGCGGTGTTCGGCGCGGACGGCGTTGCGGCGGCCGGTTCGGATGCCGCGCTGCTGGTCGATATGTCGAGCATCGATGCGGGGCGCACCGCGTCGATGGCGGCGCGGTTGCGCGACGCCTGCGGCATGGGCTGGGTCGATGCGCCGCTGTCGGGCGGTGCGCCGGCCGCGCTCGAGGGGCGGCTCACGCTGATGCTCGGGGGGAGCGACGCCGATGTGGCGCGCGCGCGGCCGTTGCTCGATCGGCTCGCGGCCAATGCGACCCATCTCGGCGGGCCGGGCGCCGGCCAAACGGTGAAGCTCATCAATCAATTGCTGTGCGCCAGCACCTTCCTGTCGGTGGCGGAGGCGGTGCGCTTCGCCGAGGCGCATGGCGTCGACGCGACCCGCATCCCCGCCGCGCTCGCCGGGGGGCGGGCGGATTCGCGCATTATGCAGGAATTCATGGCGAAGATGGCGCGGCGCGATTTTTCGCCGACCGGCCGGATCGACAATATGCTCAAGGATCTGGAAACGGCGCAGGCCGCCGCGCTCGCCGCGCGGGTGGCGATGCCCGTCACCTCGCTGATTGCCGATCTGCACCGGATGCTCGTCGCCGCCGGCATGGGCGCGGCGGACAGCGCCGAATATGTCCGGCTGTTCGATCTGGCGCGTGACGGCGCGGGCTGACATGGTTCGCGCGATTGTCGTGATGGGGGTGGCCGGCTGCGGCAAATCGACCCTCGCGGCCGCGCTGGCGGAAGCGCTGGGCTGGACCTTCATCGAGGGCGATCGTTGCCACCCGCCGGCCAATGTCGCCAAGATGGCGGCGGGCATCGCGCTCGACGATGCGGATCGCGCCCCGTTCCTCGCCGCGGTGGGCGATGCGCTGGCAGGGGCGCCGGGGGGTGCTGTCGCCTCCTGCTCGGCGCTTCGCCGCCGCTATCGCGATGCGCTGCGCGCGCGGGTCGGCGAAATCCTGTTCGTGCTGCCGGTGGTCCCGCCCGGCATATTGGCGGCGCGGCTCGCCGCGCGGCGCGACCATTTCATGCCCGGCGCGCTGCTCGAGAGCCAGATCGCCGCGCTCGAGCCGCCCGAGGAGGACGAGCGCGCCTTGCTCGTCGACGGCGAGGCACCGGTGGCGGCGCAGCTTGCCGCGGTTTGCGCGGCGCTCGCGCCCGCCTGACCGGCGACGACAGAATAAAGACGAGGAGAGAGAGCAGCCAATGGCCCATATTCCCGTGCCCGGCGCGTCGGCGGGAGATCCCGCGACGCCGTGGCCCGCCCGGCGGCGCGCATGGGCGATCACCGGCCTGCTGGCGCTGGCATCGGTCGCATCGCAATTCGATCGCGTGGTGCTCAACCTGACGGTCGAGCCGGTGAAGGCCGAATTCGCGCTCGACGACACGCGTTTCGCTTTGCTCCAGGGTGTGGCGTTCGGCCTGTTCTACACGTTATGCAGCGTGCCGATCGGGCGGCTGGCGGATCTCTATCAGCGGCGGCTGGTGCTCGGGATATCGCTGGTGCTGTTCAGCCTGTTCTCGATGGCGTCGGGGCTTGCGCGCAGTTTCGGCCAATTGTTCGCCACCCGGGTCGGCGTCGCGGTGGGGGAGGCGAGCGTCACACCGACCGGCCTCTCCCTGCTCAGCGATCTGGTGCCGCCGGAGCGGCTGGGGCGCGCGGTCAGCATATTCTTCCTCAGCGCGCCGTTCGGAATCGGGCTGGCCTTCATCGCCGGCGGCCAGTTGCTGTCCACGCTCGACGCGCTCGCCGCGCACGGCGGCCTCCCGCTGGGGCTGGCGCCGTGGCAGGCGGCGTTCCTGATCGTCGGCTTTCCCGGGCTGTTGCTCGCGCCCTTGTTCTTCCTGATGCGCGAGCCCGAACGGCGCGGGCAGGGCGGGGCGGCGGCGCTGTCACTGCGCGAGGTGGTCGCGGTGATCCGCGCGCGCGGGCTGGCGCTGACGCTGATGTTCGCCGGCTTCTCGATGGTGACGGTGGTCAATTTCGCCTACAATGTCTGGACGCCCGCGCTGTTCGCGCGCGTCTACGGCTGGACGCCGGCCGAGATCGGCCAGGGTTTCGGTCTGGTGATGATCGTCTTCGGGACGAGCGGGGTCTATTTCGCCGGCTGGCTTTCGGATCGCATGACCCGCGCCGGGCATCAGGACGCGCAATTGCGCGTCGCCGCATTCAGCTTCTTCGCGTGCGGCGCCTTCGGTGCCGCCGCACCGCTGATGCCCGACGGCCGGCTCGCGCTGGCGCTGATCGCGCCGGCGATGTTCCTTGCCAACGTGCCGATCCCCTGCGCAGGCACGGCGTTGCAGCTGATCCTGCCCAACCGCGCACGGGCGCAGGTGACCGCGCTCTACATCATGATCATCTCGCTCGTCGGCATCGGGATCGGCCCGGTGGTGATCGGTTTCATGACCGACCGGGTCTTCGTCGCCCCGGCGGACATTCGCTACGCACTGGCGATCGTGGTCGGCGTCGCGGCGCCGGTGATGACCGTGCTGCTGCTGGCGGCGTTGCGCCCGTATCGGCGATTGCGCGCGGACGCGGCGGTGGAAGCATAGCCTCGATCACCGGCAATGCATCGGTCACGCGGCGGTTTCCCGTTCGCCGTCAAGCTCCTTTTCTGTCAGCAGCGTGGTCACCGCGACATCGGC
>NZ_MKRR01000164.1:24764-30656 GCF_001897045.1 Sphingomonas sp. 66-10
CGGGGATCGTGTCGACCGCCAGGAACAAGGGCAACAGGTCGATCGGCACGCCGACGGCGAGCGCGAGCGGAAGCACGTGCCGGCATGCCGCGCGGGCAAGCCGAGCGCGCGTGCAGCATCGAGCATTGCGGGCAGCGAGGCGAGCGATGACTGCGTGCTGAAAGCGACCGACTGGGCGGGCAGCACGGCGCGTGCGAACGCCCGCAACGGGGTTCGGGCGAGGACCGCGACGAGCAGGACGAACGCCGTCAACAACACAATTCCGCCGACCATGCGAGCCGCAACATACCAGGCGAGCAGCGCGCCGACGCCCCGGTCCGCCGCGCGCCGCAACGTCGAAGGCCAGCGCGAACACGCCCAGCGGCGCCAGCAGCAGCACCCAGCCGATGATGACAAGCAGCGCGTCTGCAACGCCCTTGAAGAACTCGCCGATCGGCACCGAACGACCGGCGTTACGCCGCGCGGAACGCCGCCGAGCCCGATCGCGTGCGATCTTACCGAGATCGGCGTGTTCAGGGCGCCTTGGTCGCGTTGATCGAGATCACCACGTCGACCTTGCCGGCGACGGTATCGGTGCCCTTGAACTGCCCCTGGCCGACGCCGAAGACCGTGCGATCGAGGCTGGCGCGACCAGTCATCGTCGCGGCATTGCCCTTGATCACGAGCTGGAACGGGATGCTGATCGGCCGGGAGACGTTGCGGATCTTGAGATCGCCGTCCACGCGATAGCGATTGCCGCCGAGGCTGGTGAAACGCCGGCTGACGAACACCGATTGCGGAAACAATTTCGTCGCGAACCAGTCGTCGGTCGGCAGCGCTTCGTCGCGCGACGCGTCGCCGGTGACGGCCGAGCCGGTGTCGACCACCACCCTGACCGACGAGGCGTCGAGATGCGCGGGATCGAAGCGGATCGCGGCGTTCCACCGCCGGAACTGGCCGTTGAACGGCTGGCCGCTCATCGCGCCGGTAAAGCCCAATCGCGAGCGCGCCGGATCGACCCGCCAGCCCGATACGGCGGGTGCGGCAATCGCGCCTTGTGCGGCAACGCCCAGCGTGAACGCGGCAAGCGACAAAGCAACACCGGAACGGATCATGGGATATTCCTTTTAGCGGCCGACGCCGCCGATGAACGGCAGCATGTGGCGGATGACGCCGTCGCGGGTCAAGAACATGTGCTTCAGCGCGCCCGCGATATGCAGCGCGATCAGCGCCAGCGCGCCCCAGGCGAGCGCCATGTGAACCGCGCCGAAGCCCGCGTTGACGCTCGCCTTGGTGGCGGTCGGCAGGTCGTGCAGCGGCAGATGCGGCCAAGGCACGGTGTGAAACAGCAGGGTCGGGATGTTGAGCGGGCTGGTCGACACCACCACCCATCCGGTGAGCGGCATCCCGATCATGATCAGGTAGAGCCCGACATGCGCGGCGCGGGCGAGGAGCTTTTCCCACGCGGGCATCGCGGCGGGCAGCGCCGGCGGGCGATGCGTCAGCCGCCACCCGGCGCGGGCGAGGCTGAGCAACAGCACGCTGATGCCGACCGATTTGTGGAGCTGGAACAGATTGAACTGCGCCAGCCCCTTGGCATCGTGCATCTCGAACCCGAGCACGAGATTCCACGCGATCAGCGCGGCGATCGCCCAGTGCAGGATGATCGCGACCGTGCTGTAGCGCGAGGGCGCCGTGCGCGCTGGGTTCGGGAAGGTCGTCATGCCACCTTTTTCTCGAACGCCGCGCTGATGATCAAGTGAACATCGTCGCCGACCATCGGGACATAGGTCGTCACGCCGAAGTCCGAACGCTTGATATCGCCCGATACCTCGAACCCGACCGTATAGGCCTTGTCGAGCGGATTGACGCCGGCGGCGTTGAACCTCGCCTTGAGCACGACGGGCCTGGTCACGCCGTGCAGCGTCAGATTACCCGCGATATCCGCGCTGTTGGCGCCGGTCCTGGTGATGCGGGTCGAGCGGAAGCGGATCATGTCGTATTTCGCGACATCGAACCATTTGTCGCCCTTGAGCTCGTCATCGAGCTTGGCGTTGCTGGTGCTGATCGAGGCCGCGGGAACGGAGATGTCGACCTGGCTCTCGCCGAGCTTGGCGGGATCGAGCGTCAGCGACCCCGATGCGCCGGTGAACTCGCCATACCAGGTCGAGAAACCGAGGTGCGACACCGCGAAGAGCACCCGGGTATGATAGGGCTCGACGCCATAGGTACCGGCCTGCACCGCGGCGGGCGTCGTCATGGCGCTCTGCGCGAGGACCAGCGCCGGCGTGACGACGAAGGCCGCCGCGAGCGCGGCGGCCTTGAGGGGGCGAAAGGTCAATTCTGTTCTCCTGTTGGGGGCGGATAGGTCGCGGCTCACGCAGCGAGCTTGGCGATTTCGGCATGAGCGGCGGCGAGCTCCTGATTGCGCTGTTCCTCGCCGATCGCGATGCCCTCGGCGCGGACGAAAGTGACATCGGTGACGCCGAAGAAGTTGAACACCGCGCGGAGATATTTCTCCTGATAGTCGAACGCGGCCATCGCGGTGTCGCCGCTGTAGAAACCGCCGCGCGACGAAGCGACGATCACTTTCTTGCCGCCTGCGAGGCCCTCGGGGCCGTTCGCGGTATAGCGGAACGTCTTGCCCGCCACCGCCAGCCGGTCGATCCACGCCTTGAGCTGGCTGGGGATGCCGAAATTGTACATCGGCGCGCCGATCACGACGATATCGGCGGCAAGGAACGCATCGAGCGCCGCCGCCCCGGCGGCGACATCCTCGGCCAGTGCCGCGGTCTCGGGGACGACGCCCTGCCCGGCGGCGAGATGCACCCCGGTGAGATGGCCGATCGCGTCGGTCGCGAGGTCGAGGTGCGTCACCTCGATCCCGGGATGTGCGGCGCGCTCGGCGGCAACGATCGCCTCGGAAAGCTGGCGGCTCACCGAAGCCGGGCCGAGGATGCTCGAATCAACATGCAGAAGTTTCATGGGTCCAATCCCTTCATCGGGTAAAATCACGATGGCCGGGAATTAGGGATGCGCGTATCATCGTAATAGGATATATTACTCGATACAATCCATCTGGATCATAGATATATGCTTGAAGCCATCACGCTCGATCAGATGCGCACATTGGTCGCCGCGGCCGACGAAGGGAGCTTCTCGGCGGCGGCGCGAAAGCTCGATCGCGCGCAATCGGTTGTCAGCCAGACGATCTCGGGGCTCGAGGTGCGGCTCAAAGTGACCTTGTTCGAGCGGGAAGGGCGCTATCCGATCCTCACCGAGGCGGGTGCTGCCTTGGTCAATGAGGCGCGTGCGGTGCTGCGCCAGGCCGACCAGTTCAAGGCGCGCGCGCGCGATCTCGCCAGCGGGGTCGAGCCCGAACTGTCGATCGCGCTCGACGTGATGTTCCCCATCGAATTGTTCACCGCCGCGGTCAGCGATTTCGAGACGATGTTCCCCGATACCGCGCTGCGGGTGTACGTCGAAAATCTCGGCGCGGTGATCCAGCCGGTGCTCGACCGGCGCTGCTCGCTCGCGGTATCGGGCACCCTGCCGCTGTTCCCGCCCGAGCTGGCGCGCGAACGGCTGATCGCGCTTCGCCTCGTTCCCGTCGCCGCGCCGGCGCATCCGCTGGCGCGCGCACCGCATCCGTTGTCGCGCGACGACCTTGCCGGGCATATCCAGCTCGTGCTGACCGATCGCTCCACGCTATCCGACGGCAAGCAATATGGCGTCCTCGCGACGCGAATCTGGCGGCTGGCCGATCTCGGCGCGAAACACGCCTTCCTGCGCGCCGGGCTCGGCTGGGGGAGCATGCCGTGGCCGATGGTTTACGGCGATCTTCAGTCCGGCCGGCTGGTCGAACTCGATATCGAGCGCGACACCTGGCCCGAGGGCGATCAGCTCGCGATGTTTGCGCTCCATCGCCACGACGCGCCGCCCGGCCCGGCCGGCCGCTGGCTGATCGAGCGCTTGCGCGATCGCGTGCTGCAATGCCCGGAACAACGCGCGGGCGGGCCGGCCGCCGGGGGTTAGTGCAGCCCCAGTTCGTGCCGCCCGACCACCATATGATGAACCTCGTCCGGCCCGTCGGCGAAGCGCAGGTGGCGGACGTCGTGATAGAGCTCGGCGAGCGGGGTCCATTGCGAGATACCGGTCGCGCCGTGGAGCTGGATCGCCTGATCGATGATCTGGCAGGTCTTTTCGGGGATCATCGCCTTGGCGAGGCTGACCCACACGCGCGCCTCGCGGTTGCCGAGCACGTCCATCGCCTTGGCCGCCTTGAGCACGATCAGCCGCATCGCCTCGATCTCGATCCGCGCGCGCGAAACCACTTCGAGATTCTTGCCGAGCATGATCAGCGAGCGGCCGAACGCCTCGCGTGAACTGCCGCGCTTGACCATCAGATCGAGCGCCACTTCGGCCTTGCCGATCGTGCGCATGCAATGGTGGATGCGCCCCGGCCCGAGCCGGAGCTGCGAGATTTCGAAACCGCGGCCTTCGCCGAGCAGGATATTCTCGCGCGGCACGCGCACGTCGTTGAAGCGGATATGCATATGGCCGCGCGGCGCATGATCCTCGCCGAACACATGCATCGGCCCGACGATCTCGACCCCCGGGGTGTCGATCGGCACCAGTATCTGTGATTGCTGCTGCGAAACCGGCCCCTCGTCGCTGGTCCGCACCATCGTGATCATCACCTTGCAGCGCGGATCGCCCGCGCCCGAGATGTAATATTTCTCGCCGTTGATCACCCATTGATCGCCGTCGAGCCGCGCGCGCGTGCGGATGTTCTTCGCATCCGACGAGGCGACGTCGGGCTCGGTCATTGCATAGGCCGAACGAATCTCGCCGGCGAGCAGCGGCTCCAGCCAGCGCTGCTTCTGCTCGGGGGTGCCGACGCGTTCGAGCACCTCCATATTCCCCGTATCGGGGGCCGAGCAGTTGAGCGTTTCCGACGCGAGCGGCGATTTGCCCAGTTCGGCGGCGATATAGGCGTAATCGAGGTTGCTCAGTCCTTGCCCGGTTTCATCGTCGGGCAGGAAGAAATTCCACAGTCCCGCGGCCTTGGCCTTGGCCTTGGCGGCGTCGAGCAGCTCGAGCTGCCCCGGCGCGAACGACCAGCGATCGGTGCGCCCCTCGCCCAGCCGGAAATATTCCTCGGTGATCGGCGCGACATTTTCGGCAATGTGGCGCTTCACTGCCTCGAACAACGGGCGCGCGGCCTCCGACATACGCAGATCGTCGAGTTCCGGCAGCGTGAAGATATTGGACATGGCGATATCCCGATGATGGCATGTCGCATCTATCGCGCGCGTATTCATGCATCAAATGACGGGATCAGATAGACACTATGAATCTGGTGCATGAACAGACGCGACATCGACGATCACCTGTCGCAGCCACGCATTGCCGTGATCGCGATCCGCCACCTCATGCCAATAGAGATTGAGCGCGCGCGGCACGACCTCGACCGGCAGCGGCAGCAATTGCAGATCGACGAACTTGCGCAGCGATTCGGCGTGCGAGAGCGGCAAGGTGAGGATCAGATCCGACCCGGCGACGATATTCCACGCAGTCGCGACATGCTGGCAGCGCGCGACGATCCGTCGCTCGGCGCCGGCTTCGGCCAGCGCATTGTCCTCCGGGCCGAGCCCGGCGGGTCGCGGCGAGGCGATCACATGGCCCGTCGCGAGATAGGCTTCCAGCGTCACGGCGCCGTGGATGCGCGGATGACCGTGCCGTGCCGCGACGACCAGCCGGTCGCTGCGCAGCGGCGCGGTGCGCAATGTCGCGGTCGCCTCGCTGGCGATGTCGAGTGCCATATCGACCTCGCCGTGCGCCAATGCTTGCGCCAGCTCGCTGCGGCGGAAATCGGCGCTGACGATCTGCACGCCGGGAGCATCGGCGGTG
>NZ_MKRR01000164.1:30665-31179 GCF_001897045.1 Sphingomonas sp. 66-10
GCCGCATCGCGATGCGGAAGGTGCGGTCGCTCGATCGCGGATCGAAATCCGATGCGGTGACCACCGCGAGTTCGACGCTGCGCAGCGCGGTGCGCACCGGCTCGATGATCGATCGCGCGAGCGCGGTGGGGACGAGCCCGCTGCCGACCCGCACGAACAATTGGTCGCCGAATTCGCGCCGCAACCGCCCGAGCGCGTGGCTGATTGCGGATTGCGACAGATTGAGGTGACGCGCCGCCAGCGTCACGCTGGCGCGCGAATAGATCGCCTCGAACACCGTGAGCAGATTGAGGTCGAAGCGCGAATTCAGTTTCAATCGAAAGGTCCGGATATCGGGGGTCGGCATCATTACATAGCGAAGCCGGGCTGGATATGGGCTGCGCGCGGCGGCCGATCGAACCCCCTTCCGCGCGATGCCCCCGCGCGGCTATTCGTGGCGATATGAACAAACCCGCTATTTCCCACGCCCCCACTGCGATCGACCCCGCCACCGTCGCGCTGCTCGAGGCGATCG
>NZ_MKRR01000164.1:31192-33452 GCF_001897045.1 Sphingomonas sp. 66-10
CCGCGACGGGGTGAAGGTCGGCGGGCATCAGGCGAGCTGCGCGTCGATCACGACGATCATGACCGCGCTCTATTTCGCTGCTTTGGGGCCGAACGACCGGGTCGCGGTCAAGCCACATGCCGGCCCGGTGCTCCACGCGATCCATTATCTGCTCGGCCAGCAGACGCGCGACGCGCTCGAGCGGTTTCGCGGGCTGGGCGGGGCGCAAAGCTATCCGAGCCGTACCAAGGATACGATCCCGGTCGATTTCTCGACCGGTTCGGTCGGGCTGGGGGTGGCGATCACCGCCTTCGCCAGCCTCGTCCAGGATTATCTCGTCGCACACGGCCAGCTCGCCGAGCGCGATACCGGCCGGATGATCGCGCTGATGGGCGATGCCGAACTCGACGAAGGCAATATCTACGAATGCCTGATCGAGGCCTATAAGCACGATATCCGCAATTGCTGGTGGATCGTCGACTATAACCGCCAGAGCCTCGACGCGACGACCGCGGACCGGATGTTCCGGCGCTTCGACGATATCTTCGAAACCTGCGGCTGGCGGGTGATCACCTTGAAGCATGGCAAGCGCCAGCGCGCGGTGTTCGCGCAGCCCGGCGGGGTGGCGATCGCCGAGTGGATCGATGCCTGCCCCAATGCCGATTTCGCCGCGCTGACCTATCAGGGCGGGTCGGCGTGGCGCGCGCGGCTCAACGCCGATCTGGCCGATCGACCCGATACGCTGGCGCTGATCGCCTCGTTCGACGATGCCGCGCTCGCCGCGCTGATGACCAATCTCGGGGGGCATTGCATCGAAACCTTGCTCGACGCCTTCGCGCGCGCGCAGGACGATGTCCCGACGCTGTTCATCGCTTATACGGTGAAGGGCTATGGCCTGCCGCTCGCCGGGCATAAGGACAATCACGCCGGGCTGATGAATCCGGGGCAGGTCGGGCAATTGCGCGACAGCCTGGGCATCGCGCCGGGGGACGAATGGACGCCGTTCGCCGGGGTGGGGGACAATGTCGCAGCCGAGATGCGCGATTTCCTCGCGCGCAGCCCGCTCGCGGCGCCGCATCGGCCCGCGCCTGCCGCGCCGGTTCCCGTGCCCACTACGCTGCCGGTGCCCGACGGCGACACGCTGTCGACCCAGGCGGCGTTCGGGCGGATCCTGCTCGATCTCGCCAAAAATCCCGAGGCGGATGCGCGCGCGCTCGCCGCGCGCGTCGTCACCACGTCGCCCGACGTCACCGTCTCGACCAACCTCGGCGCGTTCGTCAACCAGCGCGGGCTGTTCCGCCGGCAGGAACTGGCCGACGTCTTCGCCGCCGCGCGCATCCCCAGCGCGCAGAAATGGGGCGGACACGGCGCGGGCCAGCATATCGAGCTCGGTATCGCCGAGAATAACCTGTTCCTGATGCTCGCCGCGCTCGGGCTCGCCGCGCCTTTGTTCGGCACGCGGCTGATCCCGGTCGGGACGGTCTATGATCCGTTCATCTCGCGCGGGCTCGATGCGCTCAATTACGGTTGCTATCAGGATTCGCGGTTCCTGCTGGTAGCGACGCCCTCCGGGGTGACGCTCGGGCCGGAGGGCGGCGCGCATCAATCGATCAACACCCCGCTGATCGGGATGGGGCAGCCTGGCCTCACCTATTTCGAGCCCGCCTTCGCCGACGAACTGGCGGCGATCATGCGCTGGTCGTTCGCGCATCTGCAGGCGGCGGACGGCGGCTCGGTCTACCTGCGGCTGTCGAGCCGCGCGATCTCGCAGGTCGCGCGCGCCGACGATCGCTGGGTCGGGGATGCGCTCAAGGGCGGTTATTGGCTGATTCCGCCGACCGGCCCGCGCGACGCGGCGATCGCCTTCACCGGCGCGATCACCCCCGAGGTGCTCGAAGCGCACGCGCTGGTCGCCGACGATCTGCCGGGGCTCGGGCTACTGATGATCACCTCGGCCGATCTGCTTCATCGCGGCTGGTCAGCGCGGCACGCGGGGCGCTGGACCGACGGCGCGCGGGAGCCGTCGCATGTCGAAACCCTACTCGATGCGCTCGCCGACGGCGCCGGGCTGGTGACGGTGATCGACGGGGCGCCGTCGAGCCTATCGTGGCTGGGGGCGGTGCGCGGGATGCGGGTCAGCCCGCTCGGCATCGACCGCTTCGGACAGACCGGCGATCTCCCCGATCTCTACCGCCGCTATCGGCTCGACGCCGAGGCGATCGTCGATGCGCTCGCCGAACTAGCGCTCCCGAAATAGCGCCTCGACATTGTTGCCGTCGGG
>NZ_MKRR01000165.1:0-3408 GCF_001897045.1 Sphingomonas sp. 66-10
CCCTGCGGTTCGGCACGGTGCTGCAGCCGATGAGCGTGCAGCGGCTGAAGGGGGCGACCTTCCGCGCCGTGGTGCACGATCCCATCGAAGTGCCGAACACCGGCGACCGGTCGGCCGACATCAAGGCCGGGGTCGACGCCGTGAACGCCTTCATGGAGGCGCGCATCCGCGAGCGACCCGAGGAGTGGTTCTGGGTCCACCGCCGCTTCCCCAACGAGGTCTACGCGGCCTTGGCGGAGGAAGAGGGCGTCTAGGCCTTCTTAGGCAGCAGTCCCAGCGCGATCACGGCCAGGGCGGCGATCATCGCCGGGATGGAGGTGAGCAGCAGGATCGATTTCACCGGCGCCTGCAGCGAGATCAGCACCCCGCCCACGGCCGGGCCGACGATCGAGCCGATGCGGCCGATCCCCAGCGCCCAGCCCACCCCGGTCGAACGAACGTGGGTCGGATAGACGGTGGCCGCCACGGCGTTGGCGCCGGTCTGGCCGCCGATCACCCCGAAGCCGACGCCGAACACCACAAGGGCCAGCACCCCGAGCCCGCCGCCCGCCAGATAGGCGACCCCGGCCACGCAGGCGGCGGCCCCCAGGTAGGCGGGGATCAGGGCCGTGCTCGGCCCCTTGCGGTCGATGATCCAGCCGAGAACCAGCGAGCCGACGATGCCGCCGACCTGCATCCAGATGCCGAGGGTGACGGCCTGGCGGATGCTGGCGCCCACCGAGGTCATCAGGGTCGGGAGCCAGTTGACCATCATGTAGATGACCAGAAGGCTGCAGAAGAACACCAGCCACAGCAGTAGGGTGCGCGGGGCCTGGCCGTGGCGGAAGAGCTCCGCCACCGACATGCGGCCGCCAGAGACCGCCTCGGGCGCCAGGGCGACGTCGGCGGGCAGGCGCGGGTCGAGCTTTCGCAGGATCTTGGCGACCTTGTCCGGCGCCTTGCCGGCCAGGGCCAGGAAGCGCGCCGACTCCGGCAGGGCGAAGAGGAACAGCGGCAGGGCCAGCAGCGGCAGGGCGCCGCCGACGATGAACACCGCGCGCCAGCCGTAGGTCGGGATGAATTGACCGGCCAGCACGCCGCCGACCAGCGAGCCCAGGCTGAAGCCGTTGAACATCATGGTGATCAGGAAGGCGCGCTGCCGAGCGGGCGCATACTCCGAGGTCAGGGCGATGGCGTTGGGCATGCAGCCGCCGAGCCCGAGGCCGGTGAGGAAGCGTAAGGCCAGCAGGCTGGCGACCGAGTCCGCCCAGGCGGTGGCCAGGGTGAAGACCCCGAACAGGGCGGCGGAGACGAGGATGATCGGCTTGCGCCCGACCTTGTCGGCCAGGGGCGCGATCAGCAGGGCGCCGAGCATCAGGCCGAACAGGCCGGCGGAGAACACCGGGCCGAGCTCACCCGGCGGCAGGCTCCAGTCCTTGATGATGGCCGGGGCGACGAAGCCGATGGCCTGCACGTCGAAGCCGTCGAAGAACAGCACCAGGGCGCAGAGGGCGAAGAGGCCCATCTGGAACGGGGTAAGCTTACGGTTGTCGATGACCTCGGCAAGCTGGACCGTGTTGGCCATGGGTTCCTCCCTGACGGCTTTTCTTATGATTGGGACGCCTAGTCGGCGTCCGGTTGGCTTTCCGGCGCCGCCGCCTTGAACGCGGGCAGGGCCAGGCAGGCGGCCTCAGCGGCCAGCAGGCGCGGGAAGGCGTCCAGCTTGGCGCCGAAACGGCGGGCGTTGACGAACTGCGGCACGAGGAAGGCGTCGGCGAGGGTGGGCGCATCGCCGAAGCAGAACGGGCCGGGCTGGTCGGCGATCAGGGTCTCGCAGGCGGCGAAGCCGTCCTCGATGGTCTTGGCCGCCCAGCCGTTGACGCCGGCCTCGTCGAGACCAGCGGCGCGCAGGCGGCCCAGCACCTTGAGGTTCTGCACCGGGTGGGTGTCGCAGGCGATGACATCGCAGAACGCCCGCACCCGCGCCCGCAGGGCCGGATCGGCCGGCAGCAGGGCGGGGGCGGCGGGGAAGGCGTCTTCCAGGTACTCGCAGATGGCCAGCGACTGGGTCAGCACCGTGCCGTCGTCGAGTTCGAGCGCCGGCACGAAGCCCTGCGGGTTCAGCCGCAGGAACTCCGGTTGCTTGTGCTCGCCGGTGCGCAGGTTGTGCGCCACGGTCTCATAGGCGAGGCCCTTGAGGGCCAGGGCGATGCGGACGCGATAGCTGGCGCCCGACCGGAAGAAGCTGTGCAGCTTCATCATCAGGCTTCGGGCGGGACGATGGTGATGACAGTGTCGCTCAGGCCCTCGATGGTCACCTTGACCACATCGCCGGGCACGACCGGGCCGACGCCGGCCGGGGTGCCGGTGAAGATCAGGTCGCCGGGCTGCAGGGTGTAGAGCGTCGAGAGGTTGGCGATCACGTCCTCGACCGGCCAGATCAGCTCCTCAAGGTCGCCCTTCTGCTTGGTCTCGCCATTGACGGTCAGCTCGATCGGCCCCTTGGCCAGGTGGCCGACTTCCGAGACCGGGTGGATCAGGCCGAGCGGCGCCGACTGCTCGAAGTTCTTGCCCGTGCTCCAGGGGCGACCCTGGCCGCGGGCTTCCAGCTGCAGGTCGCGGCGGGTCATGTCGAGGCCGGTGGCGTAGCCCCAGACGTGTTCCAGCGCGCTCTCGGTCGAGATGTTGCGACCGCCGACGCCGATGGCGACCACCAGCTCGGCTTCATAGTGATAGTTGGCGGTCTTCGGCGGGTAGGTGACCTTGCTGCCCGATGGCACGACGGTCTCGGCCCATTTGGCGAAGTAGAACGGCGGCTCGCGATCCGGGTCGCGGCCCATTTCGCGGGCGTGGGCGGCGTAGTTGCGGCCGACGCAGAACACGCGGCGCACGGGGAAGTCGCGGCCGTCGCTGGTCTTGGCGAGCGTCGGGGCTTGGGCGGTGGGCAGGTTCACGCGCAGTCCTCTTTGTACAGATGGAGCTTTTCCTGCGCCGTCTTGTCGGAGAACCCGAACAGGACGAGCGGGGTATCAGCCTTGAATTCGACCGAGCGCCACGAGGGCGCCGCGACGATCTTGCGGGGCGTCAGCGGGATCGTCACGCCATCGATAATGGCCGAACCCTCGCCTTCCACCACCACGAAAACCGTGCCGTCGGTCGACCGGCGGGGGCGGGTGGCGAAGCCGGCGGGGAGCAGGCGCACATGGGCCGAGATGGTCGGCATGATCGCGCCGCCATCGGCGGGATTGAGGAATTCCAGGGCGTGGCCGAGGTGCGGGTCGGTCTCGGCCGAGGCGGCCAGGGCGTCCAGCGCCGGGCGCCATTCGGCGTAGGGATAGTGGAACAGAGGCTGGTGCTTGGGCCGGCGGTCGGCCGTCGAGCCGCTGATCGGGCGCAGATTGCGGCCGTAGCGGGCCAGGCTGTCGCCCG
>NZ_MKRR01000166.1:0-18681 GCF_001897045.1 Sphingomonas sp. 66-10
GACCCCGGTGCTCGATGGCTATGGCTATGGCATGAACATTGCGCACGACGGCCGGGTGCTCTCGCACAGCGGCGGGATCGCGGGTGTCCAGACCTATCTCGAGATGCACCCGACCGAGAATTTCGCTTTGGTGTTCCTCTCCAACGGCCCGCTCGACGGGGCATTGCTCGGGCGGATCGTCGCGCGGCTGTCGCGCGACACGCCGACGCTCCCCAAAACGACGCCGCCTGCCGCGACATCCTCGTTCGCCGGGCGCTTCGTCGCGCGCGACGGGGCGGCGCTCACCTTTGCGGCGACGAACGACGGCGGGCTGCGCGCTGGCGACCAGCCGCTGACCCGGCTCGCGAACGATTTGTGGGGCGCGTATCTCACCCCCCACGGGCCGCGCACCTTCCAGTTCCGACGCGATGCCGCGGGCGTTGTCACCGGGGTGTCGGAAGGAGCGTCGGACTATGCACGCGAAGGAAGTCCCGCCCCCGCCGCCGCGCCGGCCGGCTATCGGACATTCGTCGGCCGGTACGCGACGCACGGCGAGGAAGGCCCCGGCGTCCGCGTCTTCGTCCAGCAAGGGCAACTTATGATATCCTACGCGGACACCAATGCGCCCCCCACCCCGCTGGCGGCAATCGACGAGACGCATTTCCGCTTCGCCGAACCCGCGTTCGCCCCCGAGCGGCTG
Source organism: Sphingomonas sp. 66-10 (assembly GCF_001897045.1). Classification (NCBI taxonomy): domain Bacteria; kingdom Pseudomonadati; phylum Pseudomonadota; class Alphaproteobacteria; order Sphingomonadales; family Sphingomonadaceae; genus Sphingomonas; species Sphingomonas sp. 66-10. Next base: position 680 of record NZ_MKRR01000166.1, read on the forward strand.
GCGTTCGACACGGTCATCGACGGGCAGGCGCAGCGGCTGACGATGTCGGGCGTCCCGCTCTATCGCATCGATCTGCCGTGAAGCGCTGGCTGCGGTGGAGCGCGGCCGCGCTGCTCGCGCCGCTCGCCGCCGCCGCGCAGCCCGCCGCGCATTTCACCACCTGGGCCGCACGGCATGCGGTCACGCTGCCCCCCTGCCCGCCCGATAGCAAGCAGTGGGAAAAGGTCGGCGCGATCGTCGGCAACGTCGACCTGGTCGCGCTCGGCGAGCCGGCGCACGGCGCGCAGGAGCCGCTCGCGCTGCGCAATTGCCTGTTCCGCTATCTCGTCGAACATCACGGCTTCACAGCGATCGCCCTCGAAACCGGGGTCAGCGAGTCGCGGGCGCTCGACGATTATGTCGCGGGCGACAGCGGCGATGCACGCCAGCTCGCGCGCGACAATTTCTCCTGGGGGTTCGGACGGTACGCCGAGAATGTCGCGCTGCTCGAATGGATGCGCGGCTATAATGCCGATCCGGCGCATACGCGGAAGCTCCACCTCTACGGCATCGACCTGAGCGGCGGCGACAAGAGCGGCGCGTGGCGCAACGCCGCGGTCACGCTGCGCGCGAGCATCGCCTATCTCGCGCGCGTCATGCCCGATCGGTCGCAGCCGGTGCGGAAGGCGCTCGCCCCCTTCCTCGACCGGTTCAGTGCGCCGGGCTATGCCGCGATGACGGCGGCCGAGCGCAGCCGGCTGCGCCGCGCGATCGCCGCCTTGATCGGCTCCCTCGATCGCCATCGCACGGACGATGCGGATTGGGCGTGGGCGCGGCGCAATGCGGTCGGCGCACGACAGCTCGAACGGTTGTTTCGCGTATCGCGGCCGCCAACGGCGGACGACGAACTCTCGCCGGACGATTACAAGGCCGATATCGCGCGCGACGCGGCGATGGCGGAGAATGCGTTATGGGCCAGCCGGCGCGAAGCCCCCAACGGCCGCCTGCTGCTGTTCGCGCACGACGGGCATATCATGAACGCGGCAACGCGCGGGGGAAGCTGGTCGGTCTATCGTCGCGCCCCCGCGGCGATGGGAGTGCATCTGAAGGCAGCGCTCGGCGCGCGGCTGCTGATCGTGCCGATCGTTTCGCCGGCCGGTCCCGACACCGATCTCGATACGGCGCTCGCCCGCACGGGGCGCGACCGCTTCCTCCTCGATCTGCGCCCCGTGCGACACGACGGCTGGCTTGCCCGGGAGCGCAGCGTGCGGACCAATTTCACCGACGAACTGCTGGTGAAACCGGGCATCGCGTTCGACGCGCTGATCTTCCTCGGACGACTCAGCCCCGCGCGCTGACCGCCACGCCCCTTGTCGCCGGTTCGCGACTGGCTCTAGAACATCGCCTCGAGCCGCGCCGTGGGGGATGCCGAATTGACGATGTCCAAACACCCGCGTGGAGAGGCCACGCGCAAGGCCATCCTGGCCGCCGCCGAACAGGTCTTCGCCGATGTCGGCTATGAAGCCGCGCGGATGGAGGATGTGGCGCAGGTGGTGGGGATCCGCCGGCCGTCGATCGTCTATCATTTTCCGAGCAAGCAGGATCTCTACGACGCGGTAGAATCCGATCTGTTCGAGAAGATGCACGCCGCGAGCCGGCTGGCGCTCAAGCAAGCGCAAGGCCCGCTCGAACGGTTGCTGGCGCTGCTCGACGCGTGGCTCGATTATATCGTCCAGCGCCCGACCGCCGCGCGCATCCTGCAGCGGCTGGTCGCCGACGTCACCCCGCGCCACGGCAATCCGGTGCGCTTTTCCGAGCTCGCGCTCAGCGATATGGATGCCGTCATCGAGGAAGGCGTGCGCGCCGGTTGCTTCCGCCCGATCAACACGATGCTGGTGATCAACGGCGTCTCGGCGGCGACCTTGTTCTACGTCTGCAACGGCCGCCAGCTCGGCGACGCCCGCGCCTATTCCCCCTCCGATCCCGATATGCTGCGCGAGTTTCGCGCGCTGCTCCACCGCACCTGCTGCGCCGCCGTTCTCGCCTGAGCGCCGCCCCCGCACACCGCCAAAGTTCACGAAGTTCACACGTATGACGCGCCGCCGCACGACGGCGGCGTGTATTGCGCACCATCACAGCGCCCGCCCAAAACTACGCAAATGAAGGCAAATCCGGCAGTTCCACACCGGTTTGCGCGAAAAATCGCCGATCACACTTGAGTTTTACCTACTTGAAGGTAGATAGCGAGTCGCGATGAGACCCGTCGCCTTGCTCCGGGACGGAGCGCGGCATCGGTCCATCGGCAACAGGGTTGAGCGCGCCGCAACAGCGAACGCGCAGGAATATTTCATGTGATCTCTGAGGCTTAACTAGCCCAGATGATTGGGGAGGGGTTTGCAGATGAAGGCCGCAGACATTTCGATCCGGGCGATGGCCCTGCTTCTTTCCGGTTGCGCCGCTTCGGCGATGGCCCAGACCGCCGCCGCGCCGGCCGCCGACACGTCGGGCGGGCTGAGCGAGGTAGTCGTCACCGCGCAGAAGCGCGCGGAGCCGCTGCAGAAGACCCCGATCTCGATCATGGCGGTGACCGGCGCCGACATCAACAAGCTCGGCATCGCCGACATCACCGATCTGCGCTCGGTCGTCCCCAGCCTGCAGGTCACCCCGCACCCGAACAGCGCGACCACCGCGCGCGTGTTCATCCGCGGCGTCGGCAACAATGACGATCAGATCACCGTCGATCCCAGCGTCGCGGTCTATCTCGACGGCATCTATATCGCGCGTGGCCAGGGGCTGACCTCCGATATCGCCGAAGTCGAGCGGATCGAGGTGCTGCGCGGCCCGCAGGGCTCGCTCTACGGCCGCAACGCCACCGGCGGCGCGATCAATTATATCACCAAGGCCCCCGAACTCGGCGTCTTCTCGGGCAAGCAGACGATCGACTACGGCAATTACAACGCCTTCACCACGCGCACCAACCTCAACGTACCGATCGGCGACAAGCTCGCGGTGCAGCTCGCCTATCTCCACAGCCAGAAGGACGGCTTCGTCCGGAACGCCGGCACCGGAGAGGCGCGGTTCGGCGATCAGCTGCGCGACGCCTATCGCGCGGCGGTGGAGTGGAAGCCGGTCGACACGATCGAGCTGCGCTACAGCTACGATCGCTCGCTGACCCGCGATACCCCCGCCTATATCGCCTATGTGCCGGCATTCTATCCGTCGGTAATCGATCGCCCGACGCAGGGCTCGCCCGCGGTCCGCAACCTGCGGCCCAATCGCGTGCTGGTGCAGGGCCATAGCCTGACCGCGAGCTGGCAGGTGAGCGACGATATCACGCTCAAGTCGCTGACCGGCTATCGCCAGCTCGATAACCGCACCGACCAGAATTACCTCACCGGCGCGGTCGGCCCCTTCCCGCTGTTCATCACCAATTTCGACCAGCATCAGCACCAGTGGAGCGAGGAGCTCCAACTGATCGGATCGACCGCCGATCACCAGCTCGAATATGTGCTGGGCGGTTACTGGTTCGACGAGAAAGCGCACAGCTTCGACACGACGGTGCCGGCGGGCCGCCCGTCGCTGGCGCGCACCGCGACCGTCCACAACACCGCTTATGCGGTCTATGCCCAGGCGACGTGGCGCCCGACCTTCCTCACCGGCCTGTATCTGACCGGGGGACTGCGCTGGTCGCACGATCAGCGCCAGGCGACGCTGGCGCAGACCGTCGTCCCGGCGGCCGGGGCGTCGATCCCGCTGGCGCCGGGTGCGGGCGACAACAGTTTCTCCAACGTCAGCCCGACGGTGGTACTGGGGTATAACGTCAATCGCGACGTCAACCTCTACCTCAAATATGCCAAGGGCTATAAGGCCGGCGGCTATAATCTGCGCGCCAGCACGATCGCGCGCTTCGAGCAGGGTTTCGGCCCGGAATCGCTCGATTCCTATGAGGCGGGCATCAAGTCGAGCTGGCTCAACAACCATTTGCGCGCCAATCTCGCGGTGTTCCAGTCGAACTATCGCGACATCCAGGTCAACGTGCAGAGCGACCCGACCAACCCCGCGATCACCGATATCCTCAACGCCGGCAAGGCGCGGATCAAGGGCGCCGAATTCGATCTGACGATGAAGCCGTCGAGCAATCTGTCGGTGTCGCTCAATTACGCCTATCTCGACGCGAAATATCTGAAGATCGTGTCGCAGACCGGCGCCGATGTCACGAAGAATTACTTCTTCGTCGAGGCACCGAAGAACACGCTGAGTGCAAGCGCGGAATATTATTTCCCCAAGACGTCGATCGGCACTTTCTCGGCCAACGTGCAATATTATATGCAGAGCAAGAAATACACGTCGTCGAACGATCCGCGTTATATCGTCGGCGATTACGGGCTGCTCAACGCGCGGCTCACGTTGTCCGACATCCCGGTCGGCTTCGGCAAGTGGGAGCTGGCGGTCTATGCCAAGAACCTGACCGACGAGAAATATTACGCCGCTTATTTCAACACCGGGCTGCCCGGCGCGATGTTCGGCGAGCCGCGCAGCTATGGCGTGCAGCTGAGCGTCGGGTTCTGATCCGGCAGGTGCCGGGCGGACGAAAACCACGCCCGGCACCGATTGAAGGACCCCCAACCCCGTTCGGGCTGAGCTTGTCGAAGCCCTGCACTTTTCTTCCAAGGAAGAAGGACAGCCCTTCGACAAGCTCAGGGCGAACGGGGTTGGGATGACACATAAATCTCCACGAGATGCGGCGCCATTCGCGTCGCTGACACCCCTCGCGCGATTGGCATGGCGCGCGGGGATCATTTCGGCTAAGGGGCGCGCAACGGACGTGCCTGGCCTCTTGCTGACGGGCTGCTGCACGCTCAGCTCAAGCACGCAACAGGTCGCGCGAACAATCGCCGACGAGCCTGCGCACCCGACGGAGAAACATGCCCTTTTCGCAACTTCCGCAATCTATTGCCGACGCGCTCGTCGGCCGCGGCTACACTCAACCTACGCCGGTGCAGGCGGCGGTGATCGAAAGCGACGCCGAGGCGCGCGACCTGCTCGTTTCGGCGCAGACCGGCTCGGGCAAGACCGTCGCGTTCGGCCTTGCGATGGCGCAACAATTGCTCGACGCCGACGGCAACCTCCCCACCCCCGGCGCGCCGCTGGCGCTGATCATCGCGCCGACCCGCGAACTGGCGATGCAGGTCAGCCGCGAACTCGAATGGCTCTACGCCCCGGCGCGCGCGCGGATCGCGACCTGCGTCGGCGGGATGGATTCGGCGCGCGAGCGGCGTAACCTGTCGCACGGCACGCATATCGTCGTCGGGACTCCGGGGCGGTTGCGCGATCACCTCGAACGCGGCGCGCTCGATCTCTCGGCACTGCGCTGCGCGGTGCTCGACGAGGCCGACGAGATGCTCGACATGGGGTTCCGCGAGGATCTCGAGGAAATCCTCGACGCGACCCCCGACAACCGCCGCACCCTGCTGTTCTCCGCGACGATGCCGCGCCCGATCGTCGCGCTGGCGAAGCGCTATCAGCGCGATGCGCTGCGCATCTCGACGCTCGACGAGCGTCAGGGGCATGGCGACATTTCCTATCAGGCGGTTGCGGTGTCCCCGTCGGATATCGAGAATGCCGTCATCAACCTGCTGCGCTTCCACGAGGCGGAGACGGCGATGCTGTTCTGCGCGACGCGCGACAATGTCCGCCATCTCCACGCCTCGCTGGTCGAGCGCGGGTTCGCCGCGGTGGCGCTGTCGGGCGAGCATAGCCAGAACGAACGCAACCACGCGCTGCAGGCGCTGCGCGACGGCCGTGCGCGGGTATGCGTCGCGACCGACGTCGCGGCGCGCGGGATCGACGTCGCCAGCCTGAGCCTCGTCATCCATGTCGAGGTGCCGCGCGACGCCGAGGTGCTCCAGCACCGCTCAGGGCGCACCGGCCGCGCCGGGCGCAAGGGCACCGCGGTGCTGATCGTTCCCTTCTCGCGGCGGCGCCGGGTCGAGGGCATCCTGCGCTCCGCCCGCATCGAGGCGGAGTGGATGCCCGCCCCGAGCGCGGCGTCGATCCGCGAACAGGATCGCAATCGGCTGCTGGCAAAGCTCGCCGAGCCGGTCGAGGCGACCGAGGAGGAAACCCAGCTCGCCCAGCGGCTGCTCGCCGAGCAGACGCCGGAGAATATCGCGCTGGCTTTGGTCCGCGCGCACAGCCAGACGATGCCGCAGCCCGAGGAGCTGATCGACCTTTCCTCGGCGGAAAACCGCCGCGGCGAGGCGGGCGAGAAACAGCATCGCCCCGGCTTCGAGGACACCGCGTGGTTCCGCATGGATATCGGGCGGCGGCAGAATGCCGATCCGCGCTGGATCCTGCCGCTGCTGTGCCGCCGCGGGCATATCACCCGCGCGGATGTCGGCGCGATCCGCATCCTCGCCAATGAGACCCATTTCGAGGTGCGCCGCGCGATCGAGGCGAAGTTCCGCTCGGCGCTGCAACGCACCGCGCGCGAGGGCGCCGAGGACGAAAGCGGCATCCGCATCGAGCCGGCGCCGGGCGCGCCGCAGCCGGGCGCGCAGGGCAAGGTCCACAAGCCGCGCCGGACGGGGGATGCCGGGCCGCGTCATGACGGGCCGCGCGGTGGCAAGCCGGGGAAGAAATTCCCGCCGCGCCACGGCGGCGGGCATGGCGGCAAGGATCGCCGGGCGCATTGAAATAGCGCCCCGCGCTCTCCCCGTTCGGGCTGAGCCTGTCGAAGCCCTGTCTTTCTTCCGAGGAAGAAGTGCAGCCCTTCGACAAGCTCAGGGCGAACGGAGGGGGCGATCTACCCCTCGCGCCCGTACACCTTGGTCGGCACACCCTGAAAGCGCAGCCCCGGCAGCAGATGCTCGTGCTTCATGATCACGCTATGCGGCCCGACATGCGTGTGGTCGCCGATCACCGCGCCGTAGAGCGGCACGGTCGCCCCCGAGACGGTCGCGCCCTTGCCGATGAACACCTTGTCGGTCTTGAGCACGCGATCCTCGAAGGTATGTGCCTGGAACATCGCGCTGACGGTCGCACCGTCGCCGATATGGATCATGTCGGGATCGACGACCTGCGCGAATTGCGGCCCGAGCACCGCGCGCTTGCCGATCGTCAGCCCCATCAGGCGGAGGTAGATCGGCAGGATGAACGTCCCCTCCAGCCCTTGCAGCACGAGGTTGGCGAGCTTGGCCCAGGCGACGTAGACGAAGTCCCAACGGCTGCACCAGCATGACCACAAGGCATGCTGCCCCGGCTTCACCCGCCCGATCAGCAGCCACTTGAGCGCCAGCACGGTGAAGCACAAGGCCACCAGCGGGACGAGCGTCGCCGCCGGGACCACCAGCAGGATATAGACCAACGGCGAGGCCACCATATCCTGCGCGTGGACCAGCATCGCATACCAGACGGCGGTCAGCAGCAGCGGGACGATCGGCAGGGTGAAGCGCAGCACCTCCCAGAACATCCGGTTGATGTAGCGGATCGCCGAGGGATCGTGGGTCAGGCTGCGATCGACCTCGATCACCTCGCGGCGCGGCAGATCGAAGCTCGGATGGCCGAAACGCGACTGGCCGGTGACGATCTCGCGCGAATCCGCGACGGTGGCGATGCCGATCAGGATATTGTCGGGGAGATGTTCGCCCGCCGGGATCACCGCGTGATTGCCGAGAAAGGTGTTGCGCCCAAGCCGGATCGGCGCGAGCGTGATGCTGCCGTTGCGCGCCTCGCCGCCGCCGAGATAGATGCCATCGGCGAAGAAGGTCTCGGCGCCGATCTCGCACAGCTCGGGGGTGACGTCGATGATCGTGCTGATCTCGCATTTGCGCCCGACGCGCATCCCCGCCAGCCGCAGCCACATCGACCAGAACAAGGTGCCGCTGAGCCATTCGCCGGCGCGGATCAGGAGGCCGGTCTTGACCCAGGCGCGGATATAGGCCGGGCTCCTCAGCCCGATCGTCCCCGCGCGGACGCGGCCCATCATCCGCGACATGAGCGCGGTCCAGATCAGGGTCAGCGGGATGCTGAGCACCGTCAGCCCGAGCACCGCCACCGCGACGCGTGAGTCGAACGTCGGGTGATAGATCCAGCGCCACACCTCCTCGAAGCCGATCCCGGCGGCGAGGCAGGTGGCGATCGTCAGCAGCTCGGCCGGAAGCGCCGCGACGAAGGCGGCGGCGCCTTCGGCGAGCATCAGTGACACGCCGTGTGCCAGCGGAGAAAGCTGGCGCGGCGGCACCGGCGGCGCGGCGGGCGCGGGGCCGACGGGTCCGGCGGGCACCCCGTCCCACAATTCGCCCGGCGGGATCGACTTGCCGGCGTTGAGCACCGAAAGCGCGGTCAGCACACTCCCTGCGCCAACGCGGCAATTGCCCTCGACGCCCGAGCGTACGCGCATCGTCGCACCGGCTTCGAGCGTGATCGGGGCGACGACGATATCGCCGCGGTCGAGCTCGACCAGCCCGACGCGCGCATCCTGCCCGATCGCGGCATAATCGCCGATCTCGAGCAGATCCCAGCCGCCGCGCCTGAGATCGACCCCGCGGTGGAGATGCACCCCGCGCCCAATCCGCGCGCCGAGCGCACGCAACGCGATCTGCTGGAACACCGTGCCTTGCAACAGCGGCCACGGAATCAGCCGCACCGCCTGGAACACCACCCAGTGGCGGAGATAATAATTGCTCCACACCGGGGCGCGGATCGCGCGATAGCGGCCGATCACGACACGCTTCACCGCCACCGCAAAGGCGATCGACACCGGCACGTAAACCGCCGCCGCGGCGATCGCGATCAGCGGGGAGAGCAGGATGAACGAGACGAGCCCGAGCCGCCCGAACACCGGCGGGAGCAAGCGGAACGCCGCGATCCACGTCACCCACGATCCGATCAGCAACTCGCCGGTGAGCCAGCTTAGCTGGACGGCATTGGCGAGCACCGGGCGCACCTGCCCCTCGCGCACCACCACCTCGCCGGCGTCGTCCTCGGGGACGGCGCGATCGGCGAGCAGCGCCAGCGCGCGGACGGTGCGCGCGTCATAGATATCGCTGACGGTGATCCAGTCGGTGCGCGGGTCCTCGCGCAACAGGGTGACGAGCAAGGCGGCGCTGAGCGAATCGCCGCCGAGGTCCTCGAAGAAATCGTCCTCGACCGATACGGCCGCCGGCCGCTTGAGGATATCCGCGACGCCAACGGCGAGCAGTTGCTCCATCTCGGTCTCGGCCGGGACATTGTGGCGATCGACCACCACAGCCGCGAGTTCGAGCATCGGCAGCGCGGCGCGGTTGAGCTTGCCGCCGACGCTTACCGGCAATTCGTCGATCACCCCGATCCGCATCGGCACCATATAGCGCGGCAAGGTCGTGGCGAGCTGCGCGCGGAGCGCATCGCCGTCGGGCGGCGTCGCCGGATCCTCGGCGACGACGAACGCGACCAGCTCCGCCGTGCCGCGATGATCCTGCAACCGGCACCCCGCCGCGCGGACGCCGGGCAGGCTGGCAAGCCGCGTCTCGATCTCGCCGAGCTCGACGCGATAGCCGCGGATCTTGACCTGCGCGTCGATCCGGCCGTGGTAGAAGAAACTCCCGTCTTCCTCGCGGTGGACGAGATCGCCGGTGCGATAGAGCCGCCCGAGCCGCGGATGATCGACGAACTTCTCGAGCGTCAGCTCGGGCCGGTTGCGATAGCCCCGCGCGACCCCCGCCCCACTGATGCACAACTCGCCCTGCTGCCCGTCGGGCAGTACCGCGAGATCGTCGTCGAGCACGAAGCCGGTCATCCCCGGCACCGGCCAGCCGATCGTGATCGGGCCGCCCGCGACGATATCGCCGCGCAGACAGGTCACCGCACATTCGGTCGGGCCGTAGCCGTTGACCAGCCGCCGCCCTTCGGACCACAGATCGGCGATATCGCGCGGCAGCGCCTCGCCGCCGACATAGAGCAATTTGAGATCGGGCAGCGCGGTGGCGGGATTGCTGCACCCGCTGCTGCGCAGCAAGGTCGGCGGCGGGCAGAAGACCGTCGCCTTCTCGTCGCGCAGCCAGCCGATGATATCGGGGCCGAGCCGCGCCGCATCATCGTCCATCACCAGCAATGTCGCGCCCGCGGCGAAGGCGAGCCAGGTTTCCTCGATCGAGGAATCATAGGCCGAGGACGATCCCTGCACGACGCGATCGCCCGGCCCCAGCGCGAACTCCCCCAGATCCGAGGCAACGAGATTGGCGATGTTGCGATGCTCGATCATCACCCCCTTGGGGCGCCCGGTGGTGCCCGAGGTGTAGATGACATACGCCAGCCGATCGGCGGCGATATCCTGCGGCAACGCGTTCGCTGCGGGCGCCTCGGCGAGCAACGCGGGCACATCGAGCAACCGCGTCATGTCGCCGCACACCGGCGCGAGCCGCGCGATGCCCGGCTGGTCGGTCAACACCGCGACCGCGCTCGCGTCCTCGACGATCTCGCGCATCCGCTCGTCGGGGAAAGATGCGTCGAGGCAGGTGAAGGCGGCGCCGGCCTTCAGCGCGGCGAGCTGCGCGACGTACAGCGCCGACGAGGTGCGCGGCAGGTGGATCGCAACGATCTCCTCGCCCTGCACCAGCGCCGCGAGATGCTGCGCGAGCCGATCGGAGGCGGCGTCGAGCTCGGCATAGCTCAGCTGCTGGCGCGCGGGACGGTTGCGCCCCGGCGGAATATCCAGCGCCGGCCGGTCGGCATGATGCGCGACCGCAGCGCGCAGGAAATCGTGGAGCAGCGGCCCCAGTGTCTCATCGGATGTCGCGGCGAGCGAACGTGTGGGATCTTCAAACGCCATCGCCGCGCCCTATCGACAAGATGGCGCGCGTCAACGGCGACGTAACGATCGGGTGAAAATGCCTTTCGTTCGTCATTCCCGCGAAGGCGGGAATCCATTCACCCAGACCTCAGCGATAGAAGCGCAACGACGGTATGAATGGATTCCCGCCTTCGCGGGAATGACGAAGGAGGGGTTGCGAGGATCGACCTGCGTCTACCAGGGCGGCGCGCCATAATAGTCGAAGATGATATCGCTGTAGCTGCGGAAGCTCGGCCCGCCGAGGTTGCGCAGCTCGACCGCATCGTAATTGGGCGCATCCTTGAGGATGTTGCGATCGAGCGGAACGACGAACCCGCCGTGCCCCGGCGCATAATCGAGCAATCCCCAGGGCACCGGATGAAAACGCTCGCCGATGCCGAGAAAGCCGCCGAACGACATGATCGCATAGAGCACCCGCCCGCTCACCTTGTCGATCGAGAGATCGTCGACATGGCCGAGCCGGTTGCCGGCGCGATCGAAGACCGGGGTGCCGTTGACGCGGCTGGACAGGATCAGCGCGTGATCGGTTTCCTGTGCGATCTGGGCCATGGTGTCATTTCCCAGCCGGAACGACCGGCTGCGGTCTCAACGCTCGACGAGGCGGGACGTTCCGCCTCCTTGTGTCCCCGCGAGGGCGCGGACCCAGAGCCAAACAATACGCCGTTGTTTGACTTGGCCCCTGGGTCCCCGCCCTCGCGGGGACACAAGAAGGCGGATGTTAGGGCCGCCCCCTTCCCTTCCACCCCGGCGAAGGCCGGGGTCCAGTCACGACCGGCCCGATACTGGACCCGGCCTTCGCCGGGGTGGTAGCAAGGGCTTACTCCGCCGCAGCCGCGAGCGCAGGTTCGGTCGGGCGCGGGTCCTCCGCCACCGCGGTGGTCCAGTCCCAATGCCCCGCCGGGAGCACGTCTGTGATGCCATATTCAGCGCGGATCTCGACCAGCGGACGGTCGATCATCTCGCGCCACGGCACCAGCATCAACGGCATCTTCCAGTTCCGCCCCTGCTCCGCGCCGACGAATTCGGCGTCGAGCTGGACCTTGAAGCCTTCCGGATAATGCAGCCCGCTCTTCATATAGGTCTTGGCGCGAAGATAGGTCGAGACGCGGTTGAAGAACGCCGCCAGCTCGGGACAGAAATAATTGTAGAAGGCGTACATATTGGCGGTGAGCAGCGCGACCTCGCCGGCGTGATTGGTCTCGAAGCCGGTCACCATATGCTCGATATCGTGGGTGAAGGTGCGTTCCTTGAGATAGAAAGTGTAATCGCTGTCGACCTTCATCCCCTGGAAGAAATAATCCATCTGATAGCCGCTGTTGGCGAGGAAATCGTGGATTACATGGCCCAAAGTGCCGGGCTTGCAATGTTTGACGTCCTCGACCTTGAAGTCGGACAGCACACGACGATCGAGCCAGTCGCGGAATTCGGGCAGCCGCGCCTTTTCCTCCTCGAACAGCCGGAAGATCGCGGGCATGTCCTCCAGATTGTGCAGGATCTGCGCCACCTCGGGGATGAAAGCGGTGTTGGGCATATCGGGCCCGTTGCGGCGCAACATCTCCTGCGCGATCAGCGCGCGGAGCGGGGCGTTGTTGAGATATTTTGACGAGCTGATCAGCACCGAGCTTTCGGTGGCATGCTGGACGATCGAGCCGTTGAAATATTCGTAATCGGCCTGGCTGACTTCGACCATGACGATCTCTCCTGAAAAATCAGGCCCGCGACGCGCGTGCGTCGCGGGCCGCTCCGATCATTCCGCTGCCTGCGCCAGCGCGGGTGCGGCGGGCGGGCTGACGAATTCGCCCGGCATCGCGCCGGTGAAACGGCCCTCGAAGAAGGTCGGCATGCCGTTGACCATCGTCAGCCGCATCGGCGCCGCATCGCGGGTGTAGCGCCACGTCACCCCGAAATCGCCGGTCGGCACGTCGAAGCGTTTATATTCCTCGCGCCGCTGGATTTCGTTGAGATCGAACACCGCGATATCGGCGCGCAGCCCCGGCTTGATCGCGCCGCGATCGTGGAAGCCGAAATGCCCGGCGAGCTTGCCCGTCATGACATGGATCGCTTCTTCGATCGTCACCTTGCCTTCGTCGCGGCAATATTTGGTGAGCAGCAGGATATTCTCGCCGCCGCCGCAGAACATCTGGCCGTGCGCGGGAGCGTCGGAGATGTTGCCGACGGTCTGCGGATGCTTGAGCAATTCGACCGTGAGGTCCTCGAGCTTAGGGAACGGGGCCATATGCACCGTCGAACGGACGCCATTGGCGATGATCCACTCGGCCATCGCATCCGAATGATGCAGCCCGCGCGAGTCGGCATATTCCTTGAGCGTGATGTTGATCGGCCCCATGCCGTTGTCCGAGTTGCGCAAGTGCAGCCGGTGCGGATTGTTCATCGGGGCGTGCGGCCATACCTTGGTATCCCAGCTTTCGCGCGCCCGCGCGCGCCAGTCGGGATCGTTGAGCAGCGCGAGCTTGGCTTCCTCGGTCTCGGCCAGCACCACCTCATGCCAGACATAATCGTTCGACTGGGCGAAGATCAGCGAGCGGGTGAGCGACAAGGTGTTGGTCGGCGAGACATGCGCGAAGCCCGGCCAGATATCATAGCCGTCGGCCTGCGCCTGCTCGACCAGCGGCTTCATGATCTCCAGCGCGGGCTTCTGGAATTCGAGCGTCGGGATCGCGCCGGCGATCTGGACGCGCAATTTCTTGCCCTTGAGCAGCCGCACCAGCCGTTCGAGGCTCGCCGGGGCGGACATGCGCATGAAGGTGTCGACGATCACCTGCATCGTGCAGCCGGGGTAGCGTGCCAGCACGTCGATCAGCGCGGCGAACTCGGCATCGTCAGCGATCAAGGTCGGCACCGGCCGGTCCTGCCCGTCATGATCGAGCAGGTTGGACGACATGCCGAGCGCGCCCGCCTCCATCGCGTCTTCGAGCAATTCGGCCATCTTGGCGATTTCGGCCGGGGTGGCGACGCGCTTCCACGCGTCCATTCCCATTGCGGCGAGCCGGATCGCGAGATGCCCGACGAAGGCGCCGTAATTGGCCGGGATCTTGAGCCGCGTCGTCATCGACCGCTGATATTCGGACCATGTGCGCCAATCCCACGGCAAATTCTTCTGGAACGGCCCTTCGGGGATATCCTCGAAGAAGGAGAAGATCTTGATCATCTCGAACGCGACTTCGGGATCGTCCGAGATCGGCGCGGCGGAAAAACCGCAATTGCCCATCACCACCGTCGTCGCGCCATAGCTGGGCAGCGGATCGAGATCGGGCTGCCACCACATCGTCGCATCGAAATGGGTGTGGCTCTCGATGAAACCGGGGGTGACATAGCAGCCGGTGGCGTCGATCACCCGCTCATCGTCATGCGGGGTGAGGCCGGGCGCGACCTCCGCGATCGTCTTGCCCTTCACCCGCACGTCGGCGGCGAATGCCGGCGCGCCGGTGCCGTCGACCACCGTACCGCCCTTGATCAGAATCGCACTCATTGCCTCTTCCTCTCCTTGTGCCCGACCCGTTCGCCGGGACTCGTTCAAACACCCGGCGATTATGCTCACGCCGCGGCGCGCGGACCAAATTGGACAGGGTCAATCGGATCACATAAAGATACGATATGGATCGCCAGATGATCTTCGAACGGTGAATCGCTCCCCTGGTCAGGAGGCGTTGCTCGCGGTGCTGCGGCGCCATTTGCGCGGCGCCGGGTGGAGCGTACGGCGCATCGCCGAGGCGCTGTCGGCGAGCGAGCCGACGATCAAGCGCTGGCTCGCCGGGCGCGGGCTGACGCTCGATCGGCTGGAGGCGCTGGCGGGCTTGTGCGACGTGTCGCTCGCCGATCTGGTCCGCGAGAGCGAGGCGCCCCCGCCGCACCTCGCCAACGAGCTGACGCTCGCGCAGGAAAAGGCGTTGAGCGAGGATATCCTGCTCTCCTTCCTGTTCATCGCGATCCTGAGCGGGGAGAATTGGCAGGAGCTGGCGCAGGATCTCGCGATCCCCGCGGCGACGATGGAGGCGATGCTCGGCCGGCTCTACAAACTGGCGTTGATCGACCGGCTGCCCGGCGGCCGTGCGCGCACGCGGATCAATCCGCATATCGTATGGCGCAAGCTGCCGATGCGGCGTCAGTTCGAATTGCAGATGAAGCGCCAGTTCCTCGAAATGGATTTCAGCGCGGACGACGCGGTTTACGGGTCGACGGTGATCAAGCTGTCGGAGGCCGGGGCGGCACAAATGGCGGAGATGATCGAGCGCCACCGCCGCGAGCTTTCGGCGCTCGCGGTGGCGGATCGCGCCGAGAGCCACTTGCCGCGGGGCTGGCACGCGGTGCTGAGCGCGGCGCGGCCGCTCGATCTGACGCAGCTGCGGGAAATGTCGCAGGGTTAAAATCGAGCGGCGGCCCAAGCCCGCTTGTGTCCCCGCGAAGGCGGGGACCCAGTCTGGGCTCCCGCCTTCGCGGGAGCACAAGCGAGGCTAACGCGCCAACGTCTGCCCGGTCTCGCCATTCTTATCGAGCAGCCCGGTCAGCCGGACCAGCGCATAATGCGGCCCGGCCTTGTCGACCGTCACCCAGGCGAGATGATCCATCTTGCCCGGCCCTTCCTGATGCGAGATCGCGCCGACCGTCCCCATCTGGAAATAGTCGCGGCCGTTGCGCAGCTCATGGCTGTAATAATGATTGTGCCCCGCGATCACGGTATATTTCCGGTTCGCCAGCATCGCCTCGATCTTGTCGAACGCGGCGGACTTGAGCGTCCACGCCGGCTTGTGCATCAGCACGAAGGTCCAGCGCACGTTGCGATGCGCGGCGAGCGTGCGACGCACGAAATCGACCTGCGCGTCGCTGAACCGCGCGCCATTGACCCCGGCGGTTTCCAGCGCGCGCGATTTGTTGACCTGCGCGAGCTGCGCATTGATCGCCTTTTCCGTCCCGACCGGATCGGCGGCGAGCGCCTTGAGCACCCCGCGGAACTGCTTCGACATTTCCGGCGACATCGGCATCGGCGGGTCTTCGGTGTCGAGGCACAGGAACAGCACGTTCTTGTATTCGAACGCATAATAAGGGCTGCCGTGCCGCTCGCGCCACACCTGCAACTCGGCATCGGTGCCCAGATCGTGATTGCCGGGGACGTAGAAGAACGGCACGCCCAATTTGGCGACCGCCCCTTTGATATGATCCCATTCGGCGCCGATCTCTCCCTTGTCGTCGGTATAGCCTTCGATCAGATCGCCCGCGTTGATGACGAATTCGGGGCGCATCCAGCCGATCTGGTTCATCGCCTGCTCGAACACCCCGGGCCGCGCGAGCCCGGTTCGGTCGCCGATCACCGCGAAACGCAACGTCTCGGGCTCAGCGACCGGCGCGGCGGTCCACGGGGTCGCCTTGCCGATCGCCGCGCCCGGCACCGGGCGGAAGGTGTCGCCCGGCAGAGCGGCGCCGACCAGCGCGGTGCAACACAAAAGACCGAAAGCAAACACGCGTTTCATGACGATCAGAACTTCACGGTCACGTCGGCGCCGAAGGTGCGGCCGACGAGGAATTCGGCGGTCTGGTTGATCACCTGCGGGCCGAAGACGAATACGTCATTCTTGTCGAGCAGGTTCTTGACCCACAAGGACGCGCCGAGCTTCACCCCGCCCATCGGCAGGTTGACGAGGCCGAAGCGCCCGTCGACGATCCAATAAGGCCTGGTGACCGCGAGCGCGTCGAGCGCGGGCACCCCGGTCGGCAGCGCGCCGGGATAGGCCTTGGACTGCCAACGGCCGTCCATGCGGAAATACATATTCCCGCCGCCGCCGAATTCGGGGAAGTCATATTGTCCCGAGAGGCGCACGTTCCACTTGGGGATATAATTGGCGCGGACGATATCGGTGATGTCGCCGAGTTCGGACACATATTTCAGATATTTGAAGTCCGTATAGCCGGCGGTTCCGCTCAGCGTGAGCCGCTCGACCGGGATCGCATCGATTTCCGCCTCGACGCCCCAGATGCGCGCCTTGCCGGCATTTTCGAACCGCTGGACGCCGTTCTGGAAGGTCTGGATCTGGAGATCCTTATAGTTGACGTAGAAACCGGCAAAGTTCGCGCGCAGCCGGCGATTGAACAATTCCGACTTCAGCCCGAGCTCGTAAGACGTCACGGTTTCGGGATTGTACGGAATCGCGCTCAGAATGCCGCCAGCGACATAGCCGGTCGCGATCTTGGCATAAGCCGTGATGTCACCGGTCGGCCGATAGGTCAGGATGCCGGTATAATTGAACTTCTCATAGCTCTTCTTATAAGTCCCCGGCGGCAGGATCCCGCCGCCACCCACGCCGGGGGACCCGGTGCGGATCAGGATCGTCTCGCGATTGTCCGCGGTGAAGCGGCCGCCGAGCGTGATGTCGAGCTTGGGGGTCACATGATAGGTGCCCTGCGCATAAGCCGCCATCGAGCTGTTGACCGCGATCGATTCGGTCACGCCGCTGCCGAAGATCGAATCGAACGGCGTGGGAATGACCACCCCATTGGCGACCGGCTGGAAGATGCCGAGAATATCGGTCGCCGGCGAGCGCTCGTGGAAGTAGAACAGGCCCGCGGTCAAGTCGATCGCCTTGGTGGTGACGACGAACTGCAGTTCCTCGCTGAACTGCTTCTGCCGCGTCTTGCGCGACGTCAGCAGCGAGAACATGCTGTCGTTCGGTCCGGGCGCGACCGCCGGGTTGAAGACGCCGGGGACATTGCCCTGGAGCAACGCCGCCAATTGCCCCGCGGTGAAGCGTATCCCGCCGGTGCCGGCGAGATCGAAGATATTCGGCTGCTGATCGAAGCTGCGGAAGCCGGTGATGCTCTTGACTTCGAGATTCTCGTTGGCGTGGAGCGTGACGGTGACGTTATGACCCTGCACGTTGAGATCTTCGGGGCTGGTGGCGTTGGCCACCGGATCGAGCCGCGTCGTGCTGAGGTTGGTGATGCCACCGAACAGCGGCTGGAACGCCAGGATCCCCCCCGCCAGCGGCGCGGTCGGCCCCGCCGGCGTGCCGAGCAACTGCACCGCGCTGCCCATCGTCTTGCTCTGGGTATAGTCGAACTTGTAATCGACGGTCAGGTTATCGGTCGCCTGCAGTCGCGCCGCGACCTGAAAGGCGTTGACGTTCTTCGCGCCGAAGCGATCACCATAAGTCAGCGTGCCGAAACTCGGGTCGCGCAGGCT
>NZ_MKRR01000166.1:18700-20057 GCF_001897045.1 Sphingomonas sp. 66-10
CCGATCAGATTCTTCATATAGCCGTTATTCTGATCGTGAAGGTAGGTAACCTTGACGCTAAGCGGGCCAAGCGCGGGGAGATTGACTGTCACCCGCGTGCGGAAGGCGTCGTAATTGCCATAGGAGGCATAAGCATTGACGCCGAACTCGCCGGTCGGCGCCGCGGTGACGAGGCTGATCGCGCCGCCCGTCGCATTGCGCCCGAACAGCGTGCCCTGCGGCCCGCGCAACACCTCGACCCGCTCGATATCGGCGAGATCGAAGATCGCGCCGACCGAGCGACCAATATAGACGCCGTCAAGATAGATACCAACCTTGGGGTCGACAGAGTTGTTGGATACACCCGAGCTGATGCCACGAATAGAGATGGTCGGAATCGACTGCAAACCCTGACTCAGGATCTGCAGGTTCGGCGCAAGTCCGGTCAGGTCCGATACGTCGGTGACGCGAAAATTGCCCAACGTATCCTGGTTGAGCGCGGTAACCGCGACCGGCACGTTCTGCAAATTCTCCGCGCGGCGCTGCGCGGTGACGACGATATCGCTCAGCCCGCCCCCCGCGCTCGCCGCCGCGGGCGCGGCCTGGGCGGCATCGGTGGCCTGTGCGAACGCTTGCGATGAACTCAGCGCGCCGACCGCCGTGAACGAAAACAGCGCGGTGCGAAGTGACTTTTTCAGCATCATCCCTCCCCGAAACTGGTCGCGCCGATCCCCCGACAAAGCGTGGCCGACGTCGAATTACGCATGTGGAAAACCACGCCTCTTGATCGGGCGCTTGATTCTTTCGGATCGAATTCCCCGCGAGACTGCGTACTTCGTAACCGAAAATCAATACGCAAATTGAGGTTTGTTATGATATTTTGCGCGCAAACGCGTTACACGCCGGGCTGATTGTCGGGCACATGCACGACAAGACCGTCGAGTTCTTCGGTAATATGGATCTGGCAACTTAGCCGGCTCGTCGGCCTGACTTCGATCCTGTCGCCCAGCGCCTCGAGCATCGCCGCTTCGTCTTCGCCCGGCCCGCCGACCCGCGCCGCCCAGGCATCGTCGACATAGACGTGGCAGGTGCCGCACTGGCGCACGCCGCCGCACAAGGCGTCGATCCCGTCGACGAGATTGCCGACCGCGAGGTGCATCACCGCCATGCCCTCGAAATTGGTGCAGGTCCGCGCGCTGCCGTCGGGCTGGACGTAAGTGACCCGCGCCATCAGGCACCACCCTTGGCATGTGCGGGGCAACCGGCCGCGGCGGCGAGCGCGGCGATATCGGCGGGCGCGGCCTCCTCCAGTTTGCGGCGGCGATAACGCACCCGACACGGCTGCGCCGGCCAATAGGTGCCTGCCCCCGCGATCGGC
>NZ_MKRR01000166.1:20077-23035 GCF_001897045.1 Sphingomonas sp. 66-10
CATCCGCGCGAAATTGACCCCGGCGCAGCGGTGCATCCCGCCGCCGAAGCCGATCAGGCTGTTGCTCTCCACCTTCGCATCGGCGCGCTCGGTATCGAACCGCTCGGGGCGATACTCATCGGGGGCGGTGAACACCTCGCTCATCCGGTGGCTGACCGAGGGTGCGAGCAGCACCCAGTCGCCCTTATGCACTTGATAACCCTCGCGCTCGAAATCGGCAGCGGCCTTGCGGATCATCGTGAACGCGACCGGGTGGAGCCGCTCGGTCTCGCGTAATGCGAGATCCATCTTCTGCATCGCGATCGCCTGATCCCAGCTCATATCCGCGCCGGAGGTCGAGCCGAGGATCTGCTGCAATTCACCCTGGAGCGTCTCGCGATAACCCGGGTTCTGCAGGATATCGATCAGCGCCCAGCTCACCTGCCCGGTGGTCGTCTCATGCCCGGCCCAGACGAGCAGCAGGATCATATGGATGATCAACTCGTCGGCGATCGGGGTGCCGTCCGGATAGGTCGCCGCGACGATATCCTGGAAGAAATCGGCCGGCTCGACCGGGTTGCGGCGGCGCTCGGCGATCCAGTCGGTGAGGATGCGGTGGAGCTTGCGCTTCGCCGCCTGGCTCTTGCGCATCTTGCGCGTCGGCACCCACAAGGGCAGCACGAATTCCATCCCGCCCGAAAAATCGCGGAACAGATCGAAGAATTCGTGGCCCAGCTTCTGCTTGAAATCGCGCCCCATGAAGCTGTGCGCGGCGATATCCATCACCACCGGCCCCAGCGTCTGCACCAGATCGAATTCGCCGCTGTCGCCGAGGCTATAGGCCAGCGCCATCGACTCCTCGGCCATCACCGGCACATATTGCTTCATCGCCGACGCCTTGAAGCGCGGCATGATCACCGCGCGCTGACGGAGATATTCTTCCATCTCCGCGAAGGAGTAGAAGTTCGGCGAGAACATCTTGTGGAAGAACGGCATCGACTCGCGGATCGACAGAAGTTTGTCGGTTTCCTGGAAGACGAAGCGGTTATTGTCCGGCCCGAGCAGCACGACCATCCGCCGCCCGCCCATGCGAAAGCTGAAGATCGGCCCGCGCTTGTTATAGCCATCGCGCAGCAACTTTACCGGGTCGCGGAAGAAATCCGTCAGATGCCCCAACAGGGGTAAGCCACCGTCCAGCGTCGGTGGTTCAGCCGGTGCTTCAAGGGCGAGCGCCGCCATCGCATCATCTCCTCTTGTCGCCGGTTCGTGCCGGCTTTGGACAAGAGTATCGTCAGACGCGCCCGATCAACGCGAGCGCGGGTTACGAAGTAGCGTATTTCAATACTCGGGAGCCTGACTTTCAAGACTATCAGCGATATCGCGGGCAAGCAGTTCGAGCGGCACCGGGGTCGAGGCGATCAGCATCCCGACATTGGTCTTGAGCGCCGGGGGCAGCGCCGCATCCTGCGCGACGAGATCGCGCACCTCGCGGAAAAGATTGGCGATGCGCCGCGACAACAGGGCGCGCGACGCCTCGGAAAGCTCGCCGATCTCGAATTCCCATACCGAGCCGGGCGAGGAGAAATCGCGCGCGAGGAATTCCTCTTTCACGCGCTGGTCGAAGAAGCGGCGGATCGGGCCGCCGGGGCGCCATTTGATGTTGCGCGCGGTCATCAGCCGCACTGCATTGCCGGGGAGGAGCTGGATCAGCCCCATCCGTTCGAGCTTGACCAATGCGGGGATCAGCATCGCCTGCCCGACGCCATAATGGTTCTCGATCCGCGCCACCGTCCAGCCGCCGAGCAGCAGGTGAAAACAGAACAGCAGCATCGGATCGTCGACCAATGCCTGTTCGAGCGCATCGTTGAGCGTGTCGCGCGCGGCAGGCCGCCCCTCCTCCGCCATCCGCGCGAGATCGAGGAAGCTGATCCCGATCAGCTCGCACAATTGCTCGACGCGATCGATCGTGAAGCTGCGTTGCGCGAAGATCCGCTTGGTGCTGGCGTGGCTCAGCCCGAGCGCGGCGGCGACATCGGCATAGGTCATGCCGCGATCCTTGAGCGCGCGTTTCACCGCCTCGACGAGATAGACCGACTGGCCGTGGAGCCGCTCCGTCTTCACTTGCCCTGCCCTCCCCCGGTCGACGCTCGTTGTGCGGACTCTTAGGCCGGATCGGCAGCGGGCGGAAACCCCTTGTGCTCCCGCAAAGGCGGGAGCCTAAGCCTGCAACATCGCGACCAGCCGCGCCTTCATCGGCTGCACCCAATCGCGCTTCAACGTCGCGCTGAGCAGTCCGGCTTCATCGAGCTCGTCGCACAGCCGCATCTGGTGCGCGATATCGAACAGATCCATTTGGTAGCTGAACTTGCCCTCGCCGCCGTAGGTGATCAGCGAAACCCCGTGGGTTTCGTAAAAACTCCCGTCGGCGCGGCGGCCGGGGCCGCGGTTGACCCAATGGCTGATGATCCGGTCGCCCTCGATCGCCCAGTCGAGGATCGGGAAGCTCCATCCCTCCCAGCCCGAGCCGACGTCCATATCGCGCCCGTAATGCGTGCGGCGGATTTCCTCGCGCCCGTTCGCCACCACCGGCATCGCGCCGCCATAGGGGCAAATGTAGACGCAATCCTCGTGGTAGAATTCGTCCGCCAGCCACGACCATTGATTGCGCCGTTCGGCCTCGATGAAGGCATCGCGCAGCCCGCTGATCGCCGCCGCCACTTCCTCGCGCGGATAGCTCATGCTCAAATCTCCGGCCGCTGGGCTTTTTCGGCGAGATAACGCGCCGGGAAATCGGGCAGCGGATCGAGTTTCGCCACCTTCTCGAACAGCCGGCGATAGGCCGACCGGCTGATCCGCCATTCGCCGTCGATGCGCCGGTATTCGTCGCGATAGAGGCATGCCCCGCTGGTCTCGATCCCGGTGCGCAAATCGACCGCCCAGTCCGTCAGCGTCCAGCGCCCCTCGGCACTCTCCCCGCTG
>NZ_MKRR01000166.1:23059-25081 GCF_001897045.1 Sphingomonas sp. 66-10
TCGGCGCTACCCTCGGCGTGGAAATGATAGGTCGCGCCGACATAATCGACCACCACTTCCGGCGCGAGCACGCTCGTCAGCCCCGCGGCATCCGCCGTATCGAGGAAGCGGCAGTAACGGTGTTTGAGCTGCTTGATCAGCTCGATATCTTCCAGCCTGAGCGCCACGGCGATCCTTCTCCCACTCGATTTCGGTCGAGCTTAACCGCAGCGATGATCCGCGATCTCCTCAGAATTGACTAGGCGCGCTTCTTCGCGCGGCAATAGCCTGAGCGCGAAAAACGATAATCGAGAGGCGAAGGATGACCGATCCGGCAAACGTCGCGCTGTTTGAGCGCATGCTGGTGGCGCTGGGCACCAAGGATTTCGACACATTCGAGGCGTGCCTCGCCGACGATATCCTGCTCGAATGGCCCTATCCGGTGATGGACGGTTTTCCGACCGAACAGCGCGGCGCGCGCTGGCTGCGCGATGCGCTGGAGGAGAGCCTGCGCGATTTCACCCCCTATGCCTATCGCATCGCGGCGATCCACGAGATGGCCGACCCCGGCAAATTGATCGCCGAATATAGCTCGCACAGCGAATATCTGCCGACCGGCGCGCCTTATTCGAACAACTACATCAGCCTGTTCGAGTTCGCCGACGGGCGCATCACGCGCTGGCGCGAATATGTGAACCCGCAGGTCGTCGAGCGCGCGCTGGGCACAAGCGCGACATGGCAGGCGGTTAAGGACGGCGCGATCGGCTGACCGACGCGCAACGGAGAGGAGCAAGAATGTCGCGGCATTTCCGCCACCTGCTTTCGCCCGGCCGGATCGGCGCGATGGAATTGCGCAACCGCATCTTCATGACGCCGATGGGCTCCAACCTCGCCGATGAGGACGGGATCACCGGCGAGCGGTTGCGTGCTTATTATGTCGAGCGCGCCAAGGGGGGCGCGGCGCTGATCACGATGGGATCGGTGTCGATCGGCTATCCCGACGGATCGGGCAATTGGCGCAACGAGGCGATCTCCGACGAGCGCCATATCCCCGGGGTCCGCGCGCTCGCCGATGCGCTCCACGCGCATGGCGCGAAGCTGGCGATCCAGCTCCAGCATGCCGGGCTGGTTGCGATGAACGACATGCTCGCCGGGCGGCCGTTATGGACCCCCTCGATCCCGCTGGTCGGTAAGGACAGCGGCGACATGATGGAGGGGTTCCTCGAGGACGAATATCGCATCTTCACCGCGCCGATGGCGGCAATGGGCGAGATCCGCTTCCAGGTGATGACCGCCGACGACATCAAGGCGCTGATCGCGATGTTCGCACGCGCGGCGGAGCGCGCGGTGCGCGCCGGGGTCGATGCGATCGAGCTTCACGCCGGGCACGGCTATCTGATCTCGTCGTTTCTTTCGCCACTCTCCAACCGGCGCGACGACGACTATGGCGGCCCGATCGAAAACCGCGCGCGGCTCTTGTGCGAGATCATCCGCGCGGTGAAGGCCACGGTCGGCCCCGATGTGCCGGTCTGGCCGCGGCTCGACAGCCAGCATTTCCTGATCGACGGCGGGATTACGGTCGAGGATGCCGCGGCGACCGCGCGGCTTGCCGAGGCGGCCGGCGCCGATGCGATCCACGTCTCGGCGGACGGTCATCCGGGGCGCGGGGCGACTTATTCGACCGGGCATGCCACCGATATCCCCAACAATTTCGTCGCCGCCGCGGCGCGGATCAAGGCCGGGCTCGGCATCCCCGTGATCTGCCCCGGGCGGATCGAGCCCGAGGATGCCGATCGCTTCATCGCGGCGGGCAAGCTCGATTTCGTGACGATGGGGCGCAAATTGCTCGCCGATCCGCATCTGCCGCGCAAGCTCGCCGAAGGGCAGCGCGAGGCGGTGCGGCCGTGCATCTATTGCTACACCTGCATCAGCCAGATCTTCTTCAGCCGCCCGGTGAAATGTGCGGTCAATCCCGAAACCGGGTTCGAGCTGGAGCGCACCCTGCCGCGCACCGCCGCGCCGAAGCATGTGGCGGTGATCGGC
>NZ_MKRR01000166.1:25232-34789 GCF_001897045.1 Sphingomonas sp. 66-10
CCACTCCGGAATTGCTGCGCAACATGGGAGTCGAGGAAGTGGTGGTCGCGACCGGCGCGCGGCGCGCGATGCCCGCGATCCCCGGCGCCGATCGCGCCAATGTCTATAGCGGCGACGATATGCGCAAGCTGATGCTCGGGCAGGATCTCGGCGCGATCGCCGACAAGACCGGCTGGGCAACCCGCGCGGCGATGAAGGCGGGCGCGATGACCGGGCTCACCAAACGCCCTGGCTTCATCCGCACCGCGAGCGAATATTGGATGCCGTTCGGCGACACGGTCGCGATCGTCGGCGGCGAACTGGTCGGGCTGGAGCTGGCGGAATTCCTCGCCAAGCGCGGGCGCAAGGTGATTGTGCTCGACGAGGGCGCGAAGTTCGGCGCGGGGCTTCAGGTGGTACGGCGCTGGCGGGTACTCGACGAACTCAAGGAGCTGGGCGTCACCCTGCTCCCCGAGGCGAGCGACATCGCGATCGGCGACAAGACGGTGAGCTATCGCAACACGCTCGGCCAGACGCGCACGATCCACGCCGACGAGGTGATCGTCGCCAAGGGCGCGACCGGCGACACCACGCTCGCCGAACAACTGCGCGCCGCGGGCTTCAGCGTCCACACCGCCGGGGATTGCACCGGGGTCGGCTATATCGAGGGCGCGATGCACGATGCCGCGCAACTGGCGGAGACGATCTGATGCAGGGCAGGATCGCATTGGTCACCGGCGCCGCATCGGGGATCGGCCGCGCCACCGCGAAACTGCTCGCGGTACGCGGCGCGCGAGTGGTGATCGCCGACGTCAATGCCGAGGCGCTTGGCAAGGTTCGCAAGGACATCGACCGCGTCACCCGAACAGGATGCATCGCGATCCCGTTCGACGCGGGCGATGCTGCTTCCTGCCGCCAGCTCGTCGCCGAGACGATCGCGGCGACCGGGCGGCTCGATGTGCTGTGCAACATCGCCGGGATCATGGACTGGGGACCGCTCGACACGTTCGACGACGCGCGCTGGGAACGGATGCTGCGCATCAACCTTTCCGGCGTGTTCCACATGTGCCGAGCGGCGATGCCGCACCTCGTCGAGAGCAAGGGAACGATCGTCAACATGAGCTCGGCCGCGGGGCTGGTCGGCATCCCCTATACCACCGCTTATTGCGCGGCGAAGGCGGGGGTGAACGCGCTGACCAAATCGCTGGCGGTGGAGTTCGCCGCTGCTGGAGTGCGGGTCAATGCCATCTGCCCGACGGGGGTCAAGACCGCGATGCACGGCAGCGTCGCGCTCCCCGACGGGGTCGATATGGCGCTGGTGATGCGCAACGCGCCCAAGCTCGGCGATCTGTGCGAGCCGGAGGATATCGCCGAAGCGGTCGCCTTCCTCGCCTCCGACGCGGCGCGCAAGATCACCGGCATCGCCTTGCCGGTCGACGCCGGCCAGACCGCGGGGTGAGGATATGAACGGGTTCGACTTCACCGGGCGCAGGGTGCTGGTGACCGGGGCGACGAGCGGGATCGGCGCGGCGATCGCGCAGGCGTTTCTCGAAGGCGGTGCAGAGGTGGCGATTACCGGCACCCGCGCCGCCGCGCGCGATTATGCCGCCGCGCTGCCCGGCGCGGATTATCGCCGCTTCCAGCTCGGCGACCACGCCAGCACCGAAGCGCTCGCCGCGTCGTTCGACCGGCTCGATATCCTGATCAACAACGCCGGCGCGACGAGCGCGCCCGAGGATTTCGACGCCGCAATCGATGTCAATCTCAAGGGCGTGCACCGCCTGACCACCGCGCTCGCGCCGTTGCTCGAGCGCAGCGACATGCCGGGCGGCGGCGCGGTCGTATCGATCGTGTCGATGATGGCGATCTTCGGCAATTCGATCTTCCCCGGATACAGCGCCGCCAAGGCCGGGCTTTTGCTGCTGACCCGCTCGCTCGCGCAAGGCTGGGGGCCGCGCGGGATCCGGGTCAACGCGGTCGCGCCCGGCCCGGTGCGCACCGCGATGACCGCGCGCTTCGCCGACGACCCGGTCTACGGCCCCGGCACCGCGCAACGCATGGCGCTCGGCCGCTGGGGCGACCCTGCGGATATCGCCGGCCCGGTGCTGTTCCTCGCTAGCCCCGCCGCGGCGTTCGTCACCGGCGAATGCCTGGTGGCAAGCGGCGGCTATATGATCGCGGAGGCATGAGTGGCTGACCGCGCGCGCTTGTGCTCCCGCGAGGGCGGGAGCCCAGACTGGATCCCGACCACCCCGGCGAAGGCCGGGGTGGTCATCAAATCGAACCCGGCCTGACGGTGGTGGGTAAAGCCAGCCTCGCTTTTCAAGCGCAATGCCGCGTGACGCTCGCGCTCGCGGCCCCTGCCCTCGTCGCGCTGATCCCGATGGCGGTCGCCTCGGCGCTGCCCGCGATGGCACGCGATCTCGCGCCGGGGCGCGACGGCGCGTTCTTCGCGCAGATGATCATGACGATGCCGGCGATCATGCTGATCCTCGGCGCGCCCGCGGCGAGCATCGCGTGCGAGCGGATCGGCATCCGCACCACCTTCGCCGCCGCCGCCGCGCTGTTCACCGTCGCCGGATCGGCCGGGCTGTTGCTTTCCGGCTTCACCGCGCTCGCTGCGACGCGGTTGCTGCTCGGCCTCTCGGGCGGCGCGTTGCAGACCTGCACGCTCGCGCTGGTCGGGCGCTGGTACGCGCCGGGCGGGCGCGAGCGCGTGCTCGGCAATATCGTCAGCGTCTCGTCGGCGGCGGCGATCGGCGGGCTGGTGCTCGGCGGGCGGCTGGTCGACCTGTTCGGATGGCGCGGTGCCTTCTCGCTCTATCTGCTCGGCGTGCCGGTGCTCATCCTCGTCCTGCTGGCGGTCGAGCGCGGCGTCGCCGGGGAGCGCCCGCCGCGTGGCGGCAGCCTCGCCGCGCTCAAGCCGCTGATGCTCTATTATGCGCTGATCCTCGCCTTCACGCTGGCGATGTTCATGCCGGGAATCCAGGGGCCGTTCCTCGTCGCCGCCAAGGGGATCGAGGGCGCCGCGACCGCCGGGCTGATCGTCGCCGCCTGTCCGCTCGGCGCGACGCTCTCCTCGGCGATGTTCGCTGCCTTGCGCGCGCGGGTCGACGCGCTGCCGCTGCTCGCCGCGACCGCGCTGCTGATGGGCGCCGGATGCCTGATCGCCGCCGCCGCGGGCGGCGCACCGGCGTTGCTGATCGGCTTCGCAGTGATCGGCGTCGGCGCGGGGCTGGTCGAGCCCAATATCGGATCGACGATCCTCGGCCGCACCCCGCATGCGCTCCACGCCCGCGCCTCGAGCATCATGATCAGCGCGATGTTCATCGGCCAGTTCCTCAACCCGCTCGCCGCCGATCCGCTGCGCACGGCATTGGGCGCGAACGGCGCGTTCATCGGCGTCGGCGTCGCGACCTCGGCGCTGGGCCTGCTCCTCGCGGCGCTCGCCGCCTTCCGTCGGAGCGCCGCGCCTTGTTAGCCCTCGCGAAACCGCTAAGCTTCGTGGCGACGATGCCGGCAGAACAGGCCACGACGAGCGAATTGCTCACGCTGATCACCGCGCTCTACGGATCGCTGGTCGAGGACGAGCCGTGGCGCGCCTTCCTCTCCAGGCTGCGCCAGTACATGCACGCCAAACATGCGACGCTGATCATCACCCGCTCGCCGGCGACCCCGCCGAGCCTGATGATCACCCCGACCGCCGACCCGTCGCATATCGAGGCGTATCGCGATCACCTCTTCCGCATCGATCCGTTCGTCAATCTGCCCGAGGGCGAAGTGGTGTCGCTCCACGATTTCCTCGGCGATTTCACCGAATCCGAATTCAACCGCGACTATCTGCAATTCGAGGATGCGGCGCATATCCTGGGGGTCGATCTCCACGGCAGCGGCGGATTCGAGACGCGGCTGCGCATCACCCGCGCGCGCGGCGACAGCGCCTTCACCGCCGGGGACCGGCAGCGCTGCGCCGCGATCGTCCCGCATCTGCGGCAGGCGATCGAGATCTTCCAGCGGCTCGAAGCGTCGCGCTCCGAACATGCGGTTTATTCGGGGGCGATCGAGCAATTCGCGGTCGGTACGATCATTCTCGATCGCCAGTATAACGTCATCCGCCACAATTCGATCGCCGACGGGATATTGAAGGAGACGGACGGGATCGCGCTATCGGGCACGCGGATCGTGCTCGCCACCCCCGGTCAGGATGCCGCCTTCCGCGCCTTCCTCAAGAAAGTGCCGGGCGAGGAAGGCGATGCGCAAGGGCATATCTTCCGCGTCCAGCGCCCGTCGGGAAAGCGCGATCTCGGCGTGGTCGCGCGCCCGGTGGCGACCCCCGATTTCCTCCACGCCGGCAGCGCGCCCGCGATCGCCTTGTTCCTCGGCGATCCCGAGCGGCAGTTCGACGTGACCAGCGACGCGTTGCGCGAATTGTTCGAGCTGACGCGCACCGAATCGCGCATCGCGGCGTGCCTCGCCAACGGGCTGACGGTGCAGGACAGCGCCGATCGGCTGGGGATCGCGATCAACACCGCGCGCGCGCATCTCCGCGCGATCTACGCCAAGACCGGGGTGTGCCGGCAGTCGCAGCTCGTTCATCTGATCCACACCAGCATGCCCGAGCTGGCGGGGCATCAGCGCGGCGCGGCGTAAGCCACATCACCCCGCCTCAAGATCGGGGTGATAATGGGAGAGCCAAACGCCCATCTCCTCCAAACGGACTAAGCGCCGCGCGCCGCGCGCCCTATGCTCGCGGCAAACATGCGACCGGGCCGATCCGGCGCGACGGAGAGGTGCGCCATGACCGGTCCCCCGCAATCGCTTCCGCCGCCCGGTGCGTGGCGGATGGCGGCGCTCGCCTTTCTGATGCAGAACAGCGCGACCGGCCTCACCTTCGGGTCGTTCGGCGCGATCGTGCTGGCGATCGAGGCGCAGTTCCGCACCACGCGCACGCTCGCCTCGCTCGGGGTTTCGCTCGCGGTGGTCAGCTTGTCGCTGCTCGCGCCGTTCCTCGGCACGGTGCTGGTGCGCCGTGTGCCGATCCGTCGCGTGATGATCGCGGGGATCGTGCTCGGTGCGGGGGGTTATGCGTCGCTCGCGCTGGTCGACGATATCCGCGCGGCGCTCGCCATCTATCTGCTGATCATCGGCCCCAGCCTCGTCATGTTCGGGGCCTTGCCGTCGAACACCTTGGTGTCGAGCTGGTTCGGCGACCGGCCGGGGCGCGCGCTCGGGCTGGTCAACATGCCATTGTTCATCACCCTCGTCCCGCTCGCCAGCACAGCGATCCTCGCGGCGCACGGGCTGAGCGCGGTCTTCGCCTGCGTCGCGGTCGCGCATCTCGCGGTGCTGCCCTTCGCCTTTGCGGTGCACGACGGCCCTTATGCCGGCGCAAGCGCGGGCAAAGACCTCGGTGCGGGATCGGGCGCGATCCTCATACGCGGCGAATTCTGGCTGCTCGCGATCGCCGGCGGCATCATCGTCGGCGCGGGGATCATGAAGATCAGCCATCTCGTCGCGATCGTCACCGGCCAGGGCCATAGCGCCGAAACCGCGACCCTGCTGCTCGCGATCTCGGGCGGCGCGGGGATGCTCGGCTCGCCGCTGTTTGGCTGGCTCGCCGACCGGATCGGCGGGGTCGGCGCGCTGATGGCCAACGCGTTGCTGCAATCCGCCACCTTCTTCATCCTGCTCGCGCCCGTCGGGGTGCCGGCGCTGGTGATCGATGCGGTGCTGATCGGCGCGTGCGGCGCGGGGGTGTCGGCAACGCAAGGGGTGATCTTCAGCCATTTGTTCGGCCCGGCCAATTTCGCGCGCGTCTTCGGGTTGATGAGCATCGCTACCTTGCCCTTCCTGTTCGGAATGACCCCGCTCGCAGGGCTGCTCTACGACCGGTCGGGTAGCTATGCCTTGCCGGTCGCGGTGACGATCGGGCTGTTGTTCGTCGCCGCGCTGGTGCTGCTGCCGCTGCTCGCCGCCGAGCGCCGCACGCGCCGGTCGGCCGCCTTCGCCCGGCACAAGACCGCCGCATTCTCCAAGGAGTGACCTATGCAGGCCGACGACTGGTTCGCGATCCAGAATCTGCTGTTCCAATATCCCTATGCGCTCGATCGCGGCGATTTCGACGCGGTCGGGCAATTGTTCGCCGAGGCGCGGGTGTATAGCGGCGGCACGTTGCTCGCCGATCGCGACGCGGCGGCCTATGCGCGGGCATTCCGCGACTGGGTGATCGTCTATCCCGACGGCACCCCTCGCACGCGCCACATGCTCGCCAATGTGATGATCATGCCCGCGGGGGAAGATCGAGCGATCGTCAGTTCCTATGTCATGGTGTTCCAGCAGGTGCCGGACGGGCCGCTGCGCGCAGTGATCGGCGGCGATTATCGCGACACGGTGGAGAAGCGCGACGGCCGCTGGCGGTTCGTCGAGCGGCATATGGCGAACGACCTGATCGGCGACCTCACCGCCCACGGCCGCGCGCTCGACGTGATCCGGCCGAGCCGGGCCAACTGACGACATCACTCCCCCCTTCACCAGGGAGGGGAGAAGAAGGGGCGATTTTCCCGCCGCCCTAGTCAATTTGGACGTAGTGGCGCGCGCCCACCTCGCTGAAGCTCACCCCAACGCAAAAGCCCGAACAATCGGGCAGGTTGGGGAGAGGAACGATGCGGTTTTCGCGCGCGATGTTGCTTGGCTTTTCGGCCGCCGCGGCGCTGTGCCCGGCGCTGGCCCGGGCGCAGGAACAGGCACCCCCGCCCACCGATCAGACGAGCCGCGCGCCTACCGGGCTGGGCGATGTCGTCGTCACCGCGCGGCGTACCGAGGAAAGGCTGCAGGACGTTCCCGCCGCGGTCACCGGCTATAACGAGGCGCAGATCGCCGCGCTCGACATCAAGAGCTTCGCCGATATCGGCAAGACCGTCCCCAATCTCGACGTCCAGCGACAGTTCGGCTCGGCCAGTGCGCCGCAATTCTATCTGCGCGGCATCTCCACCGGTTCGCTCAAGTTCGAGAGCGATGCGGGGATCGGGCTCTATATCGACGGCGTCTATCTCGGCCGCCCCGCCGGCACCGCGTTCGATCTTGCCGATATCGAGCGCGTCGAGGTATTGCGCGGCCCGCAGGGCACCTTGTTCGGCCGCAATTCGACCGGCGGCGCGATCAATTACATCACCGCCGCGCCGACCGGGACGTTCGGCATCAGGGCCGAGGCGACGGTCGGCAATTTCGATCGTTACGGCGGCAAGATCACGGTCAACCTGCCCGCGCTCGGCCCGCTCTCGGTCCGCGTCAGCTACCTCCACGATCAGCATGACGGCTATGTCCGTAACCTGACCCCGGGGCGCAGCTACAATTTCGCCGCGCCATTCGGCACGATCCGCTCGGCCGACAGCTTCGGCGCGGAGAATACCGATGCGGTCGGCGTCGCGGCGCGGCTCGATCTCGGGCGCTTCGTCGCCGATTACAAATTCGATTATACCGATAAGGTCAGCACCCAGCTCGGCCAGCAATTGCTCGGCTTCGATCCGAGCTTCGCCGCCACCGCCGGCGCGATCTATCGCGGCGCAAGCGTCGTCATCCCGCCCTCGACCAGGCGGCAGGATGCGTTGCCGCTCGATTTCACCACCCCGTCGCGGCTGCGCATCCAGGGCCACAGCCTGACGCTGCGCTACGATGTGACCGACGATATCTCGATCAAGAGCATCACCGCCTATCGCAAGCTCGACGAGTTCGTCGGCGGCAACGATATCGACGGCGCGGCTTTGGTCGATCCGTTCACCGGCACGGGGCGGCCGTTCACCGTGATCAGCAGCGTCGAGGATCGCCACCAGAACCAATGGAGCGAGGAAGTGCAATTGCTCGGCAAGACCGGGCGGTTCGACTGGATCCTCGGTGGCTTCTGGTTCCGCGAGGTGGGGCGCGACGACAATCCGGTGTTTCTCGGCGATCTGTTTCCGACCGACGGCACGATCGTCCCCAGCCAGGGGCCCGGCACCGGGACGACGACCAGCCTGTTCGGGGTGCCGAGCGACTATCTCGCGGGATCGAACGTCGCGGTGCGCAACAAGTCGATCGCGGGGTACGGCCACCTCGCCTACAAGACCGATCATATCGAGCTGGTTGGCGGGTTCCGCTACACCAAGGACGACCGGCTGGAGAGGATCATCGCCGGCGGGCTGCGGCCCTTCGCGATCCCCGCCGCCACCTTCACCGCGTCGAGCGATCATTGGGATTTCGACGCGACCGCGACCTGGATCTTCAACCCCAATATGCGCGCCTATGCGCGGTTCGCGACCGGCTATCTTTCCGGCGGGGTGGTCGGCGGGATCCCGTTCAAGCCCGAGACGATGAACAGCTACGAAATCGGCTTCAAGGGCGACCTGATCGGGCGGACCTTGCGAATCAACGCGGCGCTGTTCCACGCCGATCGGCGCAACGTGCAGACGCTGGCGTTCACCGCCGCGGCGGGGACCTATATCATCTCCGCCCCCACGGCGCGCGAAAATGGCTTCGAGCTCGAGCTGACCGCGCTCCCCACCGCCGGGCTGACCTTCAACGCCTCGTTCGGCTATCTCGACAACAAATTGTCGCCCGATCCGGTCAACGGCCCGGTCAATTCGCTCGCACCGCGGTTCACCACCAGCGTCGGCGGCCAATATGATTTCGTGCATCTCTCCAACGGCAGCTATGCCTCGCTCCGCATCGACGGCTTCTTCCGCGACAAGAGGCTGAGCGATCCTTTGCCCAACAGCGCGACCGGCAATCTGACGACGTTGCCCTCGCGGTTCGACATCAACGCGCGGCTGTCGGTGTTCGACCTGCCGGTCGCGGGGACCAAGGTGAAGGTCAGCGCCTGGGTGCAGAATCTCACCGACAACAAGGCGCTGGAATTCGCGCGCAATCTGTCGACCACGGTGATCGGCGTCTATCAGGTGCCGCGCACCTTCGGGCTGACTGCGGGGTTCGCGTTCTGAATCGTGTCCCCGCGAAGGCGGGGACACATATGCCTGGGTTTATTTCCCCCGGAAGTGCGGGATGACCTTTTCGCCGATGTTGCGGATCGTCTCCATGATCGCGGCGTGCGGCACGCCGCCCATCTGGAACAGGAACAGGATCTCGTCGGCGCCCGAGTCGAACAACCGCTGGACATAGCGGATGCAATCCTCGGGCGTGCCATAAGCATCCTGCGCGACGGTGTAATTGCTCGTCACCTCGTCGCCGACCGGGATTTTCTCTTCCGAGAGATAGGCGACCACCGCCTCCTTCTCCTGCTGGAGGATCGCCGCCTGCTGATCGCCGGTCAGCTCCTCATCGATCGTCGGCTTCGGCCCGCCCTGATACCAATGCGCGATCGCCTCGGCGAAGAAACGCTGGCCGCGCAACCCGATCCGCCGCGCCTTCTCGCGATCGTCGAGCACCACCGAGGCGCATAAGGCCGCGAGATGCTCGGTCGGGCGGAAGCCGACCTGATCCCTCGCCGCGCGGGTGCGGAATGCCTCGCGGTAGATCGCATTCTTCTTGGCGATCTCATCGGGTCCGGAGAAGCCCAGCACCAAAGCGCCGATGCCACGCGAACCGGC
>NZ_MKRR01000167.1:0-3925 GCF_001897045.1 Sphingomonas sp. 66-10
TCGCCCGACACGAGCTTCGGCAGATAGGTCTGCTGCTGCTCGGGCGACCCCTTCACGCGCAGCGCGGAAATCGCGCCGTGCGCCAGCCCCGGATACATGGCGAACGCCATGTTCGACGAAACCATGAATTCCTGAAACGCCGTCGCGACGACGTGCGGCATATCCTGCCCGCCGAATGCCTCGGGCGCGGAAAGCGTGCCCCAGCCGGATTCGACGAACTTGGCATAGGCGTCCTTGAAGCCCTTGGGCGTCGTCACCGTCCCGTCGGGGTGACGGGTGCACCCCTCCTGATCGCCCGATTGGTTGAGCGGGAACAGCACCTCGGCGACGAACCGCCCGCCCTCTTCGAGCACCGCGTCCACCGTATCGGGGGTCGCCGCCGCGAAGCTCGGCAGATTGGTGTAATTGTTGAGCTTGACGACGTGATCGAGCACGAAACGCGTGTCGCGGACGGGCGGCGTATATTGCGGCATGGATCAGGCTTCCTTGGTTGCGCCGGCCTCGAGCAAGGCGACGAAATCGCCCAGCTCCGCGATCGCGGCGTCGATGTCTTTCTTTTGCGCGTCGAGCGTGGCGATGCGTGCACGGCAACGCTCGATCGTGACCGCGCGTTGCGTGTGGCGGCCGTCGCCGAGGTCGTAGAGGTCGATCATCTCGCGGATCTCCGCGAGGCTGAACCCGACGCGCTTGCCGCGCAGGATCCACGCCAGCCGCGCGCGATCGCGGTGCGAATAGATTCGCGCGGTGCCGCGCCGCTCGGGCGCGATCAGGCCTTCGTCCTCGTAGAAGCGCAGCGCCCGCGCGGTGACCCCGAATTCGGCCGCCAGATCGGTGATCGAGAAATCGTCGCGATCGGGCAGCGGGGGAATCTGGGCGTAGGCGGCAACGCTCGACATAAGAGGAAGCTAACTTCCCTTTACGTGAACGTCAACTTTGTCCCGACCGGTGACCGCCCTTGAAATCCTCCGTCATTCCCGCGAAGGCGGGAATCCATTCTGGCTGGCCTCACGACTCTTTCCGTGACCTGCGCGAATAGATTCCCGCCTTCGCGGGAATGACGCGGACGGGTTCAACCCGCGGCCCCACATAGCGGCTTGCCGTCGGGTGCGGGCAGCGAGGCGGCCTCGGATTCGGCCGCACTCAGTCGCTCGGCGGTGAGCGCGCTCAGCGATGCGCGGCCGGTGCATAGTTGCTCGCAGGATTGGGGCAGTACCGGCGGGAAGGCCAATTTGGCGCCGTCGAGCCGCGCCTCGAAGCGGCACCCGGCGCCCAGCGTCACCGCAAGCGTCCCCACCCCCTTGGCGGTGCCGCGCGCAATGCAATGATGCCCGTCGCCGTAATCGACGCTCGCGCCGATGCGATAGCCGCCGCCGGCGCGGAGGATGCAGACATGGTCGCTCTCCGATGCGAACACCCCGACCGGGTCGACATGCGTAGGGTCACCGACCATCCCGGCCGCGATCGCCGCGCGTTCGAGTTGCGCCCCGGCACCACTCTGCTCGGGCGCCGGCGCGGGCGATGTGCCGCACCCGGCGAGCAGAACGAGCAACGCCAGCGCGGCTCGGCTCAATCGACGCGCTCCAGCCCGTCGTCGGCGAGGCGGCGGTAGAAGCAGCTCAACGCGCCGGTGTGACAGGCGGGGCCGGCGGGGTCGGCGATCAGCCACAAGGCGTCCTGATCGCAATCGATCCTGATCTCCGCGACGCGCAGCACGTTGCCCGAGGTCTCGCCTTTCTTCCACAGCCGCCCGCGACTGCGCGACCAGAAGGTCGCCTCGCCGCTCGCCCGGGTCGCGGCGAGCGCCTCGGCGTTCATATGCGCGACCATCAGCACCGCGCCGCTCGCCCGATCGGTGACCACCGCCGTAACGAGCCCGTTGGCATCATATTTGGGATCGAGGGCCAAGCCCGATTCGCGCGCGTCGCTCATGCCGGTGCATTAGCGTGGCAGGAGCATCCGCGTAATCCGCCTTGTGTCCCCGCGAACAGCCTGGGCTCCCGCCTTCGCGGGAGCACAACGGCTCTCGGGAGGCGCTTGAGCCTGCCGCCCGCGCCTGATAATCCCGACAGCATGAGCAAGCACACCCAACAAACCCGCACCTTTCTGGCGGCGTTGGCGCGCGTGCTCGATCGAGGGCGCTGCTGAAGGCAGCCGACCCGCCTCGCGACACTCCACCACCCCGCCCGATCGGCGGGGTTTTTCGTGTCGGTCGGGCCTTTTTTGACGGATGACCGACATGACCCATGATCTCGATGACGCAGCGATCGAGCGGATCGCGCTCGGCGTGCTCGATTGCACGCTGCCCAAAAGCGAATGGAGCCACGCCGCGCATTTCGCGGCGGCGCTCTGGCTGCTCCGCCACCGGCCCCACGTCGCGACACCCGCAGCAATGCGCGAGACGATCCGTCGCTACAACGAGGCGACCGATACGCCCAACACCGACGAAGGCGGCTATCACCATACGATCACGATTGCGTCGCTACGGGCGGCGGCGGCGCATCTGGCGGGTTATCCGGGGGAGATCGGGCTGTCCGCGATCCTCGCCGCGCTGCTCGCCTCACCGCTCGGCAAGCCCGACTGGCTGCTCGGCTACTGGCGGCGCGACCGGCTGTTCTGTCGCGATGCGCGGCACGACTGGCGCGAACCGGATATCGCCCCGCTGCCATTCTGAAAAACCCCTCCGTTCGCCCTGAGCTTGTCGAAAGGCTGCCCTACTTCGTCGGAAGAAAGTGCAGGGCTTCGACAGGCTCAACCCGAACGGAGGAAAGGTGGCGCCCCTGACGACGGGCGCCCAAAACGAAACGGGGCGACCCCAAGGCCGCCCCGTTCGTATCTTCACTAAGACGAAACCGCTCAGTGCGGACGGCTCAGCCCGGCGATCGTGCGGTCGACCAGCGCCTTGTCCGCGCTCGCGCCGTG
The DNA here is from genome assembly GCF_001897045.1 of Sphingomonas sp. 66-10. Taxonomy (NCBI): domain Bacteria; kingdom Pseudomonadati; phylum Pseudomonadota; class Alphaproteobacteria; order Sphingomonadales; family Sphingomonadaceae; genus Sphingomonas; species Sphingomonas sp. 66-10. Next base: position 2,920 of record NZ_MKRR01000167.1, read on the forward strand.
GCGCTCGGCGATCAGCGTGCCGGCCGCCTTGGCCGCCGCATCGGCGGTCTTGGCGCGGACCTCGGCGATCGCGGCGCGCTCGGCGGCGGCGATCTTGTCCTCGGCCATCTTGGCGCGGCGCTGCACCAGCTCGGCGGCATCGGCCTTGGCCTGGGCGATCACGGCCTCGGCCTCATGCTCCGCCTGGGTCGCCATTTCGGCGGCGTTCTTTTCGGCATCGGCGATCTTGCGCGCATATTCGTCGCGCAGCGCCTCGGCCTCGGAACGCAGCTGCTTGGCTTCGTCGAGCTGCTTGCGGATATCGGCGATCTGGCGATCGAGCATCGCGCCGATCGCACGGATGCCGCCCTTCCAGATCACGATCGCGATCAGCACCGCCATCGCGATCGACACCCAGACGGTGCTGTTCAGCACCCCGAACAGCGCCGGATCGGCGGCATGTTCCGCGCCCTCGGCAGCAGCCTCGGCGGCCTGCGAAAGAAGAAGAAGATCAGCCATGCGTCATCGCCGCCTTCACGGCCCCTTTCGCCTCGTCCAGCGACACCGACGCACCGGAGACGCGCGAGACGATCTCCTGCGCGGCCTCGGCGGCGACCGCCTCGATCTCGGCCAGCGCACGATCGGTGGCCGCACGGACCTCCGCCTCGCCGGCCGCGACCTTCGCCGCCTGCTCCTCATGCGCCGCGCGGAGCGTCGCCTCGGTCGCCTTGGCGGCGCGCGAACGGGCTTCGGCGACCAGCGCCTGCGCCTTTTCGCGGTTGGCATGATCGCGCTGGCGCCATGCTTCCTCGGCCTTGTCGGCCTCGTCGCGCGCGCGGGACGCGGCGGCGAGATCGTCGGCGATCGACTTGTCGCGCGAATCGATCGTCTTCTGCACCTTGGGCAGCATGCCGCGGCCCACGACGAAGAACACGATGCCGAACGTCAGCAGCAGCCAGAAGACCTGCGACGCGTAAACGGCGGCGAGCTGGGATATCTGTGGCATGTTCGTCCTGCCTCGGCGGCG
>NZ_MKRR01000167.1:3934-9730 GCF_001897045.1 Sphingomonas sp. 66-10
GACGAACGACAGCAGACCGAGAAGTTCGGCCGCGGCGAAACCGATGAACAGACGGCCCTGCTGGCCGTCGGCGGCACCCGGGTTGCGCAGCGCGCCTTCGAGGAACGAGCCGAAGACGTTGCCGACGCCGATGGCGGCCATGCCGGCGCCGATCGCCGCGAGACCGGCACCGATGAGCTTAGCAGCTGCAGGATCCATGATTTAACTCCAGTTTATAAGGGGTTTGAAACTCAGACGAAAACTCAGTGCAGATTGACCGCGTCGTTGATGTACAGCGAGGTCAACAGCGCAAAGACATAGGCCTGGATGCCGGCCACCAGCAGCTCGAGCGCGGAGATGCCGACCATCAGGACGAACGAGGGCACGCCGACGAACAGCCCGGTGCCGATCCCGGCAGCGCCCGAATTGATGATGAAGCCCGCCAGCACCTTCAGGAGCACGTGCCCCGCGGTCATCGCGACGAACAGTCGCAGGCCGAGGCTGAACGGGCGGACCATGAACGAGACGAACTCGATCAGCGGGATCAGCGGGAGCAGCCAGATCGGCGTGCCGTGCGGCACGAACAGGCTGAAGAAATGGAAGCCGTGGCGCCAGAAGCCGACGATCAGCACGATCGAGAAGCTGATGATCGCCAGCACCCCGGTGATCGTGAAATGGCTGGTGAAGGTGAACGGGTGGATGCCGAAGATGCCGAGCGGCAGAAGCCCCAGCACGTTGGCGAACAGGATGAACATGAACAGCGAGAAGATATAGGGAACGTAGCGCTTCCCTTCCGGCCCGATGTTCGCGGCGAGCATATTGTCGATGAAGCGCACGAAGCCCTCCACCATCATCTGCCCGCGACCCGGGATCAGCGCGCCGCGCGTCCCCATCGTCATGAACGCGATCAGCGCCACGGTCGCCACGCACATCCACGCCGCCGAATTGGTGAAGGCCACATTATAGCCCGCGATCGACCAATTCTGCGTCCCGAACAGCGGTTCCACCAGGAACTGGTGCATCGGATCGATCTTGCCGCCGCCTGCCACTTCGCTCAATCCTTGAACAAAGCGCCCGAAATCACTTCGGGCGCTGTGAAATCCGAATGATGTTCCTGAAAGCGACGATCGTCCCGAGGGCGAGCATCACCAACAGGCCCCAGGGAGAAGTGCCGGCGAACCGATCGATCACCCAACCGATCAAGGCGCCGCCCGCCATTCCCCCTACAAGCTCAGCAAGCACGCGATTGCCGAGGCGGTAACCCGCATCGTCGTTCGCCTTGCTCGCGCCTTGCCGTTTAGCCTCGTCGTTCCGCGCCGCTTTCAGCCGCTCGTCGAGCGACTTGAGGCGCGCGTCCTCGTCGAGATTCTCCGGTCCGGGCTCTTGTTCGGCCATCCGCGCTCCCCCGTGCGACGGGCAGGCGCTGTCAAGCCGAAGGGCGAGCCCGCCAAGGCCGGGTCCGGTTAGCCGGGGGGTCCGGGGGTGTCAACACTTCGTCACCCGATGGCAAGGTTCCGACATCGCGTCGGATTACGCAGTCGCGCCGCCCACCCCGGCCCAAGGCCGGGATGAGGATCGATAACCTGGATCAGATACAGCGCGAATCGCGCTCCGGCGCACCGGCGCCGCGGGTCGCCCAGGCGCCCGATGGCGTCTTGTATTTCTCGCCTGCGCTGGTCTGCTGAATCAGGTTGCAGCCCGAGGTGAACGCCATCTGCTCCACCGTCGCGCCCGACGCCTGCGCCTTCTGGGTATAGGCCGCCTTGCGCTGGATGTTGATCGAATTGACCAGGGCGCGCAGCTCGGGCGTGCCCGCGCCGACCACGCCGAGATAGCCGTCGGGCTGTTCGCCCACCTTCCCTTCGGCGCGCGCCGCGGCATAGGCCGGGTCGCGCTGCGCGAAGGCGACGGCCGAAACGCCGGTCACCGCCAGCGCGCCGGCGACCATCAGCACAGTCCTGAAGTTCTTAGCGTAGGTCATCGTCAGAAAATCCCCGGATTCTGCTTGATCAGCGATTTCGCCTCATTGTCGAGCCGATATACCACTTCCTGCGTCACGTTGATGTTGAGGTTGATCACGATCGGCTTGTCGGGCGCGGAGACGTTGACGCACGCCGCGGTGCCGCCGGCCAACACGCCACCCAACAGGATCGCCATCGTTCCTCTCATCGTCTCGAAGGTCGTGCGCCTCTCTTGCTTCGTCAATCCGGCTTGCTTCATGGCATTTTCTCGCTTGCGGTGGGCTGAACGGGCGCGGCGGGCGGTTTCGCCTTTTGTTGCTGCTTTTCCTGCTCCTCCAGCAGGGCGGGCAGATTACGCTCGATCAGCCTCTTGGGATCGTAAAATGACGCGACCGAATCGAGCAGCCCGCGGAAGGGCGCCTTGATCCGGACGTTGAACACGAACGGCAGTTTCTGCAGCCGGCGAATCAGGAAGTTCGATTTGGCGCCCTCGCCCTGCGAGACGCCGGCGAAGCGGACTTCGGTCACCATCTCGCCCGCCAGCGGCCCGTCCATCACGATGTCGAGGCTCTTGTAGCGCAAGGATTTGAGCGCCTGGAACGCGATATTGCCCCAGGTGCCAAGATCCTTCGCGGTCAGCTCGCCGACATAAGCGATCCCGCCGCCGCCGGGGCGGACGATGAGATGGCCGCTCTCCACCCGCCCGCCGCTCTCGTCGAACGCGATCGGCAGCGAACCGTCGAACACCCCGGTCGCGTCGAGGTTCTTGAAATCGAATTGTTGAAGGAATTGTGCGGCTTCGGCGCCGTTGACGCGGAAGATTAGCCGATGAACCTCGGGCACCGAGAAATCGAGCAGCGCCGGATCGAGCGTCAGTTCGCCCCCCGCGAACGGCCAGCGCGCACTTTCGACCTTCACCCGCGTATTGGCGAGCGTCTGATAGACGATGCGCCCGTCGGTCACCGGCACGCCGGGGTTGATCGACGCGACCGTCGCCACCTGCCCCGGGGCGCTTTCCAGCGCGAGCAGATCGGTGAAACGGATCTCCCCCTTCAACCCGGTGACCGGACCGAAGGCGGCGGCAAGATCGAGCCCGCCGGTGCGGAAGGCACCGGTCGAGGTGACCCCGGCCGCATTCCACGCGATATCGCCCTCGCCCGTCACCCTGCCCTGCACATCGGCGATCACGCCAAAGGTGAGCTTGGTCAGATCATCGGGCTGGAAATCCTTGCCGAAGGTGACGCCGGGCACCGCAAGCCGCGCCGTCCCCGCCCCGCTCGCCAGCGTGTGACGGATCGTGACGTCGGCGACCTTCACATCCTTGGTCGGCTGGCGCAATTCGCCGGTGGTGGTGATCACCCCGTCGGCCAGCCGCAGCGCGACGTTGCGCGCGGCGAGCGGCACGAACCGCGGGCTCGCCGCGGCATCGGCGACGGCAAGCGCCCCGGTCAGGTCGAGCACGCCGCCGGCGAAGGTCCAGCGCCCGTCCGCCGCGCTGAGCAGCAGCGGCACATGGGCGATCTGCCCCGCACCGCCGGAGAAGGTGCCGCCGAGACCCTTCGCGCCGAATGCGCCGTCGATCCGCGCGAAATCGAGCGCGGTCGGCCGATCCGCGGGCCCGATCCGCGCCTCCACGCCGGCGAGCGCGAAGCCGCCGGCATGCGCTTCCCCGCCGGTAGCGGCGAGCGTCACCGGGCTGGACCCGATCGTCCCTTCGAGCCGCGTCGCGGCGATTCGCGCGCCATAGCCGGTGCGCGTGTCGAACAGCGCGCGGCCGGTCGGGCACAAGGTCAACCGCGCCGGGCGCAGCACCAGCCCGCCCGCCGCGAGCCGATCGAAGGCGAGCGGGGTGCACATCGGGTTGAGCGTCACCCCACCCCGCGCCACCGTCGCGATCAACGGGAGACGCAGATTCTCGACCGCGCCGTCGGCGAGCGGGCCGGAAAGCGCGGCGGCGGTGCGGATCGTCACCCGGCCCTGCGGGTCGCTGGCGAAGGAGACCGGCGCGAGCGCCAGCTTCGCCCCGCCCGCCGCATAAGGCGCGACCGTCGCGGTGCCGGTGAGCGGCGCGCCCGCACGCGGCTGGTGCAGCGCGATTCGCGTCGTCGGGAAGCCGCCGCCGGACAGCGACGCCGCGCCGTCGAGCTGCCAGCCCGCCGCCTTGCCCAAGGTCACGCCGCCGCTGTCGAGCGCGAGCCGCGCGCCGCTCGCCGCGGTCGCCGACAGACCCGACAGCGTGAGCACATTATCCTGCACCAGCGCGATCGTGCCGACGACATCGAACCGCCGCGCGGCGCGCTCCACCGCTGCCGCCAGATTGCGGGCCAGCGGGGCGATCGGCGTCCCCGCGCCGCTTTCTCCGGCGCGCGCGATCGTGCCGCGCGTCCTGTCGTCGAGCGCAGCCCCGCGCGCCCGGGCCTCGCCGGTCAGCGTCGGGCGGCCGTCGATCAGCCGCCATTTGCCGGTGAACCCGAGCCGCTCGCCCAGCGCCGCGGGCAAGGCGAACGGCCCGCTGCCGAGATCGACGGTTCCTTCGGTGCGTCGCGCATTGCCCGCGAAAGCGATCGTCCCGCCGACGCTCGCCGCGCGTGCGCCGGCGCCGGCCAACCGCTCGGCGCGCAGCCCGATGCTGCCGGACCAACGGTCGAACGCCGCGCCGAGCGCCGCGTCGACCCCGATCCGCGCGCCCTCCAGCGTCACCCCGCCACAATGCGTTTCGGGAAGGCCGACCGGCCCCGAAAAGCGCGGCCCTTCCCGGCCGATCGCGACTTTCAGGACGGCATTGGGCTCGACGAAGGTGCATCCGCCGGCGGTCAGCTCCTTACCCAGCGCCGCAACTGTACCGCGGAAGCCATTGTCGAGGCGCCCGTTTCCGGCAATCTTCAGGCCGACGACACCATAAGGCGTCGTGAGCCGGACGCGCGCATCCTCCACCGCAAGATCGATCGCCGGCAGCGTCAGGCCGCCCTTGCCGCCGCGCGCGGGCAGCAGCCGATCAATCGTGCCGAGCGAGAGCTTGCCGTCGGCCAGTTGTGCGCGGAGCCGGACATGCCCCGCGCTCACCCCGGCGACATAGGGTCCGGTCAACCCGATCGCGGTATAGGTCTCGACCCAATCGGCCACGAGATCGGGATCAGCCGGGTCGCCGATCACCACATCGGTTAGCCGCTGCCGCCCCGGCCCGAGGTCGGCGATGCGATAGCGCGCGGTGACCCCGTCGCGCGCCAATTCGCGATCGATGAAGTCGGTCGCGATCGGCACGCGCTGCACCCACAGCACGCCGAACGCCGCGACCGCGATCGCACCGGCGGCGGCGCCGATGCGGCGGCGTCTGCTCCTGAGGAAACGGCGGCGCGGTACTTCGCTTTCCTCCACCGCCGTCCGCCGTCCTTCCAAATCGCCCGAGGATCGATCCATAACCGCCGATACAACGCGCATGCAATTGCATGGAGCCATCGGCCCGTTCGTCAGCCGGACGTTACCCGTCACGCCGGCCTTGTACCGGCGCCCCACCGCGCCGCCCGCCTTACGGCAAAACGCTCTTGCTCATCCGATGCCTCCCGGTGGCCCCCGGGTCACGCGTGGGGTGGCGGATGATATGCGATCGCGGCGAAAACACCCCCCGCCGTTGCCCCGCGGGGGTTTGCCCCTTACCCTCCGCTTCGATGGCCGACGGCGATGCCTCTCCCGATACCGCGGGCCACCGCGCGCGGCTGCGGGAACGGTTGCTGGCGCGCGGCGGCGGGGATGCGTTGCTCGATCACGAGCTGATCGAATATCTCCTCGCGCTCGCCATCCCGCGCCGCGATACCAAGCCGCTCGCCAAGGCGCTGCTCCGGGAATTCGGCGGCATCGG
>NZ_MKRR01000167.1:9755-13106 GCF_001897045.1 Sphingomonas sp. 66-10
CCGCGTTGCGGCTGCTGCACGGCGCGGTCGCGGCGCGGCCGGTGCTCGGCAATTGGCAGGCGCTGCTCGACTATCTCCACGCCGATATGGCGCATCACGCGATCGAGCGTTTCCGCGTGCTCCATCTCAACACCCGCAACATGCTGATCCGCGACGAGGTGATGAGCCAGGGCTCGATCGACCAGGCCTCGGTGCATGTCCGCGAGGTGATCCGCCGCGCGATCGATCTCGGCGCGGCGGCGATCATTCTGGTCCACAACCACCCCTCGGGGGACCCGGCGCCGAGCCGCGCGGATATCGACATCACCCGCGCGATCGCCGACGCCGCGCGCCCGCTGGGGATCGCGGTCCACGACCATATCGTGATCGGGGCGCAAGGGCATGTCAGCCTGCGCGCCAAGGGGTTGATTTAGCCTCCTCTCCGTTCGCCCTGAGCTTGTCGAAGGGCTGTACTTTCTTCGCCGGAAGAAAAGTTACACGGCTTCGACAAGCTCAGGGGCGAACGGGGAGAGGTAATGCGCGAAATCCTCAATCCAGATTCGGCCGCAGCAACCGCTTCGCGCGCTCCAGATCGACCCCGCGCCGCGCGGCATAATCGCTCACCTGATCCTCGCCGATCCGCGCGACACCGAAATATTCCGCCTGCGGGTGGCCGAAGTAGAAACCCGAAACCGCCGCGGTCGGCAGCATCGCGAAGCTCTCGGTCAGGCTGATCCCCGTGGCGTGATGCGCGTCGAGCATCTCGAACAAGGTCGATTTGAGGCTATGCTCGGGGCAGGCCGGATAGCCCGGCGCGGGGCGGATGCCGCGATATTTCTCGCGGATCAGCGCCTCGTTATCGAGCTGCTCGTCGGGGGCATAGCCCCACAGGGTCGTGCGGACATGCTGGTGGAGCGCCTCCGCCATCGCTTCGGCGAGACGATCCGCCAGCGCCTTCAACAGGATATCCGAATAATCGTCGATCGCCGCCTTGAACCGCGCGAGATGCGGCTCGATGCCGTGGATCGACACCGCGAACCCGCCGATCCAGTCGCCCTTGGGATCGACGAAATCGGCGAGGCACATATTCGCCCGCCCCTCGCGCTTGACGATCTGCTGGCGCAGGAAGGGGAGCCGCACCACGTCGGTCCCCTGGACCAGATCGAGCAGGTCGAGCCCCTTCAATTCCTCGGCGTTGAAATCGCCCTTAAGGTCGACGATCACATCGTCCTCGTGCCGCGCGCACGGCCACAGCCCGACGACGGCGCGCGCGGTGAGCCATTTCTCGGCGACGATGCGATCGAGCATCTTCTGCGCATCGTCGTACAGCGAGCGCGCGCTTTCGCCGACCACCGCATCATCGAGGATCGCCGGGAACACCCCGGCCAGCTCCCACGCGCGGAAGAACGGCGTCCAGTCGATATAATCGCGCAGCGAGGCGAGATCCCAGTCGCGAAACGCGTGAATGCCCGGCTGCAGCGGCGCGGGCGGCTTGAGCGCCATATCCGCGACGAAGCCGTTGGCGCGCGCCTTGGCGAGCGGGAGCAGCTCGTTCTGCCCCTTGCCCTCGCGCGCACGGCGCACCGCGGCATATTCCTCCGCGACCTTGACGACATAATCGTCGCGCTGGGTATCGCTGACCAGCGTCGTGGCGACGCCGACCGCGCGGCTGGCGTCGAGCACATGCACCACCGGTCCCGAATAGGCCGGCGCGATGCGCAGCGCGGTATGGACCTTGGAGGTGGTCGCGCCGCCGATCAGCAGCGGCATCTTCATGCCCGCGCGTTCCATCTCCTCGCCGACCGTCACCATCTCGTCGAGGCTCGGGGTGATCAGGCCGGAAAGCCCGATCATATCGGCGTCATTCTCGTTCGCCGCGGCGAGGATCGTCGACCACGGCACCATCACGCCGAGATCGACCACCTCGAAGCCGTTGCACTGCAACACGACCCCGACGATGTTCTTGCCGATATCGTGGACGTCGCCCTTCACCGTCGCCATCACGATCCGGCCCTTGGCCTTGGCGCCGGCCTCCTTTTCCGCCTCGATGAACGGCAGGAGGTGCGCGACCGCCTTCTTCATCACGCGCGCCGACTTCACGACTTGCGGCAGGAACATCTTGCCCGCGCCGAACAGGTCGCCGACGACGTTCATCCCGTCCATCAGCGGGCCTTCGATCACCTCGATCGGGCGCGGCAGCGACAGCCGCGCCTCCTCGGTATCGGCGACGATATGCGCGTCGATCCCCTTGACCAGCGCATGTTCCAGCCGCTTGCCGACCGGCCAGCCGCGCCATTCCTCGGCCGCTTTCTCCGCCGCCGCATCATTGCCGCGGAACTTCTCCGCCAGCGCGACCAGCCGCTCGCCCGCCTCGGGGTCGCGGTTGAGCACGACATCTTCACATGCGGTGCGAAGTTCGGGGTCTATCGTATCGTAAACGTCGAGTTGCCCCGCGTTGACGATCGCCATGTCCATCCCCGCGGGGATCGCATGATAGAGGAACACCGAATGCATCGCGCGGCGCACCGGCTCGTTGCCGCGGAACGAGAAGCTGAGGTTCGACAGCCCACCCGAGATATGGACATGCGGGCAGCGCGCCTTGATCTCGCGCGTCGCCTCGATGAAGTCGACGCCGTAATTATTATGCTCCTCGATCCCGGTCGCGACCGCGAAGACATTGGGATCGAAGATGATATCCTCGGGCGGAAAGCCGATCCCGGTGAGCAGCTTGTACGCGCGCTCGCAAATCTCGATCTTCCGCGCCTGGGTATCGGCCTGCCCGGTCTCGTCGAACGCCATGACGACCACCGCCGCGCCATAGGCCATGCATTTGCGCGCATAGGCCAGGAACGGCTCGACGCCCTCCTTCATGCTGATCGAATTGACGATCGGCTTGCCCGAGACGCATTTCAGCCCGGCCTCGATCACCTCCCATTTCGAGCTGTCGATCATGATCGGGACGCGCGCGATATCGGGCTCGGCGGCGATCAGCTTGAGGAAGGTGGTCATCGCCTCGACCGCATCGAGCAGGCCTTCGTCCATGTTGACGTCGATCACCTGCGCGCCATTCTCGACCTGCTGCCGCGCGACCTCGACCGCGCGGGTATAATCGCCCGCCATGATCAGCTTCTTGAACGCCGCCGATCCGGTGACATTGGTGCGCTCGCCGACGTTGACGAAGGAGGTGGAAGAGGGGGTAGCAGTCATAGCGATCGATTCATTTCCGTTCGGGCTGAGCTTGTCGAAGCCCTGCCCTTCTGGCCAAGAAGTACAGCCCTTCCCCCGGACTTGATCCGGGGTCAGGGCGAACGATGGTCGGTATCAACCCGCCATCGTGAACGGCTCCAGCCCGGCGAGCCGAGTGCGCACCGG
>NZ_MKRR01000167.1:13120-17331 GCF_001897045.1 Sphingomonas sp. 66-10
GCCGGGGTCGAGCCGCAGCAGCCGCCGAGCACATTGACCTGTCCCGCCACCGCCCATTCGCCGACCAGCCCCGCGGTGGTCGCGGGCGCCTCGTCATAGGCGCCCAGTTCGTTGGGCAGCCCGGCATTGGGATAAACCATGATCAGCGTGTCAGCTATTTCGCTTAACACCTTGACGTGCGGCCGCAATTGCTCCGCGCCGAACGAGCAGTTGAGCCCGATCGTCAGCGGCCGCGCGTGGCGCACGGCATGCCAGAACGCCTCGACCGTATGGCCGGAGAGGTTGCGCCCCGAAAGGTCGGTCAGCGTCATCGACAGCATGATCGGCAGATCGCGCCCCAGCGCCTCGCCCGCCTCGATCGCGGCCATCACCCCGGCCTTGGCGTTCAATGTATCGAACACCGTCTCGATCAGCACGAAATCGACCCCGCCCTCGACCAGCGCGTCGATCTGCTCGCGGTAAACATCCTTGAGATAATCGAAATCGATCTCGCGATAGCCGGGATCGTTGACGTCGGGGCTGAGCGACAGCGTCTTGTTGGTCGGCCCGATCGCCCCCGCGACGAAGCGCGGGCGGCCGTCCTTCGCGGCAAATTCGTCCGCCACGCGCCGCGCGAGCTTGGCGCTCTCGACATTGATCTCGCGCACCAGATGCTCGGCGGCATAATCGGCCTGGCTGATGCGGTTGGCGGAGAAGGTATTGGTCTCGGCGATATCCGCCCCCGCCTCGAAATAGGCGCGGTGGATCGATTCGGGCACCTCGGGCTTGGTCAGCGCCAGGATGTCGTTATTGCCCTTCTGATCGCGCGCCAGCCCGAGATCGCCGGCATAGTCCGCCTCGGCGAGCTTCCAGCCCTGGATCTCGGTGCCGAACGCGCCGTCGGTGATCAGGATGCGCTTGGCCGCCTCGGCATTGAACGCGTCACGTACACTCATGATAAATCCTCAGACCCGCTACGAACTGCCCGCTTCGTCATCCCGGCGAAGGCGGGGATCCATTCTGGCTGGTCCATCGACTCGAGCCGCACCCCCGGCGTGAATGGATTCCCGCCTTCGCGGGAATGACGAGGGAAAAAATTAAGCATTACGCCGCAGCCGCTTGCGCACCGATCTTGGCGCGCACACCGAGCAGGTGGCAGATCGCGAAGGACAGTTCAGCGCGGTTCAACGTGTAGAAATGGAATTGCTTCACCCCGCCGGCGTAGAGCTTGCGGCACAATTCGGCGGCGAGCGTCGCGGCGACGAGCTGGCGCGCATCGGGCAGATCGTCGAGCCCGGCGAACACACGCCCCATCCACGCCGGCACCGCGGTGCCGCACATCGCGCTCATCCGCTGGACCGCGGCGAAATTGGAGACCGGCATGATCCCCGGCACGATCTCCGCCGCGATCCCCGCCGCGGCGACGCGATCGCGATAGCGGAAGAAGGTTTCGGGCTCGAAGAAGAATTGCGTGATCGCGCGGGTCGCCCCGGCGTCGATCTTGCGCTTGAGATTGTCGAGATCGGCCGCCGCATCGGGCGAATCCGGGTGGCTCTCGGGATAGGCGGCGACCGACAGCTCGAACGGATGCAACCGGCGCAACCCGGCGACCAGCGCCGCGGCATTCTCATAACCGCCCGGCCACGCGCTATAACGCTCGCCTGCCACCGGCGGGTCGCCGCGCAGCGCGACGATATGCCGCACCCCGGCCGCCCAATATTCGCGCGCCACCGCGTCGATCTCCTCGCGCGTCGCCTCGACGCAGGTGAGGTGCGCCGCCGCGGGGATCGCTGTCTCGCGCGCGATCCGCGCGACGGTGGCGTGGGTCCGTTCGCGGGTCGAGCCGCCGGCGCCATAGGTCACCGAGACGAAGCGCGGCGCGAGCGGCGCGAGCGTGCCGATCGACTGCCACAAGGTCTCTTCCATCTTCTCCGTCTTGGGCGGGAAGAATTCGAAGCTGACGTCGATGTCGCCCGCGACATCGGCATAGAGCGGCGCATCGAGCGCGCGGCGCGCCTCCTCCAGCTGGTTGAGCGATAGGGTCATGCCGCTTTTACCTCTTTCAGGGCCGCGCCGTGGCGGACGCCGAGCCACAATTTCACCGTCAGCTCGCCTCCGGCGAGCGTCTCCACCTGCGCCAGCGTCAGCCCGGCCGCGGCGAACCACCGCTCGATCTGCGCGTCGGAGAAGCCGAGCCGGGTATGCGCATCCTGCGCGCGCAATTCCTCGCGATCGTGCGGCGCGAAATCAGCGATCAGCAGCCGGCCGCCCGGCGCGAGCACCCGCGCCGCCTCGGCGATCGCCGCCCCCGGCTGCTGCGCGAAATGCAGCACGTGGTGGATGATCGCGACGTCGGCCTCGCCGTCGCCCATCGGCAACGCATAGAGATCGGCCTGGCGCAATTCGACATTAGCGAGCCCCTGCTCGCCCAATTTGGCGCGCGCCAGCCGCAGCATCTCGGAGCTGCGGTCGATCCCCAAAGCGGTCTCCGCGCGCGGCGCGAACAATTCGATCATCCGCCCGGTGCCGGTGCCGATATCGATCAGTCGTCCGACCGGCGCGTCGCCCAGCGCGGCGAGCATCGCTTCCTCGACCTGCTCCTCGGCGATGTGGAGCGAGCGGATCGCGTCCCACTGCCCGGCATTCGCCTCGAACCACGCCGCCGCGGAGGCCGCGCGATCGGCGCGCACCGCGGCGAGCCGCGCGACGTCCGCCGCCGCCTGGCGATCGGGGCTGGCCGCATCCCAGCCGTCGAGCGCCGCCGCGACCGGCGCCACCGCATCGGCCGGCCCGAGCGCGACGAATACCCAGCTTCCCTCTTTGCGCCGCTCGGCCAGCCCGGCGTCGCACAGGATTTTCACATGCCGCGACACGCGCGGCTGGCTTTGCCCCAGCACCTGCGCCAGTTCGCCGACCGACAGCTCCATCGTGCGCAGCAGACGCACGATGCGCAGTCGCGACGAATCGGCCAGAGCACGGAAGATTTCGAGCGCATCGATCATCGAGATGAAGATATAAAGATATCTTTATATGAGGTCAACGCACCCCAAAACGATGAAATCGTTGCGGAGCCGGCGCGGCTGCGCCAATTTGCCGCCCGATGCCGCCTGCCCGGCATCAGGCAAAAAGGGAGATTCGATATGAAGCGTATCGCCATTACCGCCGTCGCGGCCGCCGCTCTCATCAGCCTCGGCGCGTGCAGCAAGAATGCGCAGGACCAGAGCCTCGAAGCCGCCAATGCGGTCGGCGCCGATGTCAGCGCGACCGCCAGCAACGCGGTCGGCGACGTTCAGGCCGCCACCGATCAGGCGCTCAACGGTGCCAGCGCGGCGATGGACAATGCCGGCGACGCGGTAAAGAACAAGGCCGACAAGGCGGGCGACACGATCAAGCACGGCGCCGAAAAGGCACGCGACGCCGCCGGCGGCGCGCTGAAGGATGCCGGCAACGCGATCCAGAACCATTGATCGGGCGGGCGGCGGCGGGCGCGTTATTGGCGCTGCTCGCCGCCTGCTCCGCGCAACCGACGCTGCCGGATGCTAGCGTCGATCATGACCAGCAATTGAGCGAGGCGGCCGCGATGCTCGACGCCAATAGCGTCAGCGCGGCGGCCGTACTGCACAACGACGAAGATGGGGACGAGGACGGACAATGAGCACACGTCGTCTTGGCGCCAGCGAGCTTGAGATCACCCCGCTCGTGCTGGGCGGCAATGTCTTCGGCTGGACCGCAGACCGCGCGGCGAGCTTCGCGGTGCTCGACGCCTTCGTCGATGCGGGCGGGACGATGATCGACACCGCCGATGTCTATTCGGCCTGGGTGCCGGGGCATCAGGGCGGCGAATCCGAGACGATGATCGGCGATTGGCTGCGCAACAGCGGCAAGCGCGACAAGGTGCTGATCGCCACCAAGGTCGGGATGCTTCCTGGCGAAGGCGGCGAGAAGCTCGCCCCGGCGCGGATCGCCGCGGCATGCGAGGCCTCGCTCCGCCGGCTTGGCACCGATCGCATCGATCTTTACTTCGCGCACCAGGACGATGAGGCGGTGCCGCAGGAAGCCGCGCTCGAAGCGTTCGGCAAATTGGTCGCGGCGGGCAAGGTGCGCGTGCTCGGCGCCTCCAACTTCCATGCCGCGCGGCTCCAGTCGGCGAACGAGGCGGCCAAGGCCGCCGGGCTGCCGCATTATCAGGTGCTCCAGCCCGAATATAATCTCGTCAGCCGCCACAAGTTCGA
>NZ_MKRR01000167.1:17364-37373 GCF_001897045.1 Sphingomonas sp. 66-10
GATCTCGGCAAAAGCGTGCGCGGCGGGCGGATGGGCGAATTGCTCGAGGGCAAGGGGCGCAAGGTGCTCGACGCGATGGACGCGGTCGCGGCGGAAAGCGGCGCGACGCTGGCGCAGATCGCACTCGCCTGGCTGATCGCGCAACCCGGCGTCACCGCGCCGATCGCCAGCGCGACCAGCGCGGCGCAGCTCGCCGAGCTGATGCCGGCGACGACGCTGACGCTCACGCGCGACCAGCTCACCCGGCTCACCGACGCCGGGGCGTGACGCGCCGGTAGCGGAATGGCAACGTCTCGGGCGCTATGAGCGGCGGGATGCTCCACCCCTCCTATCTTGCGCTCGGCGTGGCCGCGATGTGCGCGGCGACCTCGGTGACGATCGCCGCGACGCGGCCCGTGCCGGCGCACGTCCTCGTCTCGCGGGTGGTGCCGCCGGTGACGAAATTGCCGCACCAAGACGAAGCCGCGTCTGCCGCCTATACGATCAAGCGCGTCCTTCCGATCAAGGGCGCGATGCATATGGGCGAGTTCCACTGGGACGAAGCCGGCGCGCCCAGCACGGGCCGGGTGATCGTCACCGTCGATCTCGCCGCGCAGGTGATCAGCATCTTCCGCGACGGCTATGAGATCGGCACCGCGGCGGTGCTCTACGGCGCCGATGCCAAGCCGACCCCGACCGGGGTCTATCCGATCACCCAGAAGGACGCGACGCACGTCTCCAATATCTACGACGCGCCGATGCCCTATATGCTCCGGCTGACCAACGACGGCATCTCGATCCACGCCAGCGAGGTGCGCGACGGCTATATGACCCACGGCTGCATCGGCGTGCCCACCGCCTTTGCGAAGAAGCTCTTCGAGGCGGTCAAGCTCGGCGACACGGTGATCGTGACGCGCGGCGAGAAGCTCGATGTCGGGAAGCCGGTGACCGCCGCCTGATCAGAGGGTGCGGAACATCACCAGCGCGTCGACGAAGCCGTGCGTCGGGTGCGCGAACGCCCCCGGCAGCCGCCCGACGACCGCAAAGCCGAACGATTCCCACAATCGCACCGCGCGTTCGTTGGTGCTGACGACGAAATTGAACTGGATCGCGCGATAGCCGCGCGCCTTGGCGTGATCGATCGAATGCGCGCACATCGCCCGCGCGACGCCGCGGCCGGTCGCTGCGGCGGCGGTCATATAGCCGCAATTGGCGACATGCGCCCCGCCCCCGGCCTGATTGGCGCGGACATAATAGGTGCCGAGCAGCGCGCCCGTCTCATCCTCGACGACGAACGTGTCCTTGTCCGCCGCGAGCCAATAGGCCAGCGCCTCGGCCTCCGGCATCGCGCGATCGAGCGTATAGGTCTCGCCGGCGCGGATCGTCGGGCGGATGATCGACCAGATCGCGGGGGCGTCGGCGGCGGTGGCGGGGCGAATCTGCATGGATCGGGTTCCTCGACGTTTCTCTGGCAATGCGCTCGATTCCTTTTCCCGTCATTCCCGCGAAGGCGGGAATCCATTCACACAGGTCTGACGATAGAATCGCGCCCTCAGCGCCAATGGATTCCCGCCTTCGCGGGAATGACGAAGGGGCTCAATTGCGCGGCGGTTGCCGACGGTAGCTCAGCGCCTCGGCAATATGCCCCCGCCCCACCTGCGCTGCGCCAGCAAGATCGGCGATCGTCCGCGCCACGCGCAACACCCGCGTATAGCCTCGCGCCGAAAGCCGCATCGCCTCGGCCGCTTGCGCCAGCAAGGCGCGCCCCGCCTCGTCGGGCGTCGCGCTTTGCTCCAGCACCGCGCCGTCCGCCTCGGCATTGGTCCGCGCGGCCTCGCCGCGATAGCGCGCGGCCTGCACCGCGCGCGCCGCCGCGACGCGCGCCGCCACCTCGGCGGAGCTCTCCGCCGCCCTCGGCGAAACGAGGTCGATCGCGGTCAGCGCTGTCACTTCGACATGCAGATCGATCCGATCGAGCAACGGCCCCGAGACCTTGGCCTGATAGTCCGCCGCGCATCGCGGCGCGCGCGCGCACGCGAGGCCGGCGTCCCCCAAATGCCCGCAGCGGCACGGGTTCATCGCGGCGACGAGCTGCACCCGCGCCGGAAAGGTGACATGCGCATTGGCGCGCGCGACGCTCACGGTTCCCGATTCGAGCGGCTGGCGCAGCGAATCGAGCACCGCCCGCTGGAATTCGGGCAATTCGTCGAGGAACAGCACCCCGAGATGCGCAAGGCTCACCTCTCCCGGCTTCACCCGCAATCCGCCCCCGGTCAGCGCCGCCATCGACGCGCTGTGGTGGGGCGCACGGAATGGCCGCACGCGGGTCAGCCGGCCGCCGGACAAGGTGCCGGCGACCGATTGCACCATGCTCACCTCCAGCGCCTCGCTCGCGTCGAGCGGCGGGAGGATCCCCGGCAGGCACGCCGCCATCAGCGATTTCCCCGCCCCCGGCGGCCCGACGAACAGCAGATTATGCCCACCGGCCGCCGCGATCTCCAGCGCGCGCCGCGCGACCTCCTGCCCCTTCACCTGCGCCAGATCGGGGCCGGTGTGCGCCTCCTCCACCGCGCCGGGCGGCGGCGCGGCGAGCAATTGCCGGCCTTTCAAGTGGTTGATCAGCGCGATCAGGTCGGGCGCGGCGACCACCTCGATCGATCCGCTCCACGCCGCCTCCGCCCCCTGCGCCGCCGGGCAGATCAGCCCCCGTCCCGTCTCCGCGGCGTGCAGCGCGGCAAGCAGCACGCCCGGCGACGGCGCGAGCCGCCCGTCGAGCGCCAGTTCGCCGACCACGACATAATCGGCGAGCGCCTCGGCATCGACCACCCCCATTGCGGCGAGCAGCCCCAGCGCGATCGGCAGATCGAAATGCGACCCTTCTTTGGGGAGGTCGGCCGGCGACAGGTTCACCGCGATCCTTTTGGGCGGCAACGCCAGCCCCATCGCCGCGATCGCCCCGCGCACCCGCTCGCGGCTTTCCGCGACCGCCTTGTCCGCCAGCCCGACGAGGTTGAACGCGGGGAGCCCGGGGATGAGCTGCACCTGCACCTCCACCCCGCGCGCCTCGAGCCCGAGATACGCCACCGTCGCGACGATTGCTGCCATGCCACTCCCCCAACAAGGCCGGGGTGACGGGTCGGCTCGGCCCCACCACGCCCCTCAGCGATCATTCATACTGGCTCGTTCACCAACCGAAACCATCCTTTCCTCGCCTTGCGATCCTCAACGAGCTGTCCCAAATGCTCCCTATGTCTCAGCGTCACCCGGTTTCGCGTATCATCCAGCTCACGCTCGGCGTGCTGCTGCTGATCGGGGCGGCGGTGATGGGGCCGTTGCCCGGGCCGGGTGGAGTCTTTCTGTTCGCAGGCGGGATGGTGCTGATTCTGCGCAACTCGCGCTGGGCACAGGTGCGCTGGGCGCGACTCAAGCGCCGCTGGCCGCGCGTCGGGCATCTCGTCGACCGCACGATGCGGCGGCGGAGCGCGTTGCGCCGCCATGCACGTGCCAAGAGCCAGGCGAACGATAATGGCAAAGACCAGCGCCGCGCGGAACGACGGGCGCACTCGCGTTGACTTGGCCCCGTCATTGGCCTATGCGGCGACCCGTTCGGGCCGTCCTTACGTGACGGCCTTTAGTTTTTCAGATTCGGGAATGAACGATGAAGCGGACCTTTCAGCCGAGCAACCTGGTGCGCGCACGCCGTCACGGCTTCCGTGCGCGGATGGCGACGGTGGGCGGTCGTGCGGTGATCCGGGCGCGCCGCGCGCGCGGCCGCAAGAAGCTGTCGGCCTGAGTCATTTGATTGGGGGCGGCACCGGCCCGCTCCCCCTCCCGGCCACCCAGTCATGATACCGATGGGTGGCCGAGAGGGGGAGCGGGCCGGTGCCGCACGCAAAGGCGGTGAAACCGCATTTGCCAAACAGACTCTCGCGCGGCTCACCAAGCGATCCGAATTTCTTGCCGTCAACGCCGGGCGTCGCGTGCCGATGCCCGGCTTTGTCTTGCTTGTCCGCCCGCGTGGCGACGGCGATGAGACGGTCCGCGTCGGTTTCACCGTGACCAAGAAGATCGGCAATGCGGTGGTGCGCAACCGCATGAAGCGCCGCCTGCGCGCGCTCGCCCGCGAGCTGCTGCCGGCAGGCGGCATCGGCGGCGCGGATCATGTGCTGATCGGGCGGCAGGGCGGCGTCGAACGCCCTTATGCCACCCTGCGCGACGAGCTGGCCAAGGCGCTGGCCAAGGCGCAGCGGCGATGATTGCTCGCGCGCTCATCCTCGTCGCGCGCGCCTGGCAGATCGGGCCGTCGGCGGTGATGCCGCCCACCTGCCGCTATCAACCTTCGTGTTCGGCCTATGCAATTGAGGCGCTTCGCCGCTATGGAGCGGCGCGCGGAAGCTGGCTCGCGGCGAAACGCATCGCGCGCTGCCATCCGTGGGGCGGGCATGGCTATGACCCCGTCCCGTAAACTGGACAGCCGTAAACAGGATCTGACGTGACCGAAGACAACAAGAATTTCGTGCTGTTCGCGGTGGTTGCGGCGCTGATCCTGTTCGGCTGGCCGCTGATCCAGAACCGTTTCTTCCCGACGGCCAACCCGCCGGTGACGAAGATCGAGGGCGGCAAGACCGAGGTCGTGCAGGGCAAGGCCGCGGCGACCGCCGACGCGCCGGGCGCGATCCGCGACCGCAACCTCGTGATCGGCGAAAGCCCGCGGGTGAAGATCGACACGCCGACGTTGCAAGGCTCGATCAACCTGAAGGGCGCGCGGATCGACGATCTGGTGCTCAAGAATTACAAGGACACGATCGCCAAGGATTCGGCGCCCGTCCGCCTCCTGTCGCCGGCCGGCACCACCGACGCTTATTTCGCAGCGTTCGGGTGGCGCGACGACGGCCTCGCGCCGCCCGCCGCCGAAACCGTCTGGACCGCCTCGTCGCCGGTGCTCGCGCCGGGCAAGCCGGTGACGCTCACCGCCGCCAACGCCAAGGGCCAGCGCTTCCAGATCGAGCTTTCGGTCGACAAGGATTATATGTTCACCGTCAAGCAGACGGTGGCCAACGGCGGGCAGGCGCCGGTGCCGGTGGCAACATATGGCCTCGTCAACCGTGCCGGCGTGTCGAAGGATCCCGATAGCTGGACGATCCACACCGGGCCGATGTCGGTCGCCAATGGCAGCGCGAATTATTCGCCTAATTTCAAAGATGTGGACGCCGCGCCGCAGAAGTTCACGACGACCGGCGGCTGGCTCGGCTTCACCGACAAATATTGGCTGACCGCGCTGCTCCCCGATCAGGCGCGCAGCTTCGACGGCCAGTTCCGCGCGGGCAACGCCAAGACCTATCAGGCCGATTACACCGCTGCGCCGCAGCTTCTCCCGCCGGGTCGCCAGATCACCCAGACCGCGCGCTTCTTCGCCGGGGCGAAGGAAGTGAAGCTGCTCGATCGCTACACCGACAAGGAAGGCGCGACCAAGCTCGATTACGCGATCGACTGGGGCTGGTTCCGCCTCGTCGAAAAGCCGATCTTCTATTATCTCGACTGGCTGTTCCGCATGATCGGCAACTTCGGCGTTGCGATCATCCTGTTGACCTTCACGATCCGCGCGCTCGTCTTCCCGATCGCGCAACGGCAATATGCCTCGATGGCGCACATGCGCGCGATCCAGCCGAAGATGAAGGCGATCCAGGAGCGCTACAAGGACGACAAGCCGCGCCAGCAGCAGGAAATCATGGCGCTGTACAAGTCGGAGAAGGTCAACCCGCTCGCGGGCTGCCTCCCCACCCTGTTGCAGATCCCGATCTTCTACGCGCTGTACAAGGTGCTGATGCTGACGATCGAAATGCGTCACCAGCCGTTCGTCGCGTGGATCAAGGATCTGTCGGCGCCCGATCCGCTGACCCCGCTCAATCTGTTCGGGCTGCTCAACTTCACCCCGCCGCACTTCCTGGCGATCGGCGTGATCCCGATCATCCTGGGCATCAGCATGTACTTCCAGTTCAAGCTGAACCCGACCCCGATGGACGAGACGCAGAAGCAGGTCTTCGCGCTGATGCCCTGGGTGCTGATGTTCGTGATGGCGCCGTTCGCGGTGGGGCTGCAGGTGTATTGGATCACCTCCAACATCATCACGATCATCCAGCAGCGCCTGCTCTATGCGCGTCATCCGGCGTTGCTGGAGGCGCCCGCCAAGTGACGGATACCTTCGACGCCGACGCGATCGAGGCTGCGCGGAAGATCTTCGCCGGCCCGATCGAGTTCCTCAAATCGGCCCCCGCGCTGCAATTCCTGCCCGATCCGGTCGCGCCGGAAGTGGCGTTCGCGGGGCGATCGAACGTCGGCAAATCCTCGCTGATCAACGCGCTCACCGGGCGCAAGGCGCTGGCGCGCACCTCGGTGACGCCGGGGCGGACGCAGGAGCTCAACTTCTTCGATATCGGCACCCCGCCGGTGTTCCGGCTGGTCGACATGCCGGGATACGGCTTCGCCAAGGCGCCGAAGGACATGGTCAAGAAGTGGCGCTTCCTGGTGAACGACTTCCTGCGTGGTCGTCAGGCGCTGAAGCGCGCGCTGGTGCTGATCGACAGCCGCCACGGCATCAAGGAAGTCGACCGCGAGATCCTCGAGATGCTCGACAAGGCGGCGGTGAGCTATCGCCTCGTGCTGACCAAGGCCGACAAGGTAAAGGCGACCGATCTCGCCGCGGTGCTCGACCAGACCGCGACCGAGGCGCGCAAACACCCCGCGGCGCATCCGGAGATCATCGCCACCTCGTCGGAGGGCGGGATGGGCATCCCCGAATTGCGCGCGGCGGTGATCGAAGCGATCGGCTAAGCTTTTCGCGTTCTCGTACCCGTCGTCATCCCCGCGAAGGCGGGCATCCATTCAGGCAGGCCCTGCGATAGAATCGCACCGACAGCGACAATGGATTCCCGCCTTCGCGGGAACGACGGCGTTGAAATTAAGCCTCTGTTTTAACTACACAAATTATAGACTTCACGAGAACGGCCGCGACCGCCACTCGTGTGAACTTCGTGAACTTTGCCCGCCTGCCGGGCGAGGGGCTTGCCCCACCCCCCCGCCCTTCCCTATCGCTTGGTCCGTAACCTCGAACCAGAAACGGGCAGCGGCGCATGAAGCTCATCATCGGCAACAAGGCCTATTCGTCGTGGTCGCTGCGTGGCTGGCTCGCCTGCCGCCAGTCGGGGCTGCTTTTCGAGGAAATGGTCGTCCCGCTCTACGATCAGGAGTGGGATCAGCGCCGCGAGGGCGACGAATTCGCGCCCTCATCGGGCAAGGTGCCGATCCTGTGGGACGACGACGCCGTGGTGTGGGACAGCCTGGCGATCATCGAATATCTTGCCGACAAGGTCGGGCGCGAGAAATTCTGGCCCGAAGACAATGCCGCGCGCGCAATGGCGCGGTCGATGGCGGCCGAGATGCATTCGAGCTTCGCCCCGCTGCGCCGCGAGCATGGGATGAACATCCGCCAGGTCTATCCGCCCAAGCGACCGTCGGACGAGGTGATCGCCGATCTCACGCGGATCATGGAATTGTGGGCGCAGGCGCGGGCGCGATTCGGCGGCGACGGGGATTTCCTGTTCGGCACCTTCGGCGCGGCGGACATCATGTTCGCCCCGGTCTGCACCCGGATCGTGACCTATTCGCTGCCCGTCGCGCGTTTCGCCACCGGCTATGTCGAGGCGGTGCTCAACCACCCCTTCATGCAGGACTGGATCGCCGCCGCGCAGGAGGAGGAATGGGTGATCGAGAAGTTCGAACAGCCTGCGACGGGTTGAGGCAACACAGGTTTCCCTCTCCCCGTTCGCTAGAACTCGCGCCCGTCCTTCCGCCGGAATCCCTCCCCTTCGAACAGATGCATGTCGATATCGGGATAATGGCAGTCGGTTTCCGACGGCCGCCCGACCGCGACGAACACGCAATCCGCCGCGCCGCGGTTCTGCAGCACATGCCCGTTGCCGTCCCCCTTGGGAAAGGCGGCGATATCGCCCGGGCGCATGATCGTTTCCCCCGAATCGTCCACCAGCACCGCCTCGCCCGCCAGCATCACGACGATTTCGTCCTCGCCCTCATGCCAATGGCGCTGCGACGACCACGCCCCGGGCTTGAGCACGACATGGCTGACGCCGAAGTCCGCCAGCCCGGCGGCGGGGGCCAGCCGGCGATACCAGCGCCCCTGCACCGCCGCAGCATATTCGGGCGGATAGCCGGTCGCATTGGTCTGCGGGATTGTATCGAGATCGAGCTTGGGCAAGGAGGCCTCCCATGAAGATGCCCGCTACCCTAACCGATCCGGTCGCCCTCGCCGAAGCTTTGATCGCCTGCGAGAGCGTGACGCCCGCCACCGGCCATGTGTTCGACACGGTGGAAGCGCTGCTCGCCCCGCTCGGCTTCGCGGTCGATCGCTTCACGGTCGGCGAGGCGCCCGACGGGCCGGTCGAGAATATGATCGCGGTGCGCGGCACCGGCGGCACGCACTTCGCCTTCGCCGGCCATCTCGACGTGGTGCCGCCGGGCGAGGGCTGGACCTCGGGCGCCTTCTCCCCCGAGATCCGCGGCGATCTGCTCCACGGGCGCGGCGCGGTCGACATGAAGGGCGCGATCGCCGCCTTCATCGCCGCCGCCGCACGCACCCCGAGCGACGGGATCGTCAGCCTGTTGCTCACCGGCGACGAGGAAGGCCCGGCGATCTACGGCACCCGCGCGATCCTCGATCGGCTGGCCGAACGCGGGCTCAAGCCCGATCTGTGCCTCGTCGGCGAACCGACCTCGGCCGACCGGCTCGGCGATACGCTCAAGATCGGGCGGCGCGGGTCGGTCAACATCTGGATCGAGGTGCCCGGCCGGCAGGGGCATGTCGCCTATCCGCAGCTTGCCGACAATCCGATCCCCAAGCTGGTCGCGGCGCTGGCGGCGATCGATGCGATCACGCTCGATCACGGCAATGACTGGTTCCAGCCCTCGAACATCGAGGTGACCGACATCACCGTCGGCAACCCCGCGACCAATGTGATCCCGGCGCGCGCCACGGCGCGGCTGTCGATCCGCTTCAACGACGAGCAGCACGGCCCCGATCTGGTGCGGCTGATCGAACGCACCGTCCACGCCCACGCCCCGACGGCGAAGGTCGAGGCGCGCATCTCGGGCGAGGCATTCCTCACCGAGCCGGGCGCGCTGTCGGCGATGGTTTCGGCGGCGGTGCTCGCACGCACCGGCATCACCCCGGCGCTGTCGACGACCGGCGGCACGTCCGACGCGCGGTTCATTTCGGCGATCTGCCCGGTGGTCGAATTCGGGCTAATCAATGCGACGATGCACAAGCTCGACGAGGCGGTGGCGATCGACGATCTCGCCGCGCTGACCGATATCTACGCCGATATCATCACGCGAGCGACGCGCGCCTGATCTCCGGCGCGCGGCCGCCCAGCGCCGCCGACCAGGCGAGGAAATCCACCTCAGCCATCGGCCGCGCGATCCCGAAGCCCTGCACCGCGTCGCACCCGATGACGCGCAGCAGATCGACTTGCGCGGGGGTTTCCACCCCCTCGGCCACCGCCTCGCACCCGAGCCCGTGGATCAGCCCGACCAAGGCACCGGCGATCAGCCGGGTCGAGGAATCGGTGGTGATCGTCGCGATCAGGCTGCGATCGAGCTTGATCCGGTCGATCGGCAATTGCCGCAGCCGCGCGACGCTCGACAGCCCGGTGCCGAAGCCGTCGATCGCGATCTTCGCGCCGTCCTCACGCAACATCGAGATCGCGGCGATCGCATCGGTGCGGGCGTGCGCCGCGACGGTTTCGTTCATTTCTAGTTCGAGTAGCCGCCCCGGCGCCCCCGCTTCGCGCATCGCGGCATGGAGCCGCAGGAGGAAATCGACCCGATCGATCTGCCGCGCGCTGATGTTGACCGCCAGCCGCGTTTCCACCCCCAGCGCCGCCCATTGCGCGATCGTCCGCGCGACACGCCCGATCGCCCAGTCGCCGATCTCGATCATCAGCCCGCTCTCTTCGGCACGGCCGATGAAGGTCGCCGGCAGTCGCAATCCGTCGGTCGGATGCTGCCAGCGCAGCAGCGCCTCGGCAGCGACCACTTTGCCCGCCGCGAGCGCGACCTGCGGCTGGAACACCAGGATGAATTCGTCATTGTCGAGCGCCGCGCGCAGCTCGGCATCGAGCCGCAGCCGTTCGGCCAGTTCCGCCGCCAGCGTCTCGCTGTAGAATTCGAACCGCCCGCGTCCGTCGGATTTGGCGTGATACATCGCGGCATCGGCCGAACGCATCAGATCGTGGAGCGTGAAGCCGTGATCGGGGCGCAGCGCGATCCCGATCGACGCGCCGATCGACACCTCCCCGCTCGGCAGCGCGAACGGCGAGGCGAGCGCGTCGAGCACTTGCGTGGCGATCCACCCCGCATCGCGCTGGTCGGTCAGCACCGGAAACAGCATCGTGAATTCGTCGCCCGCCAGCCGCCCGATCAGCGGCGGGTAGCGATCGATATCGACCACCGCGACCGCGCGGTCGGCCACTGCGCGCAGCCGATCCGCGACCATCGCCAGCAGCATGTCGCCACAGGCGTGGCCGTGGGTGTCGTTGACCTTCTTGAAGCGATCGAGATCGATGAAGAAAAGCGCACCGGGCTGCTCGGCGGCTTCGGCCAGCACGCGTTCGGCGCTGGCGCGGAAATTGGTGCGATTGGCCAGCGCGGTCACTGGATCGAACAGCGCGAGCCGCTGGATATTCTCCATATTGTCCGAAAGCTGGCCGAACAGCCGGTCCATCGCGGTGGCAAGCTGCGGCACCGCGCTGCGGATCTCGTTGGGCACGCGCCGGTCGAGCGCGCCGTCGGCGGCTTCGGCGAGCTGGTCGACCGCCTTGTCGACCGCCTCAGCGGTCGTGGCGAGCGCCTGCTGGGTCGAGGCCCAGCACATCGTCGCGCAGACGATCGCCGGAATCAGCGCGCGCGCGAACGAATCCGCCGAAAGATTGCCGTTGGCGGTGGCGAGCAGCGACAGGAAGAATGCCACGCCGCCGGCGTAGAACGCGAATCTGACCGCGCGACTCTTCAGCGTGACGCTTTGCATTGCGCCGATCCGAACCTTTCAAACGATGACGCGATGGATTGCGCCGCGAGAGGTTATTCCTCGCACAGAAAGGTTAATGTTTCGGTCGCCGTCGGCGGAAGATCACGTAAAGCGCGCCGCTCCCACCGTGGCGCGGATGCGCGTTGCGTAAGGCAGCAATATCAGCGGCATGACGCGAGGCGCCGATCCAATCCGCGACCGCGGCACGGATCGCGCCGCGCGCATGCGGGCGCTCGCTTTCGGGGCGCGGCGGCTTGCCGGTGACGAGCAGAAGGACTCGGTCGCCGCGCGCGATCGAGCGCTCCAGCCCGGCATCGAGCATCGCATGCGCCGAGCGGAGCGTGTGGCCGTGAAGGTCGAGTGTCGCATCGGGCTGGATCGCGCCGCGCGTGATCTGGCGATCCCAGCTGCCGTCGAGCGTCGCCGCGCTTGCCGGCGGCGTCTTCGGCGCGCGCGGTGCGGGGATGATGCGCGCCGGGGGCGGTGTCGCGACCCGGCGCTTGCCCGAAGCCGGCGCCGGATCGGGCTCCGGCGCGGCTTTGGCCTTTGCTGTCGGATGGAGCGGGCGGACGCTGGCCTTCACCCGCGCCCATAATGCCGCCTCCTCAGCGTCGAGACGGCGACGGCCCGGCATTGCCAACCCCGCGCTGCACCCGGTCGATCGTTCCCACCGGCAGCAGCAGGAAGGCGGTGCCGCGTGCGCTCATCCCGCCCGCGATCGCCCGCGCCTCGTTGCCGATGCCCCAGAAGGTGTCGAACCGGTTGGCGCCCTTGATCGCGCCCCCGGTGTCCTGCGCCACCCATAAACCGGTCGCGTCGGTGCGATCCATCGACAGGAACACCGGCGCGCCGAGCGGGATGAAGCGCGGATCGGCCGCCACGGTCGCCCCGCCGACCACCGGCAGCCCGAGCGCGCCGACCGGTGCCCCGTCGAGCACGCGGAAGAAGACGAAGCTCTTGTTCTCGCGCATGATCGCGCGGCCCTGCTCGGGATTGTCGTGGAGCCACTGGACGATGCCCTGCATCGACAGCTGGTTGGGGCCGAGCAGTCCGCGTTTCCGCATCAGCGCGCCGATGCCGGTGTAATCACGGCCGTTCTGCGAATCATAGCCGATGCGCAGCTCGCGCCCGTCGGGCATCCGCACCAGCCCCGATCCCTGCACCTGGAGGAAGAAGAATTCGACCGGATCGACCGCATAACCGAGGATCCGTGCGCGGCCCTGCAGCACGCCCTGCTCGATCGCGGTGCGATCGTAATAAGGCACCAGCTTGGTCCCGTCGACGCGGCCGCGGACGCTCTTGCCCTTGAGCGCGTCGGAAAACAGGCCGAGGTCGACGTCGATCAGATCGTCGGGGCGGGCATAGATCGGGGCATAGCCCTCGCGATAGGTCGGCGAACCCGCGATCTCGGGGATGTAATAGCCCGTGGCATAGGCGCGCCCGTCACCGACCTGCGCGGTCTCGAACCAGCGCGAAAAGAAGGCAGCGGCATCGCCCGGCGCGGTCGTCGCCGCGGCGGCGCAGGCCGGCTGCCAGTCCGCCCCCGTCGTCAGCCCTGAAACGTCGGCGCGTCGCACCAGCGAGGGGCAACTCGTGCGGAAGGCGGCGAGCGCCTGTGCCGCGCCGTCCCGCGTCATTGGCAGCGAGGTGATATCGGGGCCGCGCGCGATGCCGGTGGTGGCGGCGGTCGTCGCCCCCGGGGTCGCGATCTGCGGCACCGGCGGCAGCGGGGTGGCGGGGGTCGGCTGACGCACCGGCAATTCGCCCGACGGGCGTGGCGGGCGGACGTTACCCGGGCGCGGCGGCGGCTCCACGCCCCCGACGCAGGCCGACAAAGCAAGCGCCCCGGCCAGCGTGAACCCCCAGCGACGGATCATCCCGCCCCTACCCTCAGGACCAATCGACATTACGCAACTCTGCCCCTTATCCCACATCACCCCGGCCTCGATCCGGGGTCCACATGCCGCACGTACAGCGGCAGGAACCTCTTGTCCTGCCTTTGCCGCGCGATGGACCCCGGCTCAAGGCCGGGGTGACGGGTTTCTAAGGCTAGGGTTCAAACCCTGCGCTTAAGCTTCGTCGGTGTCCGCGAGCTTCCAGTTCGGATCGCCGCTCTTGAGCGTCCGGGCGAAGGTCCAGACGTCGTGGGTTTCCACCGCGTCGCTGGTCGATCCGGCGATCACCTGACCCTCGGCATTGCGGGTCACCGCGGCGATATCGGCGTCGAAGCGCACGGTGATCCGCGCGTCGCGACCCGACAGCGAGGCGCCGACGATCGTCGCGCGTTCGATCGAGACGAGGCGATTCTCCAGCACCTCGCCCGCCGCGGTACGCGCGGCGATCGATTCGGCGAAGGCATGCGCGACATCGGGCTCGACCAGCCCGGCCAGCGCCTTGTCGTCGCCGCGCCAAAAGGCTTCGAGGATCATGCGATAGGCCGCCTGCGCGCCTTCGAGGAAGCGCGGCACATCGAAGCCGGGTTCGCCGGAGACGATCGCGCGAAGCCCGGCTTCCGCGCCGCTTTCGATCGGGCGGACGGCGGTTTCGCGCACTTCCGGGGTCACGTCGATGGTACGCGCGACCGCGCCGGCCGGCACATCGGCAGGCTTGGGCAACGGCTGCTCATGCCCGGTGCGCTTGCCGAGCACCGAGTAGAGACGCAACGCCAGAAACCCGGCGACCATCGCGAGAAGGACAATATAAAACACTCGGCCTCCGCTAACTGAACGCCCAACATAGGCGCGATGTGCCCGCGATTCAATTTTTCACGGCGTTGAAACAGTGCAATGCTGCTGCTAGGCGCGCGGACACCGTTTTTTTGGGCGCGGGAAGCGCTCCCCATCGCATCATTTTTTGAGGAACAGGACGAGATGGCCGAACAGGATAATGGCGTGACGACCGGCAACGAGCCGCTGCCCAACGGCGCCGACACGCTGCCGCAGGTCGGGCTGATCTCGCAATATGTTAAGGATCTGTCGTTCGAGAACCCGAACGCCCCGGCGATCTACCAGAGCCAGCAGGCGCCGGAGATCAACGTGCAGTTCGACATCGGCGCGCAGCAGGTGGCCGAGGACGTCCACGAAGTGACGCTCAAGGTCGAGATCCGCGCCGAGAGCGCGGGTACCGTCGCCTTCCTCGTCGAGCTTTCCTATGCCGGGCTGTTCGGGCTGCGCAACGTGCCGCTCGATGCGGTCCAGCCGTTCCTGCTCGGCGAAGGCCCGCGCCTGCTGTTCCCGTTCGCGCGCCGGGTGGTGGCCGATGCGATCCGCGACGGCGGCTTCCCGCCGCTGCTGCTCGAGCCGGTCGATTTCAACGGCCTCTATCTCCAGCAGGCCGCCGCGCGCGAGCAGCAGGGCGACACGGGCACCGTCGGCAACGCCTGACGCCGCATTGAGCGGACTGGTGATCGCATGAACCTGACCCGCGCGCTCGGCTCGGTCGGCGGGCTGACGCTGGCGAGCCGCGTGCTCGGGCTGGTGCGCGATTCGCTGTTCGCGCGGTTCGTCGGCGCGGGGTTTGCGTCGGATGCGTTCCTGATCGCATTCCGCCTGCCCAACATGTTTCGCGCGCTTTTCGCCGAAGGCGCGTTTTCCGCGGCGTTCATCCCGATGTTCAACCGCAAGGTCGCCGACCCCGAGGGGCGCGGCCTAAGCGACGGGGTGACCTTCGCGGAGGACGCGCTGTCGGTGCTGCTCCCCGTGCTGATCGTGATGACGATCATTATGGAAATCGCCGCCTGGCCGGTGACCTGGCTGCTCTCGGGCGGGTTCAACGAGGCGACGCCCGCGCAATTCGCCTTCGCCGTCGAGCTGTCGCGGATCACCTTTCCCTATCTGCTGCTGATCAGCCTCGTCTCGCTGCTCGGCGGGATTCTCAATTCGCTGCACCGTTTCTGGGTCGCGGCGGCGGCGCCGATCCTGCTCAACCTGACGCTGATCGCGGCGCTACTGTTCTTCCACAGCCACGAGCCCTTGTTCACCGCGCGCAACCAGGCGATCGCGGTGACGATATCGGGGGCGCTGCAGTTGTTGTGGCTGGCCTGGGCGTGCCGCCGCGCCGGGGTCCACCTGCGCTTCCGCTGGCCGCGGCTCAACCCCGACGTCAAGAAACTGCTATCGCTGATCTGGCCGGCGGCGGCGGGCGCGGGGGCGGTGCAGATCAACCTCGTCATCTCCACCGCATTGGCCGCGAGCCTGCTGTCGGCGGGGTCGGTGAGCTACATCTATTTCGCCGACCGGCTGAACCAATTGCCGCTCGGGTTGATCGGGATCGGGCTCGGCACCGTCCTGCTCCCCACCATTTCCTCGCAGCTCGGGCGCGGCGAGGAAGCCGCGGCGATGGAAACGCAGAACCGGGGCATGGAGCTCGCGCTGTTCTTCACCCTCCCCGCGACGGTCGCGCTGATCGTGTGCGGCGGGCCGATCGTCGCGGCTTTGTTCCAGCACGGCAAGTTCAACCCCGGCGATACCGTCGCGACCGCGCAGGCGCTCGCCGCTTTCTCGATCGGGCTGCCGAGCTACATTCTCGTCAAGGTGCTGACCCCCGGCTATTACGCCCGGCAGGACACCAGGACCCCGGTGCGTTTCGCGACGATCTCGATCGGGGTGAACCTGATCCTCAACCTCGCCTTCATCCTCCCGCTCAAACATATGGGGCCGCCGCTCGCCACCGCGCTCGCCTCGACCGTCAACGTCTGGATGCTGTGGCACGAATTGCGCCGGCGCGGGCATTTCACCCCCGATGCGCAACTCCGCCGCCGCGCGTGGCGGCTGGCGGCGGCGGCGCTGCTGATGGGCGGGGTGATGTATTTCGCCAACGATCTGTTCCGCCCCTATACCACCGGGCCGAGCCTCGAACGCTGGGGGGCGATGTTCGTGCTGGTCGCGCTCGGCGGGCTGGTCTACGTGGCGGCGACCTTCCTGTTCGGCGCGTTCCGGCTCGCCGACGCACGAAGGCTGATCCGTCGATAATTCTCAGCAAGGGAAGAACATGCGCGTCGTTTCCGGCATCAAGCCCACCGGCAATCTCCACCTCGGCAATTATCTTGGCGCGGTGAAGCAGTGGGTGGCGATGAAGGACGAGGTGCAGGCCGCCGGGGGCGAGACGATGTATTTCATCGCCGACCTCCACGGGCTGACCGAGTGGATCGAGCCCGCCAATCTCTACGCCAATACGATCGAGATGACCGCGACCCTGGTCGCCGCGGGGATCGATCCCGCGCGTTCGATCCTGTTCAACCAGACGCGCGTGCCGGCGCATAGCGAACTGGCATGGCTGCTCAACAATGTCGCGCGGGTCGGCTGGCTCAACCGCATGACGCAGTTCAAGGACAAAGCGGGGAAGAACCGCGAGGGCGCCTCGGTCGGGCTGTACGATTATCCGGTGCTGATGGCGGCGGACGTGCTGATCTACAACGCCACCCATGTACCGGTGGGTGAGGATCAGAAGCAGCATCTGGAGCTGGCGCGCGATATCGCGACCAAGTTCAACCTCGATTACGGCCGCGACTTGTTCACCCTGCCCGAGCCGCTGGTGAGCAAGAAGGCGCCGCGCATCATGAGCCTGCGCGACGCCTCGGCCAAGATGTCCAAGTCCAACCCGTCCGAGCAATCGCTGATCAAGCTGATCGATTCGGACGAGACGATCGCTGACAAGTTCCGCAAGGCCAAGACCGACCCCGAGCCGTTGCCCGATTCGTGGGACGCGCTGGAGGTTCGGGCCGAGGCGCGCAACCTCGTCACGATCTTCGCCGCTTTGGCCGATCGCACCCCGGAGGATGTGGTGGCGGAATTCGCCGGCAAGGGCTTCGGCCAGTTCAAGCCGGCGCTGGCCGATCTCGCGGTGGCCAAGCTCGGCCCGATTCGCGACGAGATGCTCCGCCTGCTGGGCGATCGCGGCGAAATCGACGCGATCCTCGCGCGCGGCGCGGAAAAGGCCCGCGCGCTCGCCGCGCCGGTGCTGCGCAGCACGCAGGAAGCGATGGGGCTGGTCGCGTAGCCCTTGTATCCCGCGCAGGCGGGGACGCAGAGCCAAACAATATAGCGCCGGTTGATTTGGCCCTGGGTCCCCGCTTTCGCGGGGATACTGGTGGAATTCGCCAACTATTGGCGCAACACCTCAAGCCGGGCGTACGCGTCAGCCAAGCCCCGAAATTAAATCATTGAATTTCAATCAGATAATAATCTGGCACGGCTCCTGCAGAGTAACGGGCATCAGCGCGAAGCGCCGCTTCGCCACCCGATTGGAGCCTGTAAGATGTCCGCTGCCAACGCCAAGAACGCCAGTGACAAGCCCGAGATCTTCGGCGTCTGCCGCCGCCTCGGCGACGATTTCGGCTTTCACCCGAACATCCTGCGCATCGCGCTGGCGGTCGGGCTGGTGTTCAGCATCGAGGGCGTCGTGGCGGCCTATGCCGCAATGGGGCTGATCGTGCTGGTCAGCCGGCTGCTCGCGCCGGAGGCGAAGCGCGCCGCGGTTCGCCAGGACACCCCCGCCCCGGTCGTGACGCGCGAGGCCGTCCGCACCCCGGAATTCCAGCAGGCCGCGTAAATCGCCACGGTCCCCCACCCCCGCACGAAGCCGGGGGTGAGGGTGGCGTGAATTTTCAGCTTTCGAGCTGCCGCATCAGCAACCGCACCGCGCCGTCGATATCGTTGTCGCTGTCGCGCAACTCCTCGATCCGGCGCACCGCGTGGATCACCGTCGAATGATCGCGTCCGCCGAACTTGCGCCCGATCTCCGGCAGCGAGCGCGTGGTGAGGCGCTTCGCCAGATACATGGCGATCTGCCGCGGCCGCGCCACCGCCCGCGCACGGCGCGCGGAAACCAGGTCGATCGGCTTCAGTTCGAAATGCGCCGAGACCGCCTTCTGGATCTCGTCGATCGTGATCCGGCGCTGGCCGCCGCGCAGCACGTCGCCGAGCACGCTGATCGCGAAATCGAGGTCGATCGCATCCCCGGTGAGCTGGGCATAAGCGATGACGCGGTTGAGCGCGCCTTCGAGCTCGCGCACGCTGGTGCGAATCCGCCCCGCCAGCAGATCGAGCACCTCGGCGGGCACCTTCACCCCTTCGGGCATGTCGGCGAGCTTGCGATCGAGGATAGCGCGGCGCAGCTCGAGCGGCGGGGTCTTGATATCGGCGACCAGCCCGATCGCCATCCGCCCCAGGATACGCGATTCGATCCCGTCGAGCGCCTGCGGGCAGCGGTCGGCGGAAATCACCAGCCTTTTGCCCGCCGCCATGATCTCGTTGACGGTGTGGAAGAATTCTTCCTGCGTCGAATCCTTGCCGGCGATGAACTGCAGATCGTCGATCAGCAGCAGATCGCAGCCGCGCAGCCGCGCCTTGAACGCGAAGGTATCGCGGGCGCGCAGCGCGGCGACGAAATCGAACATGAAGCGCTCGGCCGACATGAACATCACCCGCGCATCGGGCTGCGCGGCGAGAAATTCATGCGCGATCGCGTGCATCAGGTGGGTCTTGCCCTGCCCGGTCCCCGAATGGAGGAACAACGGGCTGAACCGCACCGGCCCCGGCGCGGCGAGCGCACGCGCGGCGTTGAACGCGACCTTGTTCGACGCATCGGCGACGAAGCGATCGAAGGTGAAGCGCGGATCGAGTACCGGGCGCTCGCCGGCCGGCTGTGCCGGGGCCGGGGCGGCCGGCGCGGCGACCGCGGGCACCAGTGTCAGCGGCGCTTCGGCCGCCGCCGCGGTCTCGATCGCGACGGTGCGCACCGTCGGCAGAATCGCGCGGAATTCGTGGAGCAACCGGTCCGCATAATGATTGCGGACCCAGTTGGTCATGAACGCCGACGGCAGCGTCAGCCGAATCGCATCGGCGTCACCCGTCTCGACCAGTTCGATCGGCTTCAGCCATTGCTCGAACAGACGCGCGCCGGCCGATTCGCGCAGGCTGGCGCGCACGCGGGTCCAGGCCCGTGCCGCTTCGCTCTCCTGCACCGCATATCGACCATTGAACGCCACGCACAACCCTCCCCCGGCCGCGACACGGGTGTCGCAACGGCTCATGAAATCCACCAAAAAAAGTCCCCCGATGTGGTTCCCTGCCACGGTCGGATACGACGCTGAATGTCTGGGCGCGCGACGGCTGCCAGCGCGACAAGGGGAGGTTTAGGAACAAGCCGGTGAGTCGATCAAGACCGATGCCTGACACATTCTCGAAATAAACAAGTTGACTCGCGTGGAGCGGCCAAAATCCGTCGAAAATTTAACAAGCAGCTGAAATCAGGCCAGAATTCCAAAACGCACAAATATGGCTGCACGCGAATCGCGGGGAATCCATGACTCTTTGATGACAATACGCAGACGCAGCATAAGGCCCGCCGGAACGCATCCGACGGGCCTTATGCTTAATAAGTGCTGAAGCTGTTAGGCGAGCGCCGCGACGCGCTTCGTCAGCCGCGAGAACTTGCGGCTGGCGGTATTGCCGTGGAGCACGCCCCGCGCGACGCCGCGCGCCAGTTCCGGCTGCGCTTCGGCCAGCGCGGCGGTCGCCGCGGTCTTGTCGCCGGCGGCGAGCGCGGCTTCGACCCGCTTCACGAAGGTGCGGATACGGCCCACGCGGGCACCGTTGACTTCGGCCCGGCGCTGGTTGCGACGGATACGCTTCTTCGCTTGCGGCGTGTTCGCCATTGACGTCCTCGAAATCTGGTCGATGAAAAAAGGGCGCCGGGAAATCCCTTCGCCCTGGAAGCGGCGCCCTTAGCGCGGGATGCCGGCGCGGTCAACCACGCTGGCACTTCGGGCACCAGAAGGTCGATCGCCCGCCCTCGGCATAACGCGCCACGATTCCCCCGCAAGCGCATGCCTCGCCCTCGCGGCCGTAGACCGCGAACTGTTTGGAGAAATAGCCGAGCTCGCCATCGGGGCGGGCGTAATCGCGCAACGTCGATCCCCCCGCCTCCATCG
>NZ_MKRR01000167.1:37438-43423 GCF_001897045.1 Sphingomonas sp. 66-10
CGAGCCCCGCGACGATCCGCTGGTCGAGCAGCATCAGCTTGATCGACGCGCGCCGCCCCGCGAGCGCCTTGTGCAGCCCAGCGCCGGTCAGGCCCGGGCCGAGCGGTTCCGGCCCCAGCGCCGCGAAGGCAGGGAATTCGGCCAATGCGTCGCTCGGCCACAGATCGACCGAGCCGAATCGACGCGGATCGTTGAGCGCGATGCGCCGCCCCGCGCCGGTATCGATCAGCAGATGATCGTGCGGCAGCAATTCGCCCGGGTCGATCCGCCACCGCCCCGACATGCCGAGATGGAAGATCAAGGTATCGCCGCGATCGGTGTCGATCAGGCCATATTTGGCGCGGCGCCCGAGCGCGACGACCCGCGTGCCCGTCATCCGCTGGCGCAGATCGACCGGGAACGGGCGGCGCAGGTCGGCGCGGCGCGTTTCGATCGCGGCGATCGTCGCGCCCTCCAGCACCGGCGCGAGCCCGCGGACGGTGGTTTCGACTTCGGGAAGCTCGGGCATGGTTCTCGCTTGCCTCTTGGCATCATGCCGGGCTCGACCCGGCATCCAGAGCCACACAGGCCATCGCTCGTTGCGCTGGATGCCGGATCAAGTCCGGCATGACGATGAATGGGATAGCGGGGATGCCGCCGCCCGCCGGGAATGTCGATCGACCCTAGCCCGCGCGCCCCGCCCCCGCTAGGGCTGCGTCGCATGAGCGAAACCGTCTCCTTTGGCTATGAAGAAGTATCGCCGGCGGAAAAGACCGCCCGCGTCGGCGGGGTCTTTGCCAGCGTCGCCAGCCGCTACGATCTGATGAACGACGCGATGTCCGCAGGGATGCACCGGCTGTGGAAGGATCGCTTCGTCCGCCGCGTGAAACCGCGCGCGGGCGAGCAGATCCTCGACATGGCGGGCGGCACCGGCGACATCGCCTTCCGCCTCCAGCGCGCCGGGGCGAGCGTCACGGTGGCGGACATCAACCCGGCGATGCTCGAAGTCGGGATCGAGCGCGCGCAGCAGCGCGGGATCGACGATCTCGTCTGGACCGAGGCCAATGCCGAGACGCTGGCCTTCCCCGATCGTTTCTTCGACGGCTATACGATCGCCTTCGGCATCCGCAACGTCACCGATATTCCGAAGGCGCTGCGCGAGGCGCATCGCGTGCTGCGGCGCGGCGGGCGCTTCTTCTGCCTCGAATTCTCGACCACGCAATGGCCGGGGTTCCGCGAGGTCTATGACGCTTATTCGCACCATCTGGTGCCGCGCATCGGCGCCGCGCTGGCGCATGATCGCGACAGCTATCGCTACCTGATCGAATCGATCCGCCGCTTCCCGGACATGCCCGCGTTCGAGGCGATGATCCGCGACGCCGGCTTCGTCCAGACCAAGGTCGAGCCGCTGCTCGGCGGGCTGGTGGCGATCCATAGCGGCTGGAAGATTTGACCTCCGCGCTCGTTCATAGCTGGCGGCTCCTCAAATGGGGCCGGATTCTCGCGCGCCACGGGGCGCTGCGCGGGATCGAACGCGACGCGAATACCCCGCCGCGGCTGCGCCACCTGCTGCGCATCGCGCGGTTCGGCGCGCGCACCCCGGCGGTGCCGCGCTATGCCGATGCATTCCAGGCGATCGGCCCCGCCGCGATCAAGCTCGGCCAGACGCTCGCGACGCGCCCCGATCTGATCGGCGAGGCCGCGGCGCACGATCTGCTGCGGCTGCAGGATGCGGTGCCGCCGGTGCCGTTCGCGGAAATTCGCCCGATCTTGCGCGCGAGCCTCGGCCGCCCGCTCGAGGAATTGTTCCAGAGCATCGAGGAGGCGCCGGTCGGCGCCGCCTCGATCGCGCAGGTCCACCGCGCGGTGACGACCGACGGACGGCAGGTCGCGGTCAAGGTGCTGCGGCCGGGGGTCGAGGACGAATTCGCCCGTGCGATCGAGACCTATGAATGGGCCGCGGCGCAGGTCGAGCCGATGGGCGGCGAAATCGCGCGGCTCCAGCCGAGATTGGTGATCGAGACCTTCAAGCGCTGGACGGCGCGCGAGCTCGATCTGCGGCGCGAGGCGGCCTCGGCCTCCGAACTTGCCGAGGGGATGACCGCCGAGCCGGGCTATATCGTCCCGACGGTCGACTGGCAGCGCACCACCGGCAAGGTGCTGACGATCGAATGGATCGACGGCATCAAGCTCACCGATCGCGCCGCGCTGCTCGAAGCGGGCTTCGATCCGCCGGTGCTGGCGCGCACCCTGGTTCACGCCTTTCTGCGGCAGGCGATCGCCGAGGGCTTCTTCCATGCCGACATGCATCAGGGGAATCTGTTCGCCGTCCCCGGCAATCGCATCGCGGCGATCGATTTCGGCATCATGGGCCGGATCGACCGCCGCGCACGGATCTGGCTGGCGGAGATTCTCTACGGGCTGATCACCGGCAATTACCGCCGCGTCGCCGAGATCCACTTCGAGGCCGGCTATGTCCCGCCGCACCACAATGTCGCCGAGTTCGCCACCGCGTTGCGCGCGGTGGGCGAACCAATGCGCGGCCTGCCGGTGAAGGAAATGTCGATCGGGATGATGCTCGACGGGCTGTTCTCGATCACCCGCGATTTCGACATGGCGACCCAGCCGCATCTTTTGTTGCTCCAGAAGACGATGGTGATGGTCGAGGGCGTGGCGACCAGCCTCGATCCCGATATCAATATGTGGGACACCGCCGGACCGGTGGTGGAGGAATGGATCCGCACCGAGCTGGGGCCGGAAGCCGCGATCGCCGACCGGCTGATCGGCGATTTCCGCACGCTGGCGCGCCTCCCCGAGCTGGTCCGCCGCATCGAGGAGCGTTTTCCCGCACCCGGCGGCGCCCCCCCTGCCCCGCCGCTGCGCGATATCGAGGTGGTGCGGATCGGCGGCGGCTGGCGCTATGCCGCGGTGGCGCTGGTCGCGGCGGTCGCCGGAGCGGGCGCGGCACTGCTCGCGCTGCATTGGTGGTGAGTCGCTTCGCGCCGATCTGGCTCGCCGCGCCGTCGCGCTATGCCGGCTGGCCCACCGCACGGGCACGCGGCGCGCTGATCGTCCTGCTGTTGTTGATCGCCGCCTTCACGATCCAGCCGTGGCGCGGCGCGGCGGCGCCGGACAATGCGCGCCACGACAGCAGCTCGCTCGACGTCGCGCTCTATGACGTGATCGTCGGCGATATGCGGCACGGCGACGATTATTATCAGGCGGCAGCCCGCGAGATGCGCGCGCGGAGCTACCCGCTGCGCCCGTTCGTCACCGTCCGCTTGCCGACGCTGGCGCGGGTCAGGGCGGCGATGCCCGAATGGGGCGCGGTCCTGCTGCTATGGGGGCTGGTCGCCGCGACCGCGGCGGCGTGGCTGTCGCGGCTCGGCGAGTTCCTCCCCGCACGCGCGCCGCACATCATTGCGGGGCTGCTGCTCGCCGGCGGGTTGATCGCAGCGCTCCAGCCCGCGCTCGTCGCCTTTCACGAGATCTGGGCGGCGCTGCTGATCGCCTGGTCGCTCGCCGAGCGGCGCGCAGGGCGCTGGATCACCGCCGTCGCGCTGGCGACGAGCGCGATGCTGATTCGCGAGACCGCCGCACTATATGTGCTGGTGATGGCCGGCTTTGCATTGTTCGGCGGACACCGCCGCGAAACCTCGGGCTGGTGCCTGTCGTTGCTCGTGCTCGCGGCAGTGGTCGCATTCCATGCGCTCGCAGTGTCGCGAGTCACCGGGCCGCTCGACCTTGCGTCGGACGGCTGGAGCGGCCTCAACGGCGCGTGGTTCTACGCAATGACGCTGAAGCACGCGACGATCCTGGAGGTTTTCCCGTTCGCCGTCGCCGCGCCGGTGATCGCGCTGGCGCTGTTCGGCTGGACGGTGCCCGATCATCCGCTGGCGTCGCGCGTCGCGGCGATGCTGATCGCTTATGGCGTGCTGATCGGCTGTTTCGCGCGGCTCAACAATTTCTACTGGGGGCTGCTCGCCGCGCCGGTGCTGCTCGTCGGGTTGGCGTTCGTTCCCGACGGCCTGCGCGACCTGATCGCCGCCGCGCGTAACACGCGCCGCATCACGGTGACCCGGGTGGTCCGATAGGAATGGGAAGATGAAGCGCATCCTGTTGATCGTCGGCGGCGGGATCGCCGCCTATAAAGCGTGCGAGCTGGTGCGGCTGTTGCGCAAGGCCGGCCACCGCGTCCGCTGCGTGCTGACCGAAAGCGGCGCGCATTTCGTGACCCCGATGACGCTCGCGGCTTTGTCGGAGGACAAGGTCTATACGACCTTGTGGGACCTCAAGGACGAGGCGGAGATGGGGCATATCCAGCTCAGCCGCGAGGCCGATCTGGTGGTCGTCGCGCCCGCCACCGCCGATCTGCTCGCGCGGATGGCGGCAGGAATCGCCGACGATCTCGCCACCACCTTGCTGCTCGCCACCGACAAGCCGGTGCTGGCGGCGCCGGCGATGAATGTGCGCATGTGGCAGCACGCGGCGACCCGCCGCAACGTCGCCCAATTGCGCGCCGACGGGGTGACCGTGCTCGAACCCGATGAAGGCGCGATGGCGTGCGGCGAATATGGCCCCGGCCGGCTGCCCGAGCCGCCGGCGATCTTCGCCGCGATCGAGGCCGCGCTTGCCGCGCGCGATGCGCCCGCGCCGCTCGCCGGCAAGCATGTCCTGATCACCGCCGGGCCGACCCACGAGCCGATCGATCCGGTGCGCTACATCGCCAATCGCAGCTCCGGGAAACAGGGGTTCGCGATCGCCGGCGCGCTCGCCCGGCTCGGCGCGCGGGTGACGCTGGTCGCCGGCCCGGTCGCGCTGCCGACCCCCCTCGGGGTGACCCGCGTCGATGTCGAGACGGCGCGCGAGATGGCGGCGGCGGTCGATGCGGCGCTCCCGGCGGACGCCGCGGTGATGGTCGCCGCGGTGGCGGACTGGCGCGCGAAGGGCGCCGCGCCGCAGAAGATCAAGAAGGACGGCAGCGGTGGCACCCCGACGCTGCGGCTGGCGGAGAACCCCGACATATTGGCGACGCTGGCGAAGGGCGACCACCGCCCCCGCCTCGTCATCGGCTTCGCCGCCGAAACCGAGCAGGTGATCGATCACGCCACCGCCAAGCGCGCGCGCAAGGGCGCGGACTGGATCGTCGCCAACGACGTATCGGGCGACGTGATGGGCGGCGACGCCAATACGATCCATATCGTCACCGCCGACGGGGTCGAAAGCTGGGAGAAATTGCCCAAGGACGCGGTCGCCGATCGGCTGGCGACGCGGATCGCGGACGCCTTGGACTAAGACCGCCCCGTCTCCCGGGATCGCCCCGCTGATTGTCGACGGCTTACGTCGGCCCCGCTAGCGCGTTGCAATGGCCGCGCTATATGATGCGACGATGCTCGAACCGATCTCGATCAAGTTGAAGCGCCTGCCGCACGGCGAAGGTCTGCCGCTCCCCGTCTACGCGACCGCCGGCGCGGCGGGAATGGATGTGGTGGCGGCGGAAGACGTGACGCTCGCCCCCGGCGCGCGCCACGCCGTCGCGACCGGCTTCGCGCTTGCCATTCCGGCGGGCTATGAGGTGCAGGTGCGCCCGCGCTCGGGCCTTGCGCTCAATCACGGCGTCACCTGCCTCAACACCCCCGGCACGATCGACAGCGACTATCGCGGCGAGGTGAAGGTGATCCTCGCCAATCTCGGCGACGCGGCATTCGCGGTAACGCGCGGCCAGCGAATCGCGCAGCTCGTCCCTGCCCTCGTGCAACGCGCCACGCTGGCGGAGGTCGCGACGCTGGACGATACGACGCGCGGCGCCGGCGGGTTCGGGTCGACCGGCTTGTGATCCTGCTCGCCGCCCTTCTTCTGCAACTTCAAGCGCCACCGGCGCCGGCGCCCGCCCCGGTCATCGCGCCGCCGCCCGCCGACTGGACGCAGCTGCCCGATCTGCCGCTGGCCCGCCACTGGCCGAGCGGCGCGAGCCTGTCGCCGTTCGTGCAGGCCGAAGTCGCGGCG
>NZ_MKRR01000167.1:43442-46572 GCF_001897045.1 Sphingomonas sp. 66-10
AGCGCGGCAGCGACGGCTATGTGCTGCGGGTCGATCTGGCGGTGCTGATCGACAATGCCGGAACGGTGCGGCGGATCGTGCCCCGCGCGATCGGCTGCCCGACGGTCGAACAATATTCGGCCGGCATCGTCTCGCGCGTCACGCGAGACAATGTGCCGACCCCGCAATCGGATACCTGGTACCGCACCGCGCTCACCTTCTCATGGAGGGATTGACGCTCGAGCCCGACGAACTGGCGCGTTACGCGCGCCATATCGTCCTCAAGGAAATCGGCGGTGCCGGGCAGCTGCGATTGAAGCGCGCGACCGTCGCGCTGGTCGGCGCCGGGGGCATCGGCTCACCCGCGATCCAATATCTCGCCGGCGCGGGGGTCGGGCGGCTGATCCTGATCGACGACGATCGCGTCGACGCCTCCAATCTCCAGCGACAGACGATCTTCCGCACCACCGACGTGGGGACGCCGAAGATCGCCGCCGCCGCGCGGGCGGCAACCGCGATCAACCCGCATGTCGCGATCGAACAACGACCGGTGCGGCTCGATCGCGACAATGCACCCGCGCTGCTCGACGGCGCGGACGTCGTGATCGACGGTAGCGACAGTTTCGACACCCGTCTCGCGGTTGCCGATGCTGCGCTCGGCGCGCGCATCCCGCTCGTTTCGGCGGCGGTCGGCCAGTTCGAAGGACAAGTCGCAGTCTATCGTGGCTGGGAAGCGGACAAGCCGTGCTACCGCTGCCTCGTCGGCGACGATCCCGCGCGCGAAGGCGTGTCCTGCGCAGAAGACGGCGTGCTCGGCCCAATGGTCGGCATGATCGGCAGCCTTGCCGCACTCGAAGCGATTCGTGCGATCGTGCCGTTCGGCGAAGACCCGGCGGGGAAATTGTTACTCGCGGATTTACTCTATTTTACATTTCGCACCATCCGATTGCCGAAGGACCCCGGCTGCCGTTGCAGAATTACAACTGGATGACGCAGCACCGCGGAACTTTGTTAACGATCGGGCTTTAGAGGCTTGCAAAGCCCGGAGGTTGATGCAATTAGGCCGACGGACCGGAAAGGGAGTTTTTCAATGCGTCTTGCCAAGTACATTGCCGCTGCTGCCGCTGCTTCGCTGGCGGTTGCCCCGGCTATGGCCGCTTCGGCCAATCCGGCGTCCAGCCTTTCGATCGGCCAGGCCCGTGCGGCGTCGCCGAGCGCGAAGAAGGACAAGCTGGCCGGCGGTGGCGTGATCGTCGCCGTTCTCGCGGCGGCTGCTGTGATCGCGGGCATCGTTGTGATCGCCGACTCGGATAGCAAGTCGAGCAGCAACTGATTTCCCCGAGAAATCGGAAGAAATAGCGGTCTTCGGGCCGCTATTTTTTTGCCTGCGATCCGGCGGCAGGGCGACGACGCATCCGTCCGAATGAGCGTAGAGCGTTGGCCGGCAACATTGCTTTCCACCCCGGCGCGGGCCGGAGTCCAGTTACTATCGGCCCGATGCTGGACCCGGCCTCCGCCGGGGCGGATGATATTATGCGGTCAGATCGCGTAATGCGCGCGATACCAGTCGACGAATGCGCGCACCCCGCGCTCGATCGACGTCGACGGCGTGAAGCCCAGATCGCGCGCGGCCGCGGCGATATCCGCATAGGTCGCCGAAACGTCGCCCGGCTGCATCGGATGCAGTTCGCGCACCGCCGGCCGGCCGCAGGCTTCCTCGATCACCTCGATCAGCCGCGTCAGTTCTTCGGCATTGTTGTTGCCGAGATTGTAGATGGCATGCGGGGAAATGCTGCCGCCGGGCTTCGCTGCCCCGTCATCAGCCGGCGGCCGATCGAGCGCGGCGAGGACGCCGGCGACGATATCGTCGATATAGGTGAAGTCCCGCCGCATCGCGCCGCCGTTGAACACCTTGATCGGCTGACCTGCCAGAATCGCCGCGGTAAACAGCCACACCGCCATCTCCGGCCGCCCCCACGGCCCGTACACCGTGAAGAAACGCAACCCGGTCTGCGGGATGCGGAACAGATGTGCATAGCTTTCGCTAAGCAACTCGTCCGACTTCTTGGTCGCCGCGTAAAGCGAGACGGGATGATCGGCGCGATCCTCCACCCGGAACGGCAATTGGCGGTTGCCGCCATAGACCGAGGAAGATGAGGCATAGACGAGATGGCGCACCGCCAGCCCGCGCGCCAGTTCGAGCATGTTGACGTGCCCCGCAAGGTTCGAGCGAACATAGGTACGGGGGTTTTCCAGCGAGTAACGCACCCCCGCCTGCGCCGCGAGATGGACGATCCGGTCCACCTGACGCCCGGCGACCGCCGCATCGAGCGCTTCGTCGTCGGCGATATCGCCCTTCACGA
Source organism: Sphingomonas sp. 66-10 (assembly GCF_001897045.1). Classification (NCBI taxonomy): domain Bacteria; kingdom Pseudomonadati; phylum Pseudomonadota; class Alphaproteobacteria; order Sphingomonadales; family Sphingomonadaceae; genus Sphingomonas; species Sphingomonas sp. 66-10. The sequence goes on from NZ_MKRR01000167.1 coordinate 45,785, forward strand.
ACGCGACCGCGTCACCGAAACGCGCGCGCAGATCGGCCAGCCGCGCGTGTTTGAGCGCGGGATCGTAATAATCGTTGAGATTGTCGATCCCGACCACCTGCTCGCCGCGCGCGGCGAGCGCGGCGGCAACGGCGTGGCCGATAAAACCCGCGATCCCGGTGACGAGGACCGTCAAGCGAGCAACTGCCGCGCGAAATCGCGCACCACCGGCCCGATATCGTCCCGCGCCAGCGCGAGCGCGAGATTGGCCTGGATATAGCCGGCCTTGTCGCCGCAATCATACCGCTGACCGTCGAACATCACGCCGCTGAACGGCTGCTGCCCGATCAGCTGCGCCATCGCATCGGTGAGCTGGATTTCGCCGCCCGCGCCGCGGACGGGATTGTCGAGGATCTTCATCACCTCGGGCTGCAGGATGTAACGGCCCGGAATCATCAGGTTGGACGGCGCGGTGCCCAAAGCGGGCTTTTCGACCAGCGCCGCCACCTCCACGACGCGGCCGTCGCGCGCGCCGGGGGAGATGATGCCATATTTGTCGGTCTGCTCCGCCGGAATCTCCAGCGCCCCGATCACATTGCCGCCGGTGCGCTGATAGACCTCGACCATCTGCGCGAGCAGCCCGGGCTGGCCGACCATCAGCTCGTCCGGCAGCAGCACCGCGAACGGCTCGTCGCCGACGATCTCGCGCGCGCACCACACCGCGTGGCCCAGCCCGAGCGGCTCCTGCTGGCGGACATAAACCGGCGAGCCGGGCTTCTGCCGGATGCCCTCGATCGCCGCGAGGCTCT
>NZ_MKRR01000167.1:46598-48783 GCF_001897045.1 Sphingomonas sp. 66-10
CGCCGATTTACCGCGCCCGGTGACGAAGATGATCTGCTCGATCCCCGCCTCGAGCGCTTCCTCCACCGCATATTGGATCAGCGGCTTATCGACGATGGTCAGCATCTCCTTCGGCATCGCCTTGGTCGCCGGAAGGAAGCGGGTGCCGAGGCCCGCGACGGGAAAAACGGCCTTACGCAATGGCTTGATCGACATTCATTCATCCCCGATGCAACGCGGCCGGCATTATCCATCGCCGTCGGCGGCGACAATTCCCTTAACTATGCGGGCAAGGTTAGCCCGTCCTTAAACAACGACGAATAGAGCAGGCGGCGATGAAGATCCTGCTCATATTCGGCACCCGGCCCGAAGCCATCAAATTGTTTCCGGTCGCCCGTGCGCTGGCGGAGACGCCCGGCGTGGACCCGTTGATCTGCGTCACCGCGCAGCATCGCGGGCTGCTCGATCAGGTGCTGGCGATCGCCGGGCTGACCCCCGATGTCGACCTCGACCTGATGGAACCGGGGCAGACGCTCGATCGGCTCACCGCGCGGCTGCTCACCGGGCTCGGCGAGGCGATGGACCGCCTCAAGCCGGATCGGGTGATCGTCCAGGGCGATACCGCCACCGCGATGACAGGAGCGCTGGCGGCTTATTATCGCCGCATCCCGGTGGCGCATGTCGAGGCCGGGCTGCGTTCGGGCAATATCTATCACCCCTGGCCGGAGGAGGTGAACCGCCGCATCGTCGCGCCGATCGCCGACCTGCACTTCGCCCCCACCGCCACCGCCGCCGAGGCGCTGGCGCGCGAGAATATCACCGCCGGGGTTCACGTTACCGGCAATACCGTGATCGACGCGCTGCAATGGACCAGCGCGCGGATCGCCGCCGATCCCGCGCTCGCCACGGGGCTCGACCCGATCGCGGCGCGCTTCGCGGGGAAGAAGATCGTTCTCGTCACCACGCATCGCCGCGAGAATTTCGGCGACGGGATGGCCAATATCGCCAATGCCATCGCGCGCATCGCCGCGCATGACGATGTCGCGGTGCTGTTCCCGATGCATCCCAATCCCAATGTCGGCGCGGTGATGGACGCGATCCTCGGCGACCGGCCGAACGTCGCGCGGATCGATCCGCTCGATTACCCGCATTTCATCCGCGCGCTGGGGCTGTGCCACCTCGCGCTGAGCGATTCGGGCGGGGTGCAGGAGGAAGCGCCCGCGCTGGGCAAGCCGGTGCTGGTGATGCGTGATACGACCGAGCGGCCCGAGGGGATCGCTGCCGGCACGGCGCGGCTGGTCGGCGCCGACGCCGATCGCATCGTTTCCGAAGTTTTCACGCTTATCAACGACAAGGCAGCCTATGCCGCGATGGCGCGCGCCCATAATCCGTTCGGGGACGGCCAAGCCGCCTCGCGGATCGCACGGGTGATTGCAGGGGGTTGATTGCCGATGATGGGCGAGGTTGAGCTGAAGGTCGCGGTGCTCGGGCTGGGCTATATCGGCCTGCCCACCGCCGCGGTGATCGCGCGCACCGGGGCAAAGGTGGTCGGCATCGACGTCGATCCGGCGGTGGTCGAGACGGTCAATTCGGGCCGCGTGCATATCGAGGAAGTCGATCTCGACGGGCTGGTTTCGGGCGTGGTGGCGCGCGGCAATCTGCGCGCCTCGCTCGCGATCGAGCCAGCGGACGTCTTCGTCATCGCGGTCCCCACGCCCTTCGGCGAGGATCACGCGCCCAATATCGGCTATGTGCTGCGCGCCGCGACGACGATCGCGACGGTATTGAAGCCGGGCGACACCGTGGTGCTCGAATCCACCTCCCCCGTCGGCACGACCGAGGAGGTGCGCGATCTGCTCGCCAAATTGCGCCCCGACCTCAAGGTGCCGGGCGCGTCGGGCGAGGCGGCGGACGTCGCGATCGCTTATTGCCCCGAACGCGTGCTGCCGGGGCGCATCCTCGTCGAGCTGATCGATAACGATCGCGTCATCGGCGGGATCACCCCGCGCTGCGCGCGCAAGGCCCTCTCCTTCTACCGCCGCTTCGTGCGCGGCGCCTGCGTCACCACCAATGCGCGCGCGGCGGAGATGACCAAGCTGACCGAAAACGCCTTCCGCGACGTCAACATCGCCTTCGCCAACGAGCTGAGCATCGTCGCGGACAAGATGGGGGTCGATGTATGGGAGGTGATTCGCCTCGCCAACCG
>NZ_MKRR01000167.1:48811-53565 GCF_001897045.1 Sphingomonas sp. 66-10
CCCGCCGGAACCCCGCTGATCCGCACCGCGCGCGAAGTCAACGACGGCAAGACCGACTGGGTGATCGAGCGCGCAACCGAATTGCTCGAGGCGCTGCCGGGCGCGCCGGTCGCCTGCCTCGGGCTCGCCTTCAAACCCAATATCGACGATTTCCGCGAAAGCCCCGCGCTCAAGGCGGTCGAGGCGTTGACCGAGCGCTTCGGCGAGCGGATCGCGGTGGTCGAGCCCTATGCGCGCGCGCTCCCCGCTTCACTGGCCGCGGCCGGCGCGCGGCTGATCGACATCGATAGCGCGCTGGCCGATTGCCCGATCATGATCGTGCTGGTCGATCACGATATCTTCCGCTCGGTGCCGGCGGAGGAACGCGCCGACAAATATGTCCTCGACACCCGCGGCATCTGGGGCGACGCGATCCCCGGCAAATCGCTGCCCGCGATCCGCCGGCACGCCGCCTGACGACGGGCCCGAACGCGGGATTCCCTTGAGCCTGCCGGCGGCGCGGCTATATCGTCGCGCGTCCATATGGTGATTTCGCGTCTCTTCCGTAAATCGGCCCCTGCCCCCGTCGTCGAGCCGCCGCGATTGCCCGCGGGGCTGCGCGTCTATGCGATCGGCGACATCCACGGGCGGCGCGACTGCTTCGACGATTTGCTCGCGCTGATCGACCGCGACAGCGCGACCGCGACGGGCGAAGTGCAGCTGATCCTGCTCGGCGACCTGATCGATCGCGGCCCCGAGTCGCGCGGCGTGGTGGAGCGCGCGATGGCGCTCGCCGCGTCGGACCGCATCTGCCATTTCATCAAGGGCAATCACGAAGAATTGCTGCTCCACGCCGCCGAGGGCGATCGCAGCGCGCTATCGGTCTTCCACCGCGCGGGCGGGCGCGAGACGCTGCTCAGCTACGGCGTCGACCCCGACGTCTATGACGCATGCGATTTCGAGCAGCTCGCCGGGCTGATCCGCGACGCGGTGCCCGCCGAGCATCTCGCCTTCCTCGATTCGTTCGGCAACGGCGTCGCGCTCGGCGATTATCGCTTCGTCCATGCCGGCATGCGCCCCGGGCTGCCGTTCGACGAACAGCGCGACTCCGACCTGCGGTGGATCCGCCGCGATTTCCTGACCTATGAGGGCAGTTTCGACGGTGTGGTCGTCCACGGGCATACGATCAGCGATGCCCCGGAAATCCGCCACAACCGGATCGGGATCGATACCGGCGCCTTCGCCAGCGGCCGCCTGACCGCGCTGGTGCTCGAGGGCGAAAGCCAGCGGATCATCGAATCGCGCAAGGCGCCGGGCAACTACTGAAAATCGAACGAGGCCTGATCGTCAGGCAATCTCAAAACATCGTCATTCCCGCGAAGGCGGGAATGACGAAAACGATGGGAGTCCGCCCTGCTTACGGGTGCGGCGGCGCGCCCGGGACGCCTTCTGCGCCAGCACCAGCAGCACCGGCCGCGCCCGCGCCGCCCATTTGCTGCTGCATCTGCATCTGGCGGATCACCGCCTCAGGCAGGAAGTCGATCATCTCGACGTCGAACACCAGGGTCGAATTGCCCGGGATCGGCCCCTTCGTCTCGGCGCCATAACCGAGCGACGGCTTGATCCAGAAGCGATACTTCGAGCCCTTGGGCATCAGCTTCAGCCCTTCGCTGAAGCCCGGCACCACCCCGGTCACCGGGAACGGGGTCGGCTGCTGCGACTTGTCGAAGGTCGTGCCGTTGAGCAGCTTGCCCTCGTAATTCACCAGCACCACGTCGGTATCGGTCGGCTTCGCGCCGTTGCCGGGGGTCAGCACCTTATATTGCAGACCCGACGCGGTGGTCACGACGCCCTTTTGGCGGGCGTTGCGGGTGAGGAAATCGTCGCCCTGAAACGCGAGCGCGGTCGCCGCGACCAGCGCGGCGACGATGCCGACCACCAGCCACACGATATAGCTGCGCTTGACGGGCGGAATCGGGACGGCGGTGACGGTCGACATACTAACCCTCAAGGATGAGCCGGGTCGCGCCACGCACGCCCCGTCGCGATTCGGATTCCACGCGCCGCCCGCCGGAGCGGGGGCGGCACGATAGGTCTTGCTTACCGGGCGCCGTCGCGCTCGGCGCGCTTGCGCTCCAGCTTGCGGGCGCGGCGCACGGCAGCGGCACGCTCACGCGCGCGCTTTTCCGACGGCTTCTCATAGTGGCGACGGAGCTTCATCTCGCGATAGACGCCCTCACGCTGCAGCTTCTTCTTGAGCGCGCGCAGCGCCTGGTCGACGTTATTGTCGCGAACGATGATCTGCATAAACCCGCACTTCTCCGAATCGATGGCTTTCGGCCAAACACCTAACCCGGCGACGAACAACGTCCGCGCCGTGAACGAAGGTCCCCTATCAGCGTGCCGCCACAAAGGCAAGTTAGGCGTCATACAAGTGCAATTGTTTCAGCGGTGAAACGCGCGCGAGACATGGCTCGCCTAATCGGCGGTTCATGCTACATCCCATCGCCGATATGGATATGGAAACGCGCCTGCTGATCGTGGACGACGATCCCGGCATCCGCGAGCTGACCGCGGGCTTCCTCGCCACCCACGGTTATATCGTCGACACCGCTGCCGACGGCACCGAGATGCGCCGGCTGCTCGCCACCGAAAATTACGCGCTGATCGTGCTCGACGTGATGATGCCGGGCGAGGACGGGCTATCGATCCTGCGCTCGCTCGACCGCGCCACTTCCCCCGCGGTGATCATCCTGTCGGTGATCGGCGAGGAGATCGATCGGATCGTCGGGCTGGAAATGGGCGCCGACGATTATGTCGCCAAGCCCGCCAACCCACGCGAATTGCTCGCGCGAATCCGCTCGGTGCTGCGCCGCAACCAGGGCGGCGCGCGCGCCGCGCCGGGCGAACGGCCGCATCTGCGCTTCTCTGGCTGGCGGCTCGATCCGGTCGGGCGGCAGCTGATCGATCCCGAAGACGTGGTGATCAACCTGTCCGACGGCGAGTTCCGCCTGCTGCTCGCCTTCGTCGAGCATCCGCGCCGGGTGATGACCCGCGATCAGCTGCTCGATCTGTCGCGCGGGGTGAATGCCGAGCATTTCGACCGCGCGATCGACGTGCAGATCAGCCGCCTCCGCCGCAAGCTCGCGCGCGACGGGGATGACGAGCTGATCCGTACCGTGCGCAACGAAGGCTATATGTTCGTCGTCGATGTCGACCGTCGCTGATCCCCGCGCGTCGCGCTCGATCGCGGCGCCGATCGTCGTGCTGGTGCTGGGCGCGGTGGTGCTCACCGCGGTGGTGCTGTTCGTCGTCACCTTCAACGGCCCCCCGCCGAAGGACCCGCCGCGCGGCATCGCCAGCATCGCTTATGCGATGCGCACCGGGCGCCAGCCCGGCGATCCCGGCCCGCCGCTGCGCATCTATACCGCCGATCGTCCGCCGGTGTCGTTGGGGCGGGAGCGTCCCGATGCCGATGCCGCGCGCCGGCTGGCCGCCGCGCTCAACGTGCCGGCGCAGGACGTGGTCGCGCTGATCTTCCGCACCCCGCCCGGCATCCCCAGCGCGTTCATCGGCGGCTTCGCCTTCGGCTGGCGCACCCCGGCGGGGTGGCGGATCGTCGAGGGACGCCCCGGCCCGCGCTTCAGCAACTGGCACAGCCGCACGCTCGTCGCGATGCTCATCACGATCGCGCTGCTCGCGATTCCGGCGTGGTGGATCGCGCTCGCCATCTCACGCCCGCTGCGCCGGCTCGCCGATGCGGCGGATCAGGCGCGCGCGGGGGCGGCGCGCCCGGTCTTTCCCGCGCGCGGCCCGGCCGAGGTGCGCGCGCTGACTACCGCGGTCGCCGACATGCACGATCGCCTCGCGCGCCACGCCGAGCAGCGCACCGCGATGCTCGCGGCGATCGCGCACGATATGGGCACCCCGCTGTCGCGGCTCGCCTTCTGGATCGAGCAATTGCCCGAGGAAGCCCGCAACCGCGCGGTCGCCGACATCGATGAGATGCGTGCGATGATCAGCGACACTTTGGGCTTCGCGCGCGACGAGGCGGGCGAGCGCGACGCGTCGCTGGTCGAGCTCGGCAGCCTGCTCGACAGCGTGGTCGAGGATATGAGCGTCGGCGGCGCGGCGGTGTCGCTTTCGCCCGGCTCGCGCGCGGTGGTGCGCGGCGATCCGCGCGCGTTGCGGCGGATGCTCACCAATTTGATTGGCAATGCGATCCGCTATGGCGGCGCGGCGCGGGTCAATTGGACGACCGAGGAAACCACCGCGACGATCCGCATCGAGGACGACGGCCCGGGGATCGACCCGGCTCAGGCCGAGCGATTGTTCGACCCGTTCGTCCGCGGCGACCCTTCGCGCAACCGCGCGACCGGTGGCACCGGGCTGGGCCTGGCGATCGCCCGCGCGATCGTCGCGCGACACGAAGGCCAGGTCAGCCTCGCCAACCGCGACAGCGGCGGCGCGATCGCCACCGTCAACCTGCCGCTTGCGCTGGGGCGCTGATCCTTCTCGTCATTCCCGCGCAGGCGGGAATCCACTCCGGCTGGCGGCGCGGCTCTATTGCTGACCTGTGCGAACGGACCCCCGCCTTCGTGGGGATGACGGGGGAATCGAGCATCCCCGGCGTGGCCGCATTGAAACAATCTGAAATGTTTGGGCGGCCTGTTGAAATATCGGCGTGATGTTGTCCCGCGAAATGGTCCCTCGACGCTTACGGCGGCAACCGGCCTTGCGAGCAGGCCGGCGATCCGCCGCACGAGATGGCGCAG
>NZ_MKRR01000167.1:53585-58364 GCF_001897045.1 Sphingomonas sp. 66-10
GGGTGATCCCGGCGTTGCCCCGGCCCGGTTTGACCCGTAGGAGCGCAGATATGCACGGCGCCCCTCTCGTCCTTTACAACAGCCTCACCCGCGAGCTGGAAACCTTCGCGCCGCTCGCGGCCCCCAAGGTCGGCGTCTATTCGTGCGGGCCGACGGTCTATAATTACGCCCATGTCGGCAATCTGCGCGCTTATGTGTTCACCGACACGCTGGCACGCGCCTTGCGGTGGAAGGGCTATGACCTCACCCATATCATCAACATCACCGATGTCGGCCATCTGACCTCGGACGCCGACGCCGGCGACGACAAGATGGAAGCGGCGGCGAAGAAATCGGGCCAGGATATCTGGGCGATCGCCGCGCATTATACGCAGGCGTTCAAGCAGAACCTCAAAGACCTCAACATCGGCGATCCCAGCCGCTTCCCGCTCGCCACCGATCATATCGCCGAGATGATCGATTTCGCGCGGTCGATCGAGGCCAAGCATTGCTATCAGCTCGACAGCGGGCTCTATTTCGACGTCTCGACCGTCCCCGATTACGGCCGGCTCGCCCGCGCGCGCGACGATGAGGGCGAAAGCCGGATCGACCCCGTCGCCGGTAAGCGCCACGCGCAGGACTTCGCGATCTGGCGCACCTCCCCGCCGGGCGAGAACCGCCAGATGGAATGGGATTCGCCCTGGGGCCGCGGCGCGCCGGGCTGGCATCTCGAATGCTCGGTGATGAGCAAGAAATATCTCGGCGAGAAATTCGACATCCACACCGGCGGGATCGACCACCGCGAGATCCACCACCCCAACGAGATCGCGCAGAACCAGGCGCATTGCGGCTGCGCCGATACCGGCGCGACTTTGTGGATGCACAATAACTTCCTCGTCGAACGCGCGGGGAAGATGAGCAAATCCTCGGGCGAGTTCCTCACGCTGGCGGCGCTGGTCGATCGCGGCTTCCACCCGCTCGCCTATCGGATGCTGTGCCTGCAGGCGCATTATCGCAGCGAGCTCGAATTCTCGTGGGAGAATCTCGCCGCGGCGCAGGTGCGGTTGAAGCGGCTGGTCCAGGCGGTCGAGGGGCTGCGCGCGCGCCCGCCCGCCCCGTCGGCGCAATCGGCGGCGATGTATCGCGAACAGCTCGACGCCGCGCTGTCGGACGATCTCAACACCCCGAAGGCGCTGCCGGTGCTCGATGCGATGCTCGCCGAGCGCAAGATCGCGCCGCAGGAGCGGCTGCTCGCGCTGGCCGATTTCGACGCCCTGCTCGGGCTCGATCTGTCGCGCCTCCGCCGCGAGGATTTGCGCGTGCGACCGGCCAGCGCGACGATCGACGAGGCCGGCATCGCGGCGCGCCTCGCCGAACGCCGCGAGGCGCGCGCGGCGAAGGACTTCGCCCGTTCCGACGCGATCCGCGACGAGCTGATCGCCGCCGGGGTCGAGGTGATGGACGGCGATGCGCTGGCATGGGACTGGCGGGTGACGGTTTAAAGCACGGTCATCCCGTCAAAATCTGTCACGTCGCATTTTCGGCGGGGTGAAGATCGGATAGCGACGTCGCGATGAGCAGTCGCCAGACCTCAAGGCACCAGCGCCTCCGCCGCGGCGCGCCGTTGCGCCGGGCCAACCGATGGCCGATCTGGCTCGATGTCCTCCTGCGGCTCGGCGTGGCGTTCCTGCTGGTCGGGATCGTCGTGCTCGTCCATTGGTCCGACCGGGCCGGGCTGCATGACAGCCACGACGGCCAGATCAGCTTCCTCGATGTCGTCTATTTTACGATGATTTCGGTGACGACGACGGGCTTCGGCGACATCACGCCGGTGTCCGATCGTGCGCGCCTGATCGAGGCGGTGATCGTGACCCCGATCCGCATCGCGGTCCTCTTCATCTTCATCGGCACCGCCTATCGCTTCGTGCTCAAGCAGACATGGGAAAAATGGCGCATGGCCCGCATTCAGGCAAAGCTTACCGACCATATCGTCGTCCTGGGCTTCGGCGTCAGCGGCAGCGAAGCAGTGCGCGAGCTGATCGCGCGCGGCAGCGATCCGGCGCAGATCGTCGTCGTCGACGGCGCGCGCCACCGCGTCGACGCCGCCGAACAGATGGGCTGTAACGTGCTGGAGGGCGATGCGTCGAACGACGACACGTTGCTCGACATCCGCGTGGAACGGGCACGGTCGGTGCTGGTATCGGCGGGGCGCGACGACACGACGATCCTGATCGTGCTGACGGTGCGCCATCTGGCGCCGCAGGTCCCGATCAGCGTGGTCATCCGCTCGCAGGACAATGAGCTGCTCGCGCGGCAGGCCGGTGCGACCAATGTCATCAATCCGGTCAGCTTCACCGGCCTGCTGCTCGCCGGATCGGCGCAGGGCGAGCATGTCGCCGATTATATCGCCGATCTCGCCGGGATCGACGGGCGCGTCCAGCTTCGCGAGCGGGCGATCGTCGACGATGAAATCGGTCGCAGCATCGACGAACTCGCGACCAGCGGACGCGGACTGAGCCTGTATCGCCAGGGCAAGGCCTATGGTTTCTGGGAAAAAGAGGCCAGGCTCCTGCAGCGCGACGATATCATCGTCGAGGTCGTCGTTCGCGATCCGCGGGGCGCGAAATCGTAATCGGGCGGCAAATGCCTCGCTTCCCTTGAGCGTCAGGATCGCCTCTCCCCGTTCGCCCTGAGCTTGTCGAAGGGCGTCGTGTCGCCCGATAGGTTGGACGCCCTTCGACAGGCTCCGGGCGAACGGATCATATTTTGCGCTCGATGCTCTAGAAATGACGCTCCAGCGGCAGCTCGCCCAGTGCAAGCGCCCAAGGGTGGACCCGTTCCTCATAGACCGAGACATAGGGCGGCGGAAAAGCGGGGTCGGCGAACGCGCCCACCGCAACCGAGACGAACCCCGGCATGGCGTTGGGCTCCCAATAGACCGTCGCGCCGCAGGTCGGGCAGAAATGAAACGTCGCCGATTCGCCGCTATCGCCACGCCGCGTCCATTGCGACGAATCTCCCTCGATCGTCACCTGTTCGCGCGGATAGCGCGCCTGCGCGCCGAAGATGCTGCCGGTCCGCTTCTGGCATTCGAGGCAATGGCAGATCGAGATGCGCACCGGCTCCCCGTTGCACGCCAGATGGAGCTGTCCGCAACTGCACGCCGCTGTTCGTTTCGTCATGAGCTCTCCCCTATTTCATCGGCTGATCGCGCTGGGCGACGAGCGCCGGGATCGACGGGCGCGGCGGCGCGGCAGCCAGAGTCGCCGCCTCCGCCTCGATCGCCGCGACGCGCAACTTTGTCGCCGGATGGGTACGGCTGCGGAAAAAGCCGCCGTCGATCTCCCCGCCGTGCGCCCGCCAGAAACGCGCCGCCACCGCCGGATCATAACCCGCATTGTAGAGCAGATGAACGCCCAGCCGGTCCGCTTCCTCCTCCGCACGCTGTGAAAGGCGCGCATTGCGGCCAAGCTCGCCGAACAGCCCCCCCTTCACCCCCGCCGCCTCGAGCCGCGCGCGATGCCTGAGCACGATATGCGCCAGCTCGTGCGCCGCGACCACCGCCACCTCCTCGTCGCGGTAGCGCTCGAGGAAGCGGACCCCGATCTGCACCACGCGGCCGTTCGATTGCGCGGTCATCTCCGGGCCGAGCACCACCTCGAAGGTCGCGGCGCAGCCCGGCGTCGCCGCGACCGACACGTCGCGCCGCTCGCGGTCGCGGACGATCGTGAAGCGCACCGTCTCCCCGCCGCGCGCGATCGCCGCCAGCGCGGCATCGCGATCGACCACCGACGGCGGCTTGGCGGTCGCTGTGAGCGGGTGGCCATCGATCGCCGCCACCGCGTCATTGGCGCGGAGCCCCGCGCGCGCGGCGGGCGATTCGGCGACCACCGCCTCGATCGCTACCGGTGTCGCGAAGTCGAAGGCGCGCCGAGCCGCGGCCTCGGTCACCACCTCATATTGCGTGATCGCGTGGAGCACCGCCCCGGTCGCCGGCGCGCGCGCGTCGCATAACGCGGCATTGGCGGTCGCCAGCCGCCAGCCGATCGTTGCCAGGCGCTGATCGTAACTGCGCAGAACCTCAAGACTTTCGACCGATAGCCCGGTGGGAGCCGCGGCGATCGCGGGGGTGATTGGGGCGAGCAGCAGCGTCGCTGCGACGATATGAACTTTCCTCACGATCGTAACGATAGGCGCGGCACGATCGCGACGCTATCGTCGTGGCGATGAAAGCCGTTCTGCCAGCGCTCGCCCGTCCGCTCGTCGAGCCCCACCTCCCCGCCGGCCTCTCCGTCGACTGGTGGCAACACGCGCAAGAGGCGAAGGAGATGATCGCCGAGGCCGACATCGCGTGGGTTGATATGGAGAACAGCGCCAAGGTCGCCGAAACGATTCGCGCCGCCGGGCCGCAGCTCAAATGGGTCTCGACGATCTACGCCGGGCTCGATGCCTTTCCGCTGGATTTCCTGCGCGCGCAGCAGGTTACGGTGACGAACGGTGCCGGCATCAACGCGATCCCGGTCGCCGAATATGCGGTGATGGGGGTGCTGACCGCCGCCAAGCGCTTCGACAATATCGTCCGCGCCGCCGATCGCCACGAATGGCTGCTCGAAGCGCCGGGGATGATCGAGGTCACCGGGTCGCGTGCGCTGGTGATCGGGATGGGCGCGATCGGCCGCGTGATCGGCGAGCGGCTCAGCGGGCTCGGCGTCGAGGTCACCGGGGTGACCCGATCGGGGCGCGGCGGCACGCTGACGCCCGATCAATGGCGCGCGCGGCTGGGCGATTTCGACTGGGTGG
>NZ_MKRR01000167.1:58406-73845 GCF_001897045.1 Sphingomonas sp. 66-10
GCCGCGCTCCACGGCAGGAAGATCGGCGGCGCGTTCCTCGATCCGACCAATCCGGAGCCTCTGCCTGCCGATCATCCATTGTGGTCGGCGCCCGATTGCATGATCACGATGCATCTTTCGGGGCGCAGCGGCCGGGGCATGATGTTTCGCCGCGCAGCCGCCTTGTTCCTGCGCAACCTGACGGCGTTCCTAGAAAGCAAGCCAATGGAAAATGTCGCAAATCTGGACGCCGGCTATTGATGATGAGGGTTACCTTGATTGTCCGTAAAGCTATGCCCCGCTATGGCGATTGCCGATGAGCGATAATCCCGTCCAACTGATCGATCCGGTGCGTCACGGCGATGCGCGCGGCTGGTTCACCGAATATTATACCGAGCGCCGTTTCGCCGAGCGCGGCATCACCTGCCGCTTCGTGCAGGACAATCATTCGCTGTCGGTCCCCGCGCTCACCTTGCGCGGGCTGCATTTCCAGACCCCGCCGCACGGGCAGGACAAATTGGTGCGCTGCATCCGCGGCCGCATCCTCGACGTCGCGGTCGACGTGCGGCGCGGGTCGCCGACCTATGGCAATTGGGTCGCGGCGGAATTGTCGGCGGAGAACGGGCGGCAATTGTTCGTGCCGATCGGCTTCGCGCACGCCTTCCTGACGCTCGAGGACAATTGCGAGGTGACCTATAAGGTCTCCGATTATTACGCCCCCGATTGCGACGGCGGCATCCGCTGGGACAGCGTCGGGATCGACTGGCCGCTCCCCGCGGGTGCTTCGCCCGAATTGTCGGCGAAGGATGCCAAGCTTCCGACCTTGGCCGAATTCGACAGCCCCTTTCCCTATGACGGCCGCCCCTTGGCGCCGCTTGCTTGAGGCCTGATATGCGCATTTTCGTCACCGGCGGCGCCGGGTTCATCGGCTCGGCGCTGGTTCGCCACCTGATCGCCAACACCAGCCACGAGGTGCTCAACTTCGACAAGCTCACTTATGCCGGCACGCTCTCGACCGTCGAGGAAGTGGCGCAGAGCAACCGCTATCGCTTCGTCCAGGGCGATGTATGCGACGCCGCCGCGGTGCGGCAGGCGATCGAGGAATTCCGCCCCGAGGTGATCACGCATCTGGCGGCCGAGAGCCATGTCGACCGTTCGATCGACGCGCCCGACGCCTTCATCCAGACCAACCTCGTCGGCACCTATACGATGCTCGCCGAGGCGCGCGGCTATTGGCAGTCGCTGGAGGGCGCGGCGAAGGACGCCTTCCGCTTCCACCATATTTCGACCGACGAAGTCTATGGCTCGCTCGGCGACGAGGGGCTGTTCACCGAGGACACCCCTTACGATCCGCGTTCGCCTTATTCGGCGTCCAAGGCGGGGAGCGACCATCTCGTCAGCGCCTGGGGGCATACCTTCGGCCTGCCGGTGCTGATCACCAATTGCTCGAACAATTACGGGCCATATCATTTCCCCGAGAAATTGATCCCGCTGATGATCGTCAAGGCGCTCGCGGGAGAGACGCTGCCGGTCTACGGCAAGGGCGCGAACGTGCGCGACTGGCTCTACGTCGAGGATCACGTCCGCGCGCTGCAGGCGGTGTTCGAGCGCGGCGCGCCGGGGCGGACCTATAATGTCGGCGGCAACAACGAGAAGAAGAACCTCGAAGTGGTCGAGACGGTCTGCGCGATCCTCGATCGCGAGCGCCCGCGCGCCGACGGCAAATCGTACAAGGAGCAGATCGGCTTCGTCGCCGACCGGCCAGGCCATGACGCGCGCTACGCGATCGACGCGACGCGCATCCGCGACGAGCTCGGCTGGGAGCCGGCCGAGACGTTCGAGAGCGGGATCGAGAAGACGGTGCGCTGGTATCTCGCCAACGAACCGTGGTGGCGCGCGATCGTCGACGAGCGGCAGGCGGACAAGCGGCGCGGGCTGGCCGCCTGATGCGTGAGATCCTCGTCACCGGCGGCAACGGGCAGCTCGGCACCGAGCTGAAACGCTATCCGTGGCCCGCGGGCTGGGCGATCGTCGCGGTCGATATCGACGAGCTTGATCTGCGCGATACCACCGCGATCGAGGCGACGGTCGCTTCGCGCCCCTGGGCGGCGGTGATCTCGGGCGGCGCCTATACCGCGGTCGACAAGGCCGAGGAGGACAGCGTCACCGCTTGGGCGGTCAACGCGCTCGCCCCGGCCGCCTTCGCCAAGGCATGCCGCGCGGCGGATATCCCGCTGGTCCATGTTTCGACCGATTATGTATTCGACGGCGCCAAACAGGGTCGCTGGGCGCCCGGCGACGCGACCGGGCCGCTCGGCGTCTATGGCGCGTCGAAGCTCGGCGGCGATCTCGCGGTCGCCACCAGCTGCCGGCGTTATGCGATCGTTCGTACCTCGTGGGTCGTCTCGGCGCACGGCAACAATTTCATCAAGACGATGCTGCGCGTCGGCGCCGAGCGCGACACGTTGCGCGTCGTCGACGACCAGCATGGCGCGCCGACCGCCGCCGCCGATCTCGCCGCCGCGGTGGCGACGATCGCGCTGCGCATGGCCGACGACGCGCAAGCCCCCACCGGCACCTTCCACTTCAGCAACGCCGGCGAGACGACGTGGTGCGGCTTCGCGCGGGAGATATTCGCGCGCGCGGCGCAACGCGGCGGCCCCTCCCCCCATGTCGAGGCGATCGCCACCGCCGACTATCCCACGCCGGCGCGTCGCCCGGCCAATTCGCGGCTCGATCACACCGCGATCCAAGCCGCTTACGGCATCACCCCGCGCGCGTGGCAGGACGCGCTCGACGACATCCTCGACGAACTGATCGGAGCCGCCAAGAAATGAAGGGCATCATCCTCGCCGGCGGGTCCGGCACGCGGCTCCATCCGGCGACGCTGGCGATCAACAAGCAGCTGCTGCCAGTCTATGACAAGCCGATGATCTATTATCCGCTGTCGGTGCTGATGATGGCCGGCATCCGCGATATCCTGATCATCTCCAGCCCCGAATTCATCGATAATTACCGCCGCATGTTCGGCACCGGCAGCGACTGGGGGCTTGCCATTTCCTATGCCGAGCAGCCGCGCCCCGAGGGGCTGGCGCAGGCGTTCACGATCGGGCGCGATTTCGTCGGCGGCGACAACGTCGCTTTGGTGCTGGGCGACAATATCTTCTTCGGTGCGCGGCTCACCAACCTCCTGGCGAGCGCGGTGGCGCGCACCGAGGGCGCGACGGTGTTCAGCTATCGCGTCGAGGATCCCGAGCGCTACGGCGTGGTCGAGCTCGATCGCGACGGCCGCGCGATCAGCCTTGAGGAAAAGCCGGCGCAGCCGCGGTCGAACTGCGCGGTGACCGGGCTTTATTTCTACGACAATCGCGTGCTCGATCTGGCGCGCGACCTCAAACCCTCGGCGCGCGGCGAGCTGGAGATCACCGATCTCAACCGGCTCTATATGGAATCAGGCGACCTTTACGTCGAACAGATGGGGCGCGGCTATGCCTGGCTCGACACCGGAACGCACGACAGCCTGCTCGAAGCCAGCGAATTCGTCCGCACGATCCAGCATCGCCAGGGTATCCAGATCGCCTGCCTGGAGGAAATCGCCTATCAGCAGGGCTTCATTACTGCCGAGCAGGCATTGGCGCGTGGCGAGGCACTGAGCAAGACCGCCTACGGCCGCGCGATCGTCAACGCCGTGCGCGAGGATCAGGGGCGGTCGGCCTAGCCGCTCATCGTTACGTCGATCACCCGATCGATCGTCGCATCGTCTACCTGGACCTGACCGTCGAGCATCAGCATCGCCAGCCCGTGCGCGAGCGCCCATGAGCGCAACGCGAAGACGCGCGCGTCTGTCCCCGGCGGCGCCAGCGCCGCGGCGCCGGCCTTGAGCATCGTCATCGCCTCGTCGTTCGACTTTTCGGCGTGCCCCGGGGTCACCGGATGCGCGAAGACCAGCCGGAACAGCCCCGGATTGTCGCGCGCGAAGCGGACATAGGCCGCCCCCGTCGCGCTGAACCCCGCCGAGCCGCCGCCGGCGCGCTCCGACGCCGCGCGCTGCGCCGCCGCGAGCCGCGTCAGCGCCTCGCCCGCCAGTGCCGCCATCAGCGCCGCTTTATCGGGGAAATGGCGATAGACCGCGGTCGCGCTGACCCCGACCCGCCGCGCCAGTTCGCGCAGCGACAGATCGTCGGCATCCTGCTCCTCGATCAGCAGCAATCCTTCCGCGACCAGCGCCGCGCGCAGATCGCCGTGGTGATAGGGTTTCGCCGCAGCCGTCATCACCGGTCGATAGCGCGCATCCACCGCCCCCGGCAAGAGCGATGTTGACAACGCTCACATCAATGTTATGTTTACGCCACTCACATGAGGAGAATCGCCGTGGCCGGAACTATCGAAACCGCGATCCGCTCGGTCGTCACCAAGGGCATCGGCGCGGTCGCCGATTTCAACCGCAAGCGCATGCCCGAAACCGATCATCCCTTTCTCAACGGCATTCACAAACCGCTCGGCGGCGAGATGACGCTGGTCGACCTGCCCGTCACCGGCGCGATCCCGGCCGCGCTCGACGGGCGCTATCTGCGCATCGGCCCCAATCCGGTGGCACCCGATCCCGCAGGCTATCATTGGTTCGTCGGCGACGGGATGGTCCACGGCATCGCGATCAAGGACGGCCGCGCCTTGTGGTATCGCAATCGCTGGATCCGGTCGCGCGCGGTGGGCGCGGCGCTCGGCGAGCCCCCTGCCCCCGGCCCGCGCCGCGGCGACTTCGATACGGTCAACACCAATGTCGTCGAGATCGCGGGGCGCACCTGGGCGCTGGTCGAGGCGGGCAGCTATCCGGTCGAGCTCAACGAGACGCTCGACGAGCAGACCTTCAACCCGTTCGACGGCACGCTGCAGGGCTCTTTCACCGCGCATCCGCATCTCGATCCGCTGACCGGCGAGAATCATGCGATCACCTATGACGCGACCGACCCGGAAACGATCCGCCACGTCGTCCTCTCGGCCGAGGGCAAAGTGACGCGCGAACTGCCGATCGCGGTGAAGCACGGCCCGTCGATCCACGATTGCGCGATCACCGCGCGCTATGTGGTGATCCTCGATCTGCCGGTCACCTTCTCGATGAAGGCGCTGATCGGCGGACACCGCTTCCCCTATCGCTGGAACCCGGAGCATCACGCCCGCGTCGGGCTGCTGCCGCGCGACGGCGCGGCGGAAGACGTGATCTGGTGCGACGTCGACCCCGCTTATGTCTTCCACGTCGCCAATGCCTATGACGATGCCGACGGCCGCGTGGTGATGGACGTCTGCGCCTATGAAACCATGTTCGCCGGCGGGCCGGAGGGGCCGAACGGCCGCAACCTCGGGCTCGAACGCTGGACGGTCGACCCGCTGGCGAAGAAAGTGACGCGGCAGACGATCGACGCCGCGCCGCAGGAATTCCCCCGCCCCGACGAGCGCCGCTTCGGCCAACCCTATCGCTATGCCTATGCGATGGCGCTGCCCGAGAGTGACGACGATGCTTTCATCGGCGCGACACGGCTCTACAAACATGATCTCGAAACCGGCGCGAAAGAAATGCACGATTTCGGCACCGGCCGTTATCCCGGCGAGTTCGTCTTTGTCCCCGCGCATCCCGATGCGGCAGAGGACGAGGGCTGGCTGATCGGGCTGGTAATCGATCTGCCGCATGAGACGACCGATCTGGTGATCATCGACGTGCGCGACTTCGCCGGCACGCCGGTCGCGAGCGTCCGCGTGCCGCACCGCATCCCGCCGGGGTTCCACGGCAATTGGTTGCCTTCACAACCGGCTTGATCCGGTCCATTGCGCTGGTCTCTCACGGATAAGGAGATCAGCGCATGGACCTCGGATTGAACGGCCGCACCGCGATCGTCTGCGCCTCCAGCCACGGTCTCGGCCGCGCCTGCGCGACCGAGCTTGCCCGCGCCGGGGTGGCGGTGGTGGTCAACGGGCGTGACTCTGCCGCGCTGGAGGAAACCGCCGCGGCGATCCGCGCCGAAACCGGCGTGTCGGTCAAGACGGTCGCCGGCGATGTCGCCGACAGCGCGGTGCAAGAGGCGCTGGTCGCCGCCGCCCCGACCTGCGACATCCTGATCAACAATAACGGCGGCCCGCCGCTGCGCGATTTCCGCCAGCTCGACGCCGCCGCGATCCACGCCGGGCTCAACGCCAATATGGTCACCCCGATCGAGATGGTGCAGCGCGTGATCGACGGCATGACCGCGCGCGGCTTCGGGCGGATCGTGTGCATCACCTCATCCTCGGTGAAATCGCCGACCGCGGGGCTCGATCTGTCGAGCGGCGCGCGGGTCGGGCTCACCGGCTTCCTCGCCGGGGTGGCGCGGCAGGTCGCCGCCTCGGGGGTGACGATCAACTTCCTCCTCCCCGGGCTGTTCGCGACCCGCCGACTGGAAGGGGTGAACCGCTTCGCCGCCGACGCCGCCGGCATCACCCCCGACGAAGCCGAACGCCGCAACCGCGAGCGCATCCCCGCGCGTCGCTTCGGCGATCCCGCCGAATTCGGCGCGGCCTGCGCGTTCCTTTGCTCGGCGCAGGCGGGCTATATCACCGGGCAAAGCCTGTTGATCGACGGCGGCAGCTACACCGGGATCATGTAGCGCACTGGACCAGAACGGGACCACCTCTCCCCGTTCGGGCTGAGCTTGTCGAAGCCCTGTCCTTTCTTCCGGGGAAGTGCAGCCCCTCGACAAGCTCAGCGCGAACGGGAGGGGCTTTAAGCCCGACATTCACTCTATTCCCTTGAAGTTGCGATCAGAAGCGCGTCCGAACCACCCCTCCACGGCCCGCCCGCATCCTTCTTCACACAGCCAAAGCTTCCCTTCGTTGCGTTGCGGCGCTATCGCGCGCAGCTTCATTGCTCTTTGTATCGATGGAATTGATGTCATGGCCGCCAATTGGGCCCCCGAAAGCTGGACCACGCATGAGGCGCGCCAGCTCCCTGATTATCCCGACGCCGCCGCGCTGAAGGCGACGACCGATCAGCTCGGCAGCTATCCGCCGCTGGTGTTTGCGGGCGAGGCGCGCAACCTCACCGCCGATCTCGCGCGCGTGTCGGAGGGCAAGGGTTTTCTGCTCCAAGGCGGCGATTGCGCGGAGAGCTTTGCCGAATTCCATCCCAACAACATCCGCGACACCTTCCGCGTGCTGCTGCAGATGGCGGTGGTGCTCACCTTTGCCTCCAAGCTGCCGGTGGTGAAGGTCGGTCGGATGGCGGGCCAGTTCGCCAAGCCGCGCTCGGCACCGACCGAGACGATCGATGGCGTCGAATTGCCCAGTTATCGCGGCGACAATGTCAACGACATCGCCTTCACCCCCGCATCGCGCATCCCCGATCCGGCGCGGATGGTGCAGGGCTACAACCAGTCGGCGGCGACGCTCAACCTGCTGCGCGCCTTCTCGGGCGGCGGCTATGCCAATCTGCATCAGGTGCATCGCTGGACGCATGATTTCATGGCCCGTTCGCCCTGGGCGGCGAAATATGCCGAGACCGCGGATCGCATCGGCGAGGCGCTCGATTTCATGGCGGCGTGCGGGATCGATCCCGAAACCGTGCCGCAATTGTCGCAGACGCAATTCTACACCAGCCACGAGGCGCTGCTGCTCCCCTATGAGCAGGCGCTGACCCGGCAGGATTCGCTGACCGGCGACTGGTATGACACCAGCGCGCATATGCTGTGGATCGGTGATCGCACGCGGTTCGAGGGATCGGCGCATGTCGAGTTCCTGCGCGGCGTGGGCAATCCGATCGGGGTGAAATGCGGCCCGAGCCTCGACCCGGACGAGTTGCTGCGGCTGCTCGACACGCTCAATCCGGCGCGCGCCGCGGGGCGGATCACGCTGATCACGCGCTACGGCCACGACAAGATCGAGGCCGCCTTCCCGCGTCTGCTCCGCGCGGTGACGCGCGAGGGGCATCCGGTAGTGTGGAGCTGCGATCCGATGCACGGCAATGTCGTGAAGGCGGCCAACGGCTATAAGACGCGCCCGTTCGAGCGCATCCTCGCCGAAGTGCGCGGCTTCTTCGCGGTGCACCGCGCCGAGGGAACGCACGCCGGCGGCATCCACGCCGAGATGACCGGGCAGAATGTCACCGAATGCACCGGCGGCGCGATCGACGTGACCGAGCAAACGTTGGCCGATCGCTATCACACGCATTGCGATCCGCGGCTCAACGCGAGCCAGAGCCTCGAGCTGGCATTCCTGCTCGCGGAGATGCTCAACGAAGAAATGGCGGAGCGACGCAAAGCTGCCGCTTGACGTAGACGGCGGCGGGCCCTAAGCGCCCGCCTCCACCTGCAAGATGGCCCCTTCGTCTAGCGGTCTAGGACGTCGCCCTCTCACGGCGAAAACACGGGTTCGAGTCCCGTAGGGGTCACCAGCAATTTCAATCACTTAGCGCGAATTTCGAAGCTCGATTATACGAAATCGTGTAATTTCGTGTAATAGAAGCGCTCGGATAAGCATGGATGCAGCTGGACATATTTCGTTCGATCGGCGGTACGCTGGTGGGCAGAGCCTCCCCCCAAAATTGCGACGTTCCGGGCGAACGAGCACCTACTTGTCCACCTTCGGGTTAAGCGATTCGGCTCCAATGTTTCGGACGTTGGATTGATTGATTCGCCCAAGCCATTTGTCAGCCTCCCGAGCATTTTTCCGAGGTCGGCTGCAGGCAGCAGCTAGATTCCGTTTTGGAGGCGACTGGCCCCGGCGGAGGATAGCAAGGCTAAGTCTGAGTGCGCATACCAGCGGGATCTCGCGCTTCAAGCCGACGCTGATCAATAAATCGCTCGAGGCTCTCGACGGTAATTAATGTCGTGCCCCGATCCTTGATCGCTTCGATTTTCCCCTCCTTGATCAATTCGTAGAGTCTCGACCGGCTCATGCCTGTCAGCTTGACCGCTCCCGGTATCCTCACCGTGATCGGACGCATGCCTTCCAAGTCAGAGGTGCCCGTGACTGGGCGGAGGGGCCGCCGCTTTTTCATCGCTCAATGCGAGCCGTTGCGGCCTCATTGCGCGCGTCAACGGCGCCACCACGAACTGGGAGCTTCTCCTGATCGAATCTGCGAGCGATACGTTTCGCCACGAAATTCGCGTAACGCTGTTGGCGCCATTCGACGGGGCTATGGTACAGGCCAACCGCCTTCCAGTAATCACCGCTCGGGCTCAGCCCGACTAGGAAGATCCAGCGCGCGGCCTCCGCATTGAAGCACGGGTCAAATTTCAGCCAATGTCTGACATTCGCTTCCGGTCGCGATATCCGGGCCGCGATTCGCGGTACCCACCAACTGTTGATCTGAAGCGGACCAAGGTCATGTGAGCCATCGGCATTAGGCACCTCAGCGCCGATCCAGCCAGCCTCCTGGTCACGAAGGCCCCATAGGGTCTTCTCAAGCCAGGGCCTGCCCTGTGCCGCTTGCCGGATGCATTGGGCAATCGCCTGCTCCGCCATCGGGTCGAGGGGTCGTGCGAGCCCCGGTGACGCTCCAAAAATCAAAGCGGCGGGTGCGATCACGATAGCGCGGCGGAGGAACGTATTCATCGTTCGTGCCCCTGCGACGGTTGTGGCTGATGCTCGATTGGCTGGTTCGCGACCTGTCGGTCTCGATCGGCGTTGCCCCACTCCGCGCGATCAAGGATGCGCACGAGAAAGCGGTCGAGGGCCCCCGCCAGATTGCGCCCGCGCTCCGCGAGCTGCTCGGCAATGCCGGCCGGAGGTCGTTCGGCGCGGTTGTAGCGACGAAGTTCACGTTCGAGCGCGGTCTCACGAAGTGCGGCGCGCTCGTTCTGCTGCTCGGTCCGCAGGGTTTCCAGGCGATCGCGGTGCCGGTCGGCGAACACCTGCGCGCGATCCTGGCGCAGCCGTCCCAGCCCTTCCAACGTCGAGGTCTTCTCGCCCGAGAAACGCTCAAGCTTGTCGACCAGCCGCTCGGGATCGTTGGTCCACAGCCTCGCACCGTACCGGGCGCGCGTGATGGCGGTGTAGTAATTCTGCCCATTGACCAGCGGCGATTCGACCGGCGCCAGCACGAACACCCTTGGATAGGTCTTCGACTGCGCGGAATAGACGGTCTCGGCGTAACCGTGGTCCCATGTTTTGTGGACGCCGAGATCGACTTGCTGCGGTTCCGCCTTCCGGTCCCAGCGGATCGTCGCAATATGGCCTTCAAGCTTCTCGACCGTGCCGCGCTCGGCGTTGCGCAGGTCGAGTTCTCTGTTCACGAGCCGCCACTGAATGCGGTCGCCTTCGGCCAGATCCCGCTCGTCGCGATCGAAAACATTGATGCGTCGTGCCGCCGTGGATTGTGGATCCCATCGAACGATCAGCCCGTGTTCGTCGACGAGCCGCACGATCTGACGGCCGTTGGCTTCGCGCCCCAGCCCGATCACCCGATATTCAATGTCGCGGGCAATGCCGGCGCCGGCAATGTCCCGATCGAAGCGCACGACCTGTCCGCCCGAATAGAAGCGCGCCATATGCTTCTCGGTATCGGTCAGGCCAGCGGGCGACAGGA
This sequence comes from Sphingomonas sp. 66-10, assembly GCF_001897045.1. Lineage (NCBI taxonomy): Bacteria > Pseudomonadati > Pseudomonadota > Alphaproteobacteria > Sphingomonadales > Sphingomonadaceae > Sphingomonas > Sphingomonas sp. 66-10. The sequence goes on from NZ_MKRR01000167.1 coordinate 68,938, forward strand.
TTGAAAGCCGGGTGTCTTCCGCGGCGAGGACGTTCTCGTCCCGCAGCGCCTCCCTGATCTTGGTGTTGACGATCAGCCGCGTCGCGTTGTCCAGCACCAGGACGTTAGTGCCCGCGCGAGACGCAGGCTTGAGCCGAGTCCAGGCAGCGACGACCTGTTTCGCCATGTCCTCGTTGTCGGCGGCCGTCGCGACCCGATCGAGCTTGGCCAGCGAATCCGCATAATTGCGTGCCCGGGCGTAAGCGACGGCATCCTTGATCGATTGGGTTTCCTGGCGGACAGTCTCGGTCAGTTCGACGGTCGGAAGCCCCAGCCGGCGCATGAGCCAGAAAGGCTTGCCCTGCTCGATCGCTCCGGTCTGTTTTTCGTCACCGATCAGCAAGAGCCTCGCACCCGTCGTCCTACTGATCTCGAGAAGCCGCCTGGCCTGTCGGTTACTGAGCTGCCCCGCTTCGTCGAGCACCAGGACATGGCGGTCGGTCACGCCATGACCGCCGCGCGCGACAAAGCTCGCAACGGTATGCGATTCGAATCCTGCGGTCTTTCCGAGCCCCGCTGCCGCGGACGATGTCGGGGCCAATGCGATGAATGCGGTCCCCGGCTCTGCGGCTTCGCCCAGCACTTTGACCAAAGTCGATTTGCCGGACCCGGCAACGCCATGCAGCCCGGCGATCCGGTCGCGGCTGGTCGCGATCTCGACCAGCGCCCGCTGCTGAGGTAGATTGAGATTGGTCTGTTCGAGAACGGCGAGCAGACGGTCATGTGACGCAATCGGCCGGGCATCGTCGAGGCCAAGCGCGATATGCTGCGTAAGCGTGAGTTCGAGCCGCCAGGTCGCGCGCGACGACCGCCCGCGAGGCAGCACGCGATCTCCCGTTGGCTCATGCGTGCGTAGCAATTTGCCCGCCGCCTCGTGTGCTTCAAGCCGGGGGCGAATATCCTCGAGCCGCACCTCACCGACATGCGCGGCAAGACCGGTGCGCAGGATATGACCGAAGTTATTGACCGCCTCGGCCGTCTCCAACTGCTTCAGGCCGAACAGCGCCGCGCGCGCTGCCTCACGATCGGTGGGCGGGAGATGTTTTCCCTCGGCGTCGCGAGAAGCCTCTCTAAGATGTTGGATATCTGCGAGTCTTTCCCCGGATCGTTGGCACCATTGCTCAATGAGATCGCCGTGCCCGACCTTCGCCTTTGCCTTGCGGGTCGCATAGAATGAGGCCTGTTTGTCCTTCTGCCCCACAAGCCCATGTTCGCGTGCATGCTCTTCAATCTCGCGGCTGCGCTGCGAGAAATCCTGGATCAGGTCCTTCGGTACCCCGCGAATCTCAAACAGGCCGGTGCGCGGATCGAACTCGATCCCAAATCCGTCTTCGCGCAACGAGAATGCGAGCGAATTCCGGTAGACCTGCCCCGCCGCGCTCTTCTCCTCATACATGAGCCGGCTCTCAAGGCTCGCCATTCGGTCATCGGGCGCCCGGTTGGTCATGTTGAGTACGACCAGATGGGTATGGAGGTGCGGATCGAGGTCGCGGCTGCCGTGCTCGGTGAAGCGCGCGACAAGAAACCGTCCGGTCGTCTCGCGGACGATCTTGCCCTCGGCGCGGTGGCGTAGCTGGACCTGCTCTTCGAGATAGCCGATGGCGGCAGACACCGCTTTCTCATGCGCGGCGAGCACGCGCTCGTCGCCCGCCACCAGCGCCATGATCGACACCGATTTCGGCGCACTGACCGTGAAATCCCAACCGGGATGATGCTCGATCGTACCATCGGCGCGATGCCGTCCGAGCTGCTGGTCGCCGACCTTGCCAGCAAGCAAGCGGCGGAGCACCTTCGGATCGACAGGACCGGACAGACCGAGCTCGGGTGAGAGTTTCCCGTCCCATTGCGAGGGCTCCTCGCCGCTCTTCGTATAATAGTCGCCGACCGTATAATATCTCGCGACATTGGCGGGTGTGCCGTGAAGGCGCTGCGACTGGATCATGCCGGCCGCGCCGGTTCGCGCGGGCCGTCATCACGGCCATGCTGGACGAGATCGGAGCGGATTTGTCCCTGACGGCCGGCGAGGATGGTCCAGGCGACTCGCGGCGGAATGGGGAGTTCGGTCTCGTCGTTACCGCGCAGGATTTCCTCCACCTTGTGGCGATCTATGTTCTGAAATGCTGGATCAAAGAGGTCCGGCTGAGGTTCGGGTGGCGCGGCCTCCGGAGGGGGCGACGCGGGCGGAGACTTCGATGGCGGCTGATCCCTGGATTGCGCTTTCCGGGCAGTCTCGAGTTCAAGCGCCTGACGAACACGCGCTTCGGCGTGAGCGAGCTGCACAAGCTCTTCTGCCTGATCGGCCCGCCAAGGCTGCCCCGTGCGCTCTACAAACGCAGGGGTGAGGGTCGGCAGATCGCTGAAGTTTCCATCGAACCGCACCACGGGAAGACTGCGGCCGAAACGCAGGAATCCCGCGAGATTTGGGAGGTTGGTGACCTCGGTCGGCATCACCAGCGGGCGGGTCACCTGCATCCGCGACAGGTTCACGCCGTCGCGCATGTCGTTCACGCCATAGCTCATGCCCTCGTTGGCCTCGACCTGTTCGACCTGACCGAGATTTTCCGAGACATGTTTGGCGGTGCCGGTATCGTTGGCGCGCAGCGCCACCCAGGTCGAGCAATAGCCCGTGATCGCCGCGGCATCCTGGATGCCGTACGTTCCCTCGAGCTGGGGATAGGATTGGAACCCCAGCACGCCGCATCCGCCATATTTGCGGGCGCGAGCGAGGAAATCGGACAGCGACGGGAGCTTCTGGAGGGTGGGAAGCTCGTCGACGACACAATAGAGCCGCCGGTCGCGATCGGGGGCCAGGCTCATGATCGCGCTGATCGCGATATCGAGCCAGACAGTGATGAGCGGCCGCAGCGAAGGAAGCTGATCGGCTTTGACCGTGATGAAGAGCCAGCTCCCATTAGCCCCCTTCTCAACCCAGTCGCGGATCGAAAACCCATCCTCGGTATCGTCGAGATAGCCGAAGCTGCGCATGACCGATGCAAGCTCGGCCTGGACGCCGGCAGAGGTCCGTTCGCCTTCGGCGCTGATGAATGCCGCCGCATCGGTGCCCGAAACAAACGCGGAAAGATCTTTCAACTTCGATCTCAGCAGGCGATCGAGTAGCACAGACACATAGGTGTGCTTCTGGGCGGCGAGCTTGCGTAGCACCGCGACCAACGTCCCGCGCGCCGCCTTGGCCCAGAAGGGATCACCATGCTTTTCGGGGATCGTTGACTCCGCGATCTGATCGTAATGATATTCGCGCGGGACATCGACCCACGGCGACCAACGCGCGGTTCGCCCATCGAGCGGATTGAGCAACGAGTCGGTGCCCTGGCGGAAGAATTTTTCGACGAAAGTGCCAGCGGTGTCGTAGACGATCGCGCGACGTCCCGCCTTGCGAACGCCATCGAGCATATCGAGAATGAGGCTGGTCTTGCCGGTGCCGGGCGCCCCGCAGATCAGGATATGTTCCGGCTCAAAGGCTTCGGGCACCGGCACCTTGCCGATGACCAGCGGGCCCTTCTTCTGGCCGCGCATCGAGCGACGAAGCTCCCGTACCGTACCGAACCGCGCGCCGCGGACATATTCGTTGGAACCAAGGCCCCTCCCCGTCCGCGTGAAATAGAACCAGGCCCAGCCGAGCGCCGCAACGGCGAACAGCCCCGATATCAGCGCGCCGTGGAGCAGGTAGAGCTCGAAGCTTTGGATGGTTCTTTTTGCTAGCGGTGAAGCAACCAGCCAGTCCGCCGAGGTCCAATAGATTTTGCCGTCGGGCGCGTGGAACCGGACCGGGTCATTGGTGCCGCCAGCCGCGTCGACCTTGATCCAGGCCTCAGCCAGTTTGACCAGGACAAACCGTTCGTAGGCGCTCGACCGTTCAAGCGCATACCAGACGATGCCCATGATCCAGATCACCAGCCCGGCGAGCACGGTCTGATAGAAGACCTGGGTCGTCATGCGGACATTGTGGACGATCGCCTGTCCGCCGCGGGTCCACGAACCCAAAGTGTCGTTGCGGAAGATGCTCATCGCGCCGTCTCGTCGCCGAGCAGCCCTCGTTCTGCGAGAATTGCGCGCGCCTGCGCCATTCCCTGCTCCAGCGCTTTGGGAGATCGTTCGCCCACCGAGGTTGCCACGATCGAGAGGATCTGGATAGCGGTCGCGAGGATTTCGTCCTGCGACGAAAAGACATATCGCTTCCGCTCATCGACCGCCTGCTCGAGCGCCCGGCGAGCGAAATCGGAAACCGACAATCCGGCACCAAATGCACGACGACGAAGCTCTCGGTCGAGCCGATCGTCGATACGGAAATTGATTTTCTGCAAGCGCACGGCCTCCAGCGGAGTCCGTCGCGGGCGTCATGAAGCGATGATTATTTACTCCTGCCGCTGTACGCTTTCAAGATAGGGCTCGCGCAAATGGTACTGCGACCGTTCGCCACACTGAATGACAGGCCGGCTGACGCCGGCAGGTTCATGGCGCGGGGCTGAAGCCTGATTTGGTGGGCGCGGTATGTCTCTCCAGATAGTTCATGATAACATCGTCGGTGATGTTACCGGATGTTGTTGAGAAATATCCCCTCGCCCAGAAACGCTGCCCCCAGAAGCGCTTCCGGATATGCTCGAATTCCTGTTGAATCTTACGTGACGAGCGTCCCTTGGCTCGGCGCACAAAGTCGCTGACCGCAAGATGCGGCGGAATTTCCACAAACATGTGCACGTGATCGCGCGATAGAGCACCGCTGACGATAGTCACGCCCATCTCCGCGCAAACCTGTTTGATGATAACGCGCACTCGCTCACGAACCTCACCGTGCAGCACTTTGAACCGATATTTCGGCGCCCAGACAATATGGTACCGATGATGATAAAG
>NZ_MKRR01000168.1:0-2967 GCF_001897045.1 Sphingomonas sp. 66-10
CATGGGGCAGATCGCGTCGATGTATTACTTCGCGCACTTCCTGATCATCCTGCCGTGGATTTCGCGTTCGGAGCGTCCGCTCCCGCTGCCCACGTCGATCACCGAAGCGGTGCTGGCGAAGCATGGGGAAACCGCGCACGCCGAACCGGCGCTGGCGCACTGAGCCGAACGGGGGACTGATAAGACAATGGTTCGTACCATCGCACTCCTGATCGGCGCGGCGTTCGTGGCGGCCCTCGGCTTCGCGCTGTTCGGCACGATCAAGACCGCCATCACCGATCCGGCGCCCGAATCCGCCGAGCACGTGTTCCACGTTCACCCCGAGGATATCGGGCTGAAATCGGCGGGGCTGCTCGGCAAGTTCGATCTGCAGCAGGTCCAGCGCGGCTTCCAGGTCTACAAGGAAGTCTGCTCGGCGTGCCATTCGCTGAAGTACGTCCACTTCCGCGATCTCACCAAGATCGGCTATTCGGCCGGCCAGGTGAAGGCGATCGCCGAGGCCTGGGTGATCGAGCAGCCGACGATCAACCCGGAGACGGGCGAAGCGGCGACGCGCAAGAACGTGCCCGCCGATCCCTTCCCGTCGCCGTTTGCCAATGAGATCGCCGCGCGCGCCGCGAACAACAATGCGCTGCCGCCCGATCTGTCGCTGATCACCAAGGCGCGCGAGGACGGGTCGAACTACGTCCATGCGCTGCTGATGGGCTATCGCGATCAGCCGGCCGAACTGGTGAAGGATTTCCCCGGCTCGAAGACGCCGAAGGGTCTGCACTACAACCCGGCGTTCGCGAACCTCAACATCGCGATGCCGCCGCCGCTGACCCAGGACGGGCAGATCACCTACGCCGACGGCACCAAGGCGACCAAGGACCAGATGGCGCGCGACGTCGCCGCCTTCCTGACCTGGAGCGCCGAACCGAACCTCGAATCGCGCCACGGCGCGGGGCTGGCGACGGTGGTGTTCCTCGCGATCTTCCTGTTCCTCGTCTGGGGCGCCTATCAGAACGTGTGGCGCGACCAGAAGCATTGAGAATCGCGTTGCCCCTTCGCATGAAGGGGCGGGCAAACCGAGCGGCGGCCGCGGGACCAACCCCACGGCCGCCGCTTCGCGTTTGAGATGAGAGCGAGGCTTCTATCGTCCCGCCCCGGCGCAGGCCGGGGCCCAGTATCGGGCCGGTCGCAACTGGACCCCGGCCTGCGCCGGGGTGGAAAGACGGGCGATCGCGATTGTAGGCGGCATGATCTAGGACCGAAAGAATGGCGAACGACGATCTCAAGGCACTGATCCGCACGATCCCGGATTTCCCCAAGCCGGGCATCCAGTTTCGCGACATCACCACGCTCCTGCTGTCGCCCGCGGGGCTGGCGGCGTGCGTCGAGCGGATGGTCGCGGCGACCGACGGGCCGGTCGATCTGGTCGCGGGGATCGAGGCGCGCGGCTTTCTGTTCGCGGCGGCGCTGGCGGTGCCGCTCGAGGCCGGGGTGCTGCTGATCCGCAAGGACGGCAAATTGCCCGGCGCGACGATCGCCGAGGATTATGCGCTCGAATATGGCCAGGATCGCATCGCGATGCACGCCGATGCGCTCGCGCCGGGCGCGCGGGTGTTGCTGGTCGACGATCTCATCGCCACCGGGGGCACCGCGCGCGCCGCGATCCGGTTGCTGCGCAAGGCAGGGGCGGTGGTGACGCAGGCGCAGTTCCTCGTCGATCTGCCCGATCTCGGCGGCGCGGCGGCGTTGCGTGGCGACGGGCTGCGGGTCGACGCGCTGGTGGCGTTTCCGGGGCATTGAGGGGAGCGCCGCCAGATGCGGCGCTTTCTCTCTCCTTGGGCTCCCGTGAAGGCAGGGACACAAGAAGCGGGGCGAGGCAGATCAGTGGTGCGGGTTGTGCCCGTTGTGTCCGCCGTTTGCATGTCCGCCGCCGGAATGGCCGTCTCGGCGATGAGCGCCGCCGTGCTGGCCCCCGCTCGCGTGGCCGCGACCGGGGTTACCGACATGTGGGCGTGCAGCCGGGGAATGGCCTGCGTTCGGGCGACCGGCGTGCGCTCCATGGCCGAAATCACGCCAGTTCGGCCGCAGATCATGTGAGCGCGCGGGTGAGGTGCCGCCCGGGTGAGTGCGACGAGCGTCGATTCTATTCTGCCAATAGTGGCGCTGGTTGTCGTCCCAATGGTGCGCGCGGCGATGGCGATCCTAGACGTAAACCCCTGTGCCGGGGTAATAATAATTGCCGTACCAGCCCCAGTAAGGCGCGTATCCGCTATAATAACCCGATGCGTAGCCGGCTGAAATGCCGTCATGTCCGTAGCGTTCGGTGCACGCCGCTGCGGCAATGCTTGCGATGCCGATCAACGGCAGCACCGCGATATGCTTGCAATTCATTGCCACTCTCCCGCGCGGCATAAGGATTGTTATTTTGCCGACAATTTTTAATAGCGAGATTGCGCTTAAGCAGGGATGAACTCAGCGTTACAACGCGCGCCGCTGCTTCGCCGCGATGCTGAACGGGAGAGAAAGCGTCAATTCAGCACCGCTTAAGCCGAAAAGGCCCATAACCGCGGCATAGCGGATCGATGCGCGGCGCAATCTCCGCGCGCGACCCCGTGGGAGAAAAGCGATGAATCGCAAGCGCATCGCGCTGTTGGCGCTGATCGGTGCGGCGGGGTTGGGTGTCGCGGCCTGCAATGACGGCTATGGCTATAGCGGCGTCGCGGTCGGTTACGGCCCGAGCTATTATGACGGCTATGGCCCAGGCTATTGGGGCTGGTACGGCGATTATTATTATCCCGGCACCGGCATCTACGTCTACGACCGCTACCGCCGGTCGTATCGCTGGAACGACGACCAGCGTCGTTACTGGCAGGGCAGGGGCGACAGCTATTGGCGCGGTCGCCCCGGCGGCGGTGCGCCGGGCGTCCGCCCCGGCGGTCCGCGCCCTAATTGGCACGATTTCCGCGGCGGCCCGCG
>NZ_MKRR01000168.1:2975-3375 GCF_001897045.1 Sphingomonas sp. 66-10
GCCGGCGCGCGCTCGAAGGCGGACGGTCGGCAGCACCTCCTGCCGGCCGTCCGTCACCTCGATTCTCGCGCCTCAATTCTCATTGTCGGGCCGCGTGCGGATCAGCCCGTTCGAGACCATCGACATCACCGCGACGCCGTCCTGATTGAACACCGTCATGCGGCTCTTGAAGATCCCCATTTCGGGGCGGCTCTGCGAGCGACGCTTCTCGATCACCTCGGTCTCGCAGCGCAACGTGTCGCCGGGATAGACCGGCTTGAGCCAGCGCAATTCGTCCACCCCCGGCGATCCGAGCCCGGCCTGGCGGTGGTTCTTCAGATTCTCGACGACCATCGACATCACCATCGCGCAGGTATGCCAGCCGCTCGCCGAGAGCCGCTCGAAATGCGTCCCGGCCGCC
>NZ_MKRR01000168.1:3514-22659 GCF_001897045.1 Sphingomonas sp. 66-10
AATAAGGGCGCGACATCAACATTGTCGAATATCGGCAATGTCTTGCCCCGCGCGAACGCCGGGCCATTGGCGATGAACAAAGCGCGCATATCGGCCTGTTCATTGTCATAGCCGTGCTCGCCGCGGGTGAAGGGCTTGGCGGGCGCGGTCTTCATCGTCACCCAGCCGTCCTCGGCGAGACAGAAATAGGGCGGGACGCGGACGTTGGCGCCATAATGGAGACGCGCGGGAATCTCCGCCTTGCGCCAGCATTGCAGATGGGCGTGCGGCTTGAGCAATGTCGCCTCCACCGCCTGCTCGTGGCCCGCAACCGGGACGAAGCTGGCATAAGGCCCCGATTCGATGATCCGCGCGTCGGCCGGGCCGATCAGCTGGTCGAGCGCGATCACGCGATTGTTGCTGGTTTCGGCCATGCCGTGATCGGCGACGATCACCAGATTGGCGGGCTGACCCAGCTCGGCGAGCCCCGCGACGAGATCGCCGATCGCGCGATCGACCTCGCCCACCGCCGCGGTCACCTTGTCGCTCGCGGGGCCATATTCGTGCCCGGCGGTGTCCACGGTATCGAAATAGAGCGTCACGAACCCCGGTCGCGTCGCGGCGGGGCGGCGCAACCAGTCGATCACCGCGCGGACGCGATTCTCGTCGGGCATTTGCTGGGTGAATTGCTGCCAGTCGGTCGGGCGGGTGCCGCCGACGACCTTATACGGCCACGCGCTCCCCCGCGTCCCGCCCCAGCCGACCGCAGAGCCGGGCCAGAACATCGCCGCGGTGTGGATGCCGGCCTTTTCCGCGGTCACCCAGATCGGCTCGGCAGTGTTCCACCAGAACGGGTCGTCATTGGCCATCGTGAACAATTCGCCGGGGCGGGCGGGGTCTTCCATATTATTGGCGACGATGCCGTGGCGATCGGGGCGCAGCCCGGTGACCAATGTCCAGTGATTGGGAAAGGTCTTCGACGGGAAGGACGGCCGCATCGCCGCCGACACCCCGCCCGCGGCGAGCCGCGACAGGTTCGGGCTGGCGCCGCGATCGAGATAATCGGGGCGGAAGCCGTCGATCGAGACGAGGATGGTGACCGGCGCGCGCCGCTCCGCCGCCGGTTGCGCGGCAGCGACGGGAGCGGGCGTGGGGGCTGTGGCGCAGCCGCCAAGGGCCACGAGCGCGGCGAGCGCGAGCAAACGAACGATCATAATGAAGCGCTTACGCCCGACAGATGACAGGCGGAAGGCGGAAATCGCGGCGTACCCGAGACGCGCGCTTAAAGCGTTACGGTCCACCCCCCGTTCGCCCTGAGCTTGTCGAAGGGCGTCCTGCCGTTCGTGAGTTAGGGCCGCCCTTCGACAAGCTCAGGGCGAACGGGGGAAGACAGTGAACCTATTAAACGTTGAACCGGAACAGCATCACGTCGCCGTCCTGGACGACATATTCCTTGCCTTCCTGGCGCAGCTTGCCCGCCTCGCGCGCACCGGCTTCGCCGCCGAGCGTGACATAATCGTCATAGGCGATCGTTTCGGCGCGGATGAACCCGCGTTCGAAATCGGTGTGGATCACCCCGGCGGCCTGCGGCGCCTTCGCCCCGGCCTCGACCGTCCAGGCGCGTGCCTCCTTTGGCCCGACGGTGAAGAAGGTGAGGAGATGCAGCAATTTGTATCCAGCGCGGATCACGCGGGCGAGCCCGGTTTCGCCCAGCCCCAGCTCGGCGAGGAACTCGCCGCGATCCTCGACCGGCATCGTCGCGATCTCGGCCTCGATCGCAGCGGAGACGACTACCGCCTCGGCGCCCTCGGCCGCGGCCTTTTCGAACACCCGCGCCGAATGCGCATTGCCGTTGGCGGCATTCGCTTCCTCGACGTTGCAGACGTAGAGCACCGGCTTGGCGGTGAGCAATTGCGCCTGCGCGAAGACCCGCGCTTCCTCCACATCCTTGGGCTGGGTCAGCCGCGCCGGTTTGCCGTCGCGTAGCAGATCGAGCGCCTGGCCGAGCACGCTGGCGGCGATCTTCGCTTCCTTGTCGCCCGACTGGCCCTTCTTGACGAAATTGGGCACGCGCTTTTCGAGGCTTTCGAGATCGGCGAGCATCAATTCGGTCTCGACCGTCTCGGCATCGGCGATCGGATCGACCTTGCCCTCGACATGCGTCACGTCGCCGTCCTCGAAGCAGCGCAGGACGTGGACGATCGCGTCGACCTCGCGGATATTGCCGAGGAACTGATTGCCGAGCCCCTCGCCCTTGGAGGCGCCGCGCACCAGCCCGGCGATGTCGACGAAGGCGAGTTGCGTCTCGATGATCTTGGCCGAGCCCGCAACCGCGGCCAATTTGTCGAGCCGCGGATCGGGGACGCCGACATTGCCGACATTGGGCTCGATCGTGCAGAACGGATAATTCGCGGCCTGCGCCGCCGCCGTTTCGGTCAGCGCGTTAAAGAGGGTGGACTTGCCCACATTGGGCAGGCCCACGATGCCGCAACGGAAACCCATGTTCGTTCCTCAAGGTATAGGGGACGCGGGCGCCGTACAGCCTATGCCCGCGTCGCGCCACCCCGAGGCCCGAGTTTCCTCACCGCCCGCCGTGCGGGTTTTCGCGATGCGGCGCCGGGCGCTGCGGCTCGGGGCGGGGGGCAGGGCGCGATTCCGCGTGTTGCACCGCACGGGCCTGCGCCTGTTGCGCACGGGCGGCTTCGGCCTGCTGGCGACGCTGCGCCATCTCCTGCGCGCGCGCCTGCTGCTGTTCGGCACGCGCAGCCTGCTGTTCGCGCTGCACATTGGCGCGTTCGATGCGGGCCTGCTGCTGCTCGCGTTGCGCCGTTGCACGCTCCGCGCGCATCTGCTGCTCGCGCTCGGCTCGCGCGGCCTGTTGCTCGCGCTGGGCGGCGGCGCGTTCCTGCTGCTGTTGCATCCGCGCGGCTTGCTGCTCGCGTTGCATCGTCACGCGCTCGCTGCGGACCTGCTGGTCCCGCTGCGCACGAGCCGCTTGCTGCTCGCGCTGCGCGACGAGGCGCTGCTGTTGCTGCTGGGCGCGGGCTGCCTGCTGCTCGCGTTGCGCGGCGACACGTTGCTGTTGCTGCTGGATCCGCGCCGCCTGCTGTTCGCGCTGGATCGCCACGCGTTCGGTGCGCGCCTGTTGCGCGCGCTGTGCATTGGCCTGCGCCTGCTGACGCTGCGCGAGGATACGCTCGTTCTGCTGCTGGCGGGCGGCCTGCGCCTGTTGCTGGCGGGCGAGCGCGGCCTGCTGCTGCATCTCGCGCTGCTGCCCGGCCTGGAAGCTGCGCGCCTGCGCCTGTTCGCGCGCGGCAAAGGCGCGCTGCTGTTGCTGCTGCAGCGCCTGCTCGCGCTGGAGCCGCACCGTATTGGCCTGTTGCGCCTGCATCAATTGCTGCTGCTGCTGGCGATGGAGCTGCGCATTGTGCGCGATCAGCGCCCCGGCGGCGACCGCCGCGCCGCCGGCGACGGTGGCGGCAACCGGGGTGAAGCGATGCGGATCGCGCGCCCATGAGGCCTGCTGCCATTGCGCCGGAATTGCGCGTGGCGGCGGCGCGGCGCGGAAGCCCTGCGCCTGCCAGGCGTCGAAACGCTGCTGATCGATGCGGCGGCGCGCCTGCTCGGCCTGCCAGTGGCGTTGCGCGGCGGCATCCTGTTGCGCGTAATTCACCCACAAGGGCTGGCGCGATCGGGCCGCGTCCCAGCGTTGCTGCTGGTTGAAGTAATTGATGCGGTAATTGGTCCAGTTCTGGACGTTGATCGAAATCCGGTCGCCGCGCGACGCACGCCATAGATCGCGCCCGCGGACGAGATAGCGCGAGGCATAGACCACCTGCGGCCCATAATCCTCCCACGGCACGATATCCCCGCCCGCGTCATAGACCACTGCGAGCTGCCCATTGTCATAACCGTAGGAATAATAAGGATCCCGGACGAAATACGGCTGTTCCTCGCCGGGCTGGTAATAATAAGTGCGATAGCCGCCGGAGACCGGCTCGGCGAAGACGAGCGAATCGTCATAGCCCTCCCATGCCCAGGGCTGGACCCCGGCATAGTCGAAGCCGTAATCCGGGGGCGCCTCGCCCAAAGCGTCGGAGAATCGGGAGGCCGCGTCGGCATAGGCATATTCGGCCCCGCGGCGCGGATCGTGCACCCGCACCGTGCGGATCGGGCGGGTGTCGGGCAGCGCGGCGGCGGCCGGCGCGGGGGCTGGGGGCGGCGCGGCGATATCGGTCATCGGCAAGGTCGCGGGCAGCGTCGGCAGCGGCGCGGCGGCGCTTTGGTAGTCGAGCAGCGCCTGATTGGCGTTGGGGGTGCGGTTGCACCCGGCGACGGCGAGCGCGGCAAGCGCCACCGTCGTGCTCAGATGCGAAATGCGAAATCCGGCCATGGCATCACGACTCCATCCATCCCGGTAAGTCGGTTTGGATAACGCATCGGTGATGAACCGGTTCTGGGTCGCCGGTTCATCCGGGAGCAATTTGCCCTCCGCGCCCCGGCCCGGCCTAGCTATAATTGAAGCTGATGCTGATCCGCGGTTCCTTGGCGTCGCTCGGCATCACTTCGTGGCGCAGCCAGCTCTCCCACAGGAACACGCTACCCCGCGCCGGCTCGGCATAGACGAAGGTATCGGGGCGCAAGGGCGCGGCCATCAGCAGCGGCAGCCGCGGGTCCTCCAGCTTGAGCGCGCCCGAACCCGGCGGCACCGCGACGTAGAAGGTGCCCGAAATCGCGCTATGCGGGTGGATATGCCCGCTATGCGTCGCGTGGCGCTGCATGACATTGACCCACAGGCTGTCGAGCCGCAGCCGCCGCCCGCCCAGATCGAGCTGCAATTCCTCCGCAAAGGCCGCGACATGCCGGTCGAGCTTGCGCTTGAGCGCGGCAAAGGCGGGATCGCGCGCCGGCAGGTCGTTGAGCGAGGCATAGCTGGTATAGCCGCGATAGCCGTTGGCACGCGACCACGCCCGGCCCGCGCGATCGTCCTGCGCCAGCTGCAGCGCGGATTGCTCGAGCTCGGCGATCAGCGCGTCATCGTCGATCTGGCCCTCGTAGAACAATGTCGGGAACAAGGCGCGGACCGGCATGATTATTCCCCCAGCCGCAGCGCGACATCGTTCATGAACCGCGCATCGTCGCCCGCGGCGAGCAGCGGCGCCTCCGCCGCGATCGCGCCGAGCAGGTCGCTCAGCGGCTCGATTTCGCTCTTGGCATAATTGCCGAGAACGTGCCCCGTCACGCGATCCTTATGCCCCGGATGCCCGATGCCGATCCGCACGCGGCGGAAATCGGGGCCGAGGTGGCGGTCGATCGAGCGCAGCCCGTTATGCCCCGCGGTGCCCCCGCCGGTCTTCACCTTGACGCGGAACGGCGCGAGATCGAGCTCGTCGTGGAACACGGTCAGCGCGTCGGTGCCGAGCTTGTAGAAGCGCAACGCCTCGCCGACGCTGCGGCCGCTTTCGTTCATGAAGGTCGCGGGCTTCAGGAGCAGGATCTTGTCCGATCCCAGCCGGCCTTCCTGCAGCCAGCCCTGGAATTTCTTGCTCGTCGGGCCGAAGCCGTGCACCTCGGCGATCGCGTCGAGCGCCATGAAGCCGATATTGTGCCGGTGCATCGCATATTGCGGCCCGGGATTGCCCAGCCCCACCCACAATTGCATGATTTCACCCTCCCGACATGAAACGGGCGGGGGACGTTGCCGTCACCCCGCCCGAAACTGGCTATCAACCGAGGCGACGGATTACTCCGCCTTGTCGGCCTCGCCCTCGTCCTCGGCAGCAGCTTCAGCCGCGCCTTCCGACGACTTGAGCGCCGACGGCGCAACGATCGTCGCGATCGTGAAATCGCGGTCGTCGATCGCCGAGGCGGTGCCCTTGGGCAGCGTCACATGCGAGATGTGGATCGATTCGCCCACGTCGAAGCCCTTGAGCGAGATCGTGATCTCGGCCGGGATCTCCGCCGCGTCGCACACCAGCTCCAGCTCGTGGCGAACGATGTTGAGCACGCCGCCCTTCTTCAGGCCGGGCGCGGCTTCCTCATCGGCGAACACCACCGGGACAGCGACCGTCACCTTGGCGTGCGCGCTGATGCGCAGGAAGTCGACATGGACCGGACGATCGGTCACCGGATGGAAATGCACGTCCTTCGGCAGCGTCCGCTCGCCGTTGACCATGATCACCGAGTTCATGAAATGCCCGGTGCCCAGCGCCTTCACCAGCGCCTTCTCCTCGAGGTGAATCGAGGTCGGTTCCTTGTTCTGGCCGTAAATGACGGCGGGGACGCGGCCGTTGCGACGCAGATCACGGGAGGCTCCCTTGCCAACCCGATCACGCGTCTCGGCTGCGAGCGTCAGCGTGTCGCTCATTGCAGTATCTCCGAAACGAATAAGGTTCATCTCCCGCCACGCCTCCAGGGATGACCATGACGGGAAGCCGGCGCGCTTAGCGGGAGATGGGACGAAAATCAACAATGGCGCTTCCACCCCGGCGAAGGGGCACCCCGCAAAGTAATACTTTGCGGGGACCACGAAGGCCCGGGTCCAGCATCGGGCCGGTCGTAACTGGACCCCGGCCTTCGCCGGGGTGGTAACGGATGGTCAGTAGCGAATCCGCACTGCCTTGAGCCTGTAGCGCTGCAGCTGATCCTGCACGCTCCCCGGCCCGGCGAGGTGGCCAGCGCCGACCGCGATGAACACCGTCCCCGGTTTCTTCATCCGCTCGGCGATCCAGCCGGCCCATTGTTTGTTGCGGTTGATCAGCAGTGTCTCGGCCACCTCGGGGGTATCCTTGAGCGAGGCGTTCATCTCCTTGGCCAGCTCGTCCGGCCGCCCGGCCGCCCAGTCGGCGACCATCTTGTCCATATTCTCCTGCGCCTTGGGCAGTTCGTCGATCGTCGAGGCGAGCAAGTCGACCTGTCCTTTGTGCGACAATTTGTCGAACAGCGACATCTGCCCCTCGAAGGTCTCCAGCCCCATCACCTGCTTGTGCTGCGCCTTGGCCGCGCGGGTCAGGATGCCTTCGGGGCCGTTGGCGGGATCATAGCCGAGCTTTTCCAAGGGCAGGATCGACAGGCTGATCGCGGCGAACCACGGCCGCATCCGATCATATTGCGCGAGCGGCAGCCCGTTGTCCTGCAGCGCCTTGGCAAAGGCGGGGCGCTTCTCGGCGGGCAATTGCTCGCTCAGCGTCGGCCCGTCGAGCGCGAACGCCTTGGACAGCACGACCTTCTGCTGCGTCGCCTGATCGGGCTCGACCATTTCGAGCACCAATGTCCCCGATTTGTCGAACGCCTTCTTCACCGCCTCGTCGAACCACGAGAGCCCGGGTTTCAGCACATGGATCGTGCCGAACAGATAGATCGTGGTATCCTTGTCCTTCACCACCCACAGAGCGGGATCGGCATCCTTGGCCGCGACCGGCGCGGGCTGGGCGCAGGCGGGAAGGGCAAAGGCAAGGCCAAGCGTGGCGAATGCGGCGGTGACGGATCGGAACAACGCGGGCTACCTCGTGGCGAGAGCGGGACAATGTGATTTACGCATAGACTTGCCTGTTGGCGAGCCATCCGTCATGGCCCGCGCGCGATGAACACGAGGTCAACAGACGCGCCGCTCTCCTTCCAGGACATGATCCTGCGCCTCCATCATTATTGGAGCGAGCGCGGATGCGTGATCCTGCAGCCCTATGACATGCGGATGGGCGCCGGCACCTTCCACCCCGCCACCACGTTGCGCGCGCTGGGGCCGGAGACGTGGAACGCCGCCTTCGTCCAGCCCAGCCGCCGCCCGACCGACGGCCGCTACGGCGAAAATCCCAACCGGCTGCAGCATTATTACCAATATCAGGTGATCCTGAAGCCGAGCCCGCCCGATCTCCAGCAGCTCTATCTCGGCAGCCTCGCCGCGATCGGGGTGGACATGAGCGTCCACGACATCCGCTTCGTCGAGGACGATTGGGAAAGCCCGACGCTCGGCGCCTGGGGGCTCGGCTGGGAAGTCTGGTGCGACGGGATGGAGGTGACCCAGTTCACCTATTTCCAGCAGATGGGCGGGTTCGATTGCAAGCCGGTGGCGGGCGAGCTGACCTACGGGCTCGAACGGCTGGCGATGTACATCCAGAATGTCGATAACGTGTACGACTTGCGCTTCAACGACGCGGGTGTCAGCTATGGCGACATCTTCCTCGAAAACGAGCGGCAGATGTCGACGTGGAATTTCGAGGTCGCCAATACCGACGCTCTGTTCGATCTTTTCCGCAAGGCGGCGGCCGAATGCGAGAATGCGCTGGCGGCCAAGCTGCCGATCGCGGCCTATGAGCAAGCGATCGAGGCGAGCCATATCTTCAACCTGCTCAACGCGCGCGGCGTGATCTCGGTCGCGGAGCGCCAGGCCTATATCGGCCGCGTGCGCGATCTCGCCAAGGCGAGCTGCGCAGCGTGGATCGAGAAGAACACGCCGCAATGGCAAGAAAAATATCCCGATTGGACCGCGGCGTGACCGATTTCCTGCTCGAACTCCGCTCGGAGGAAATCCCGGCGCGCATGCAGGCCAAGGCGCGCGACGATCTCGCGCGGCTGTTCGCTGCCGAACTCGCGCAATCGGGCATCGCCGCCGCCGCGACGGTGACCTATGCCACCCCGCGCCGCCTCGCGCTGATCCTGCGCGATCTGCCGCACGCGACCGAGGCGGTGCGCGAGGAAGTGAAGGGCCCGCGCAGCTCGGCACCGCCGCAGGCGCTCGAAGGCTTTCTGCGCAAGACCGGGCTGACCCGCGATCAGCTCGAGGAGCGCGACGGGGTGTTCTTCGCGGTGACCGAACGCCCCGGCCGCGCGACTGCCGAGGTGCTCGCCGCGGCGATCCCGGCGGTGATCCGCGCGTTTCCGTGGCCGAAGTCGATGCGCTGGGGCGCGACCTCGCGCTCGACCGAATCGCAGCGCTGGGTGCGCCCGCTGCACGGCATCGTCGCGTTGTTCGGCGGGGAGATCGTGCCGGTCTCGGTCGCCGGGGTGGAGAGCGGGGCGGCGACGCTCGGGCATCGTTTCCATCATCCGGGCGCGATCACGATCGGCTCGGCGGCGGATTATGTCGAGAAACTGCGCGCCGCGCATGTCATCGTCGATCAGGACGAGCGGATGGCGCTGATCCGCACCCGCGCCGCCGCGCTGGCGCGCGAGGCGGGGCTGGAACTGATCGAGGACGAGGGGCTGGTCGCCGAGAATGCCGGGCTGACCGAATGGCCGGTGCCGTTGCTCGGCCGCTTCGATGCGGCGTTCCTCGAAGTGCCGCCCGAAGTGATCCAGCTCACCGCGCGGGTGAACCAGAAATATTTCGTCTGCCGCTCGGCCGACGGGAAGCTCGCCAATGCCTTCGTCTGCACCGCCAATATCGCCGCGAGCGACGGCGGGGCGAAGATCGTTGAGGGCAACCGCAAGGTGCTCGCCGCACGGCTCGCCGATGCGCGCTTCTTCTACGACACCGATTTGAAGGTGCCGCTGGAGGAGCAGGCGAAGAAGCTCGAAAAGATCGTCTTCCACGAAAAGCTCGGCACGGTGGCCGACAAGGTCGAACGCGTCGCCAAGCTGGCGCGCTGGCTGGTGGAAGAAGGCATCGTCGGACCCTCCGGTAACCACCCCGGCGAAGGCCGGGGTCCAGCATCGGGCGGCTCGCAACTGGACCCCGGCCTTCGCCGGGGTGGTGAGGAGGGGCGCGCGGCACTCGCCGACATGGCCGAACGCGCCGCGCGGCTGGCCAAGGCCGATCTCGTCACCGGGATGGTCGGCGAATTCCCCGAGCTTCAGGGGCTGATGGGCGGCTATTACGCCGCCGCGCAGGGCGAACCGCGCGCGGTCGCCGAGGCGATCCGCGATCACTACAAGCCGGTCGGGCAGGGCGATTATGTGCCGACCGCGCCGGTGACGGTGGCGGTGTCGTTGGCGGATAAGCTGGATACGCTGGCGGCATTTTTCTACATTGCGGAAACGCCGACCGGTTCCCGTGATCCGTTCGCGCTACGGCGTGCCGCACTGGGAGCGATCCGCCAAATCACCGAAGAGCGCCTGCGCCTGCGACTTCTGCCTATTTTGGAAAGGCAGATGGAGTTGGTTCAGCTTTCGGTTGAGGGCGTTGAACGAAAGCGGCTCGAGAAATTGCGCGAGCAAGCTGAAGTCGAATCTGAAACGCTTGTCATCACCGTCGGACGCTCGACGAAGAAGCACCCGACGAGCAGTGAAGAGTTCGATAGTTGTGCGTGGTTGCTCCTCGATTTCTTCGCCGACCGTCTCAAGGTCCAGCAACGCGAAGCCGGCGTGCGCCACGACCTCATCGATGCGGTATTCGCGCTCGGCGGCGAGGACGATCTCGTCCGCCTGCTCGCGCGCGTCCACGCGCTGCAATCGTTCATCGGCACCGACGACGGCGCCAACCTGCTCGCCGGGTACAAGCGCGCCGCGAACATCCTCAAGAAAGAGGGCGTCGAAACCGCAGAGTGGAAGCCGCTCAGCTACACCCCCGAATCCGATGAGGCGGCGCTGATCGCGGCGCTCGATGCGGCTGAGCCGGCCGCCGCCGATGCGGTGGCGAATGAGGATTTCGAGGCGGCGATGGCCGCGCTCGCCACGTTGCGCGCGCCGATCGATGCCTTCTTCGAGACGGTGACGGTCAATGACGCCGATCCCGCCAGGCGCGACGCTCGCCTCGCGCTGCTTGCGCGGGTCCGTGCTGCAGTGCACAGCGTCGCCGATTTTTCGCGAATCGAGGGATAACGCTGCCGCCGCGCCGCTTATTTCGACATATTTTTTCGCGCCCGCCGCGAAACAGGCACTTAGAGGGTTGATCATGACGCAATACGTCTATCGGTTCGGTGGTGGTGTTTCCGATGGGGGCAAGGGCGACAAATTTCTGCTCGGGGGCAAGGGCGCCAATCTGGCGGAAATGGCCTCGATCGGCCTGCCCGTCCCGCCGGGCTTCACCATCTCGACCGAGATGTGCACGCGTTATTACGAGGACGGCGAGCAATTCCCCGACTCGCTGCGCGAGGAAGTCGCCAAGGGCATCGCGCATATCGAGGCGGTGACCGGCAAGAAATTCGGCGATGCCTCGGCCGACGGCGCCGGGCCGCTGCTCGTCTCGGTCCGCTCGGGCGCGCGCGTGTCGATGCCGGGGATGATGGATACCGTGCTCAACCTCGGGCTCAACGACGCGACCGTCGAGGGGCTGGCCAAGGTGTCGGGCGACGAGCGTTTCGCGTGGGACAGCTATCGCCGCTTCATCCAGATGTATTCGGACGTGGTGCTCGAACTGGATCACGGCGCGTTCGAAGAGGCGCTCGAGATCGCGAAGGAAGACAAGGGCTTCACCCTCGATACCGAGATGGGCGCGGCCGATTGGAAGGCGCTGGTCGCCGAATATAAGCGGCTCGTCGAGGCGGAATGGGGCAAGCCCTTCCCGCAGGACGTCCATGATCAATTGTGGGGCGCGGTCGGCGCCGTGTTCGGTTCGTGGCAGTCGGAGCGCGCCAAGGTCTACCGCCGGCTCAACGACATTCCGGGCGACTGGGGCACCGCGGTCAATGTCCAGGCGATGGTGTTCGGCAATATGGGCGACACCTCGGCGACCGGGGTGGCGTTCACCCGCGATCCCTCGACCGGCGACAATGCCTATTATGGCGAATTCCTCATCAACGCGCAGGGCGAGGACGTGGTGGCGGGGATCCGCACGCCGCAATATCTGACGCTTGCCGCGCGCGAGGCCGCAGGGGCCAAGGCCGCCTCGATGGAAGAGGCGATGCCGACGGTCTATGCCGAGCTCGCCGCCGTCTTCGACCGGCTCGAAAACCATTATCGCGACATGCAGGACATCGAGTTCACCGTCGAGGCGGGGAAGCTGTGGATGCTCCAGACGCGCTCGGGCAAGCGCACCGCCAAGGCCGCGCTCAAGATCGCGGTCGAGATGGCCGACGCCGGGTTGATCACGCGCGAGGAAGCGATCGCGCGGGTCGATCCGCAGGCGCTCGATCAGTTGCTCCACCCGACGCTCGATCCCGAAGCGACCCGCGACGTGTTGACCAAGGGGCTGCCCGCCTCGCCGGGCGCGGCGAGCGGCGCGGCGGTGTTCGACGCCGATACCGCCGAGCGCTGGGCGGCGGACGGCAAGGCGGTGATCCTGCTGCGCACCGAAACCTCGCCCGAGGATATCCACGGCATGCATGCGGCGAAGGGCATCCTCACCGCGCGCGGCGGGATGACCAGCCACGCCGCGGTCGTTGCGCGCGGCATGGGCCGTCCCTGCGTTTCGGGCGCGGGCGCCTTGTCGATCGATGCCAAGGCGAAGATCGCGCGGGTCGGCGGGCGCGAGGTGAGGGAAGGCGAGATCGTCACGATCGACGGCACCACCGGCGAGGTGATGGCGGGCGAGGTCGCGACGATCCAGCCCGAGCTGGCCGGCGATTTCGGCACCTTGATGGAATGGGCCGATGCGGTGCGCCGCCTCAAGGTCCGCGCCAATGCCGAAACCCCGCTCGATTGCCGCACCGCGCGCGATTTCGGCGCCGAAGGGGTGGGGCTGTGCCGCACCGAGCATATGTTCTTCGACGCTGCGCGGATCACCGCGGTGCGCCAGATGATCCTCGCCGCCGACGAGGCCGGGCGCCGCGTCGCGCTGGACAAATTGCTGCCGGAACAGCGCAAGGATTTCATCGAGATCTTCGAGGTGATGGCCGGCTTGCCGGTGACGATCCGGTTGCTCGATCCGCCGCTCCACGAATTCCTGCCGCATGAGGAAGCCGAATTCGCCGAGGTCGCCGCGGCGGCCGGGGTCGATGTCGAGACGCTCAAGCGTCGCGCGGCCGAGCTGCACGAATTCAACCCGATGCTCGGGCATCGCGGGTGCCGGCTCGGGGTGACCTATCCCGAAATCTACGAGATGCAGGCGCGCGCGATCTTCGAGGCGGCGCTCGACGTCGCCGCCAGGTCCGGCCAGGCGCCGATCCCCGAGGTGATGATCCCATTGGTCGCGACCAGGCGCGAGCTGGAACTGATGAAGGCGGTGGTCGATCGCACCGCGCAGGCGGTGTTCGCCGAGCGCGGCGCCAAGGTCGATTATCTCGTCGGGACGATGATCGAATTGCCGCGCGCCGCGCTGCGCGCCGCCGAGATCGCCGAGGCGGGCGAATTCTTCTCGTTCGGCACCAATGATTTGACCCAGACCACGCTCGGGGTCAGCCGCGACGATGCCGCGCGCTTCCTGACGACCTATGTCGAAAAGGGCATTTACGCCAAGGACCCGTTCGTCAGCCTCGATGTCGAGGGCGTCGGCGAACTCGTCCAGCTTGCCGCCGAGCGCGGGCGCTCGACCCGGCCGGGGATCAAGCTCGGCATCTGCGGCGAACATGGCGGCGATCCGGCGTCGATTGCGTTCTGCGAGACGGTGGGGCTGGATTACGTGTCCGCCTCGCCCTATCGTGTGCCGATCGCGCGGCTGGCGGCGGCCCAGGCGGCGCTGAGAAAATAAGGCCGCACGACGTAAGGAGCGCCGCATGAAGCCTTTGGTCCGCTATCTCGTCCTGGGTGTCGTGGGCGTGGTGGCGGGGCTGGGCAGCGCGATCTACACCGTGCGCGCCGGCGCGCTCGGCTCCAACGTGCAGATCGGCCCGTGGACGACGGGGATGGATTTCGGCACCGCCGACCAGAGCATGCGTACCCGCGCGGTCGTCGCGCTGCGCGGGCTGCTCGCGCTCCCGGCGCGCGAGGCGCGTTATTACACCGCGAGCGTCGACGACGCCGGACGGCCGCTCAACGGGCGGTGCAGCTATCGCATCACCGGCGGGCAATTGCCGGGGCGGTGGTGGAGCCTGACCTTGTATGACAGCGCCGGCTATCTCACCGGCGGCGGCCCCTATTCGGTGGAAAGCGCGGCGATTCCGGCGGAAAATCAGGCGCGCTGGACGGTGCTCGTCTCGCCGGTACGCCAGCAGGGGCTGTGGCTTCCGACCGCGGGGCTCAAGCATTTCGACCTGACCTTGCGCACCTATCTCCCGCCCGACGAGGGCAGGACCAACCCGGCGCGCGACCAATTACCCAGCATCCGGCAGGAGGCATGCTCATGATGCAGCGCTGGATCGGGCCGCTGATCGTCGGGGTGGTGCTGGCGATCGCCGCTTATTTCGTCACGCTTTCGCGCAGCCCGCAGACCCTGATGTCGGCGGCGGTGTCCCGGATGGAAAGGCTCGGCGGGATCAACACCTTCGGGCATATGCCGCTCGCGACGGACAAATCGCGCGCGGTGGTGCGGCCGAGCCCGGATCTCGCTTATTCGGCCTGCCCGTTCGATCTGTCGAAGGGGCCGCTGGCGATCAGCGTCGTGCCGGTCCCGGCGAATTACTGGTCGCTGTCGGTGTTCCAGGCCAATACCGACGTCGCGTTCGTCCGCAACAATATCGAGGGGCGCGGCCAGCCGATGCAGGTCGTCGTCGCGCAGGAGGGGCAGGCGACCCCGGCGGGCGCGGCGGTGGTGCGGGTGAAGGGCGGGCGCGGCGTGGCGCTGATCCGCATCCTCGTCGACGATCCCGCGCGCTTCCCCGCGATCGACGCGGCGCGGCGCGGATCGAGCTGCAAGGCGATCGCGGCGGGGTAGTTCCTTGTATCCCCGCGAAAGCGGGAATCCAGGGGCCAAGAGCTTCAACGCCGTAGGGGCTCCTGGATCCCCGCCTTCGCGGGGCCACAAGGTGACGGTTGCGGCTTAACCCCGCTCGCGCGCCTGCTTATAGGTGCCGAGCACGCGCAGCCATTTGGAGTGGAAGCCCAATTCCTCCATCGCGCGATCGAACGCCTCGTCGCCCGGGCGGCCCACCACATCGGCGTAGAATTCGGTCGCGGCGAAGCTGCCGCCGCGTTGATAGCTTTCCAGCTTGGTCATATTGACCCCGTTGGTCGCGAACCCGCCCATCGCCTTGTAGAGCGCGGCGGGGATGTTCTTCACCTCGAAGATGAAGGTCGTCATCCACGGCCCGTCGCCCACCGCCGGGCGCCCGCCGCGTGCGAGGATCACGAAACGCGTCGTATTGTGATCGGCATCGGCGATATCGTTGGCGAGCAGCTTGAGCCCGTAGATATCCGCCGCCGGGGGCGGGGCGAGCGCGGCGGTGGTCGCCTCGCCGATCTCCGCCACCATCGCGGCGGCGCCGGCGGTGTCGGGATAGGCGAGCGGCTGGATATCGTGCGCCTTGAGCCAGTGGCGGCATTGCCCGAGCGCCTGCGGATGGCTCATCGCCTCGCGCACCTCGTCGCGCGTGCCCAGCCCCATCAGCGCGTAGCGGATCGGCAGGAAATGCTCGCCGGTGATCACCAGCCCCGATTCGGGGAGCAGGAAGTGGATGTCGGCGACGCGGCCGTGCAGCGAATTTTCGATCGGGATGATCGCATGCGCGGCGCGGCCTTCCTTCACCGCGTCGATCGCATCCTCGAACGCGAAGCACGGCAGCGGCAATCCGTCGGGAAAGGCTTCCCGCGCCGCGACATGGCTGTTGGCGCCCGGCGCGCCCTGAAAGGCGACCGCGCGCTCGGGATCGGCGGCGGCGGCCGCGGTCATGGCGGCGACGATCGGGCGGGCGGGGGCGGCGAAATTCTCCATCGCGGCGCGCGTTAGCGGAGGTTTGTTTCGGACGCAAAGCGCCGCTTGCGGTCGCTGGCGGGCTTTTCTATGGGGTTCGAGATAAATTTCAGGGGCGGTTTCGCGATATGAATGATCGTAACAACACCATTGCGGGCTGGGTGCTGGCGGCGTGTGGCGCTGCGCTGGGGTTGTCGATCGTCGGCGGGATGATCTTCCATTCCGAACATGTCGAGAAATTCGGCTATCCGGTCGAAGCGGCCGACGACACCGGCGGCGCCGGCGGTGAGGCCGCGGCGGTGCCGATCGCGGCGCTGCTGCCCAAGGCGGACGCGGCCAAGGGTGCGGAAGTGTTCAAGAAGTGCGCCGCTTGCCACACCGTCAATCAGGGCGGCGCGAACGGCATCGGCCCGAATCTCTATGGCACGCTGGGCGAGGGCGTTGCCGAGGGCAAGGCGGGCTTCGCTTTCTCCGACGCGCTCAAGAAGGTCGGCGGCAAGTGGGACTTCGACAAGATGAACGCGTGGCTCACCAGCCCGCGTAAGTTCGCCCCCGGCACCAAGATGACCTTCGCCGGCCTGTCCAAGCCGGAGGATCGCGCCGACGTGATCCTGTATCTCAACACCCAGGGCTCGAACCTGCCGCTGCCGGCCGCGCCGGCTGCCGACGCCAAGGCCGATGCGGGCAAGGCGGGGGCCGCGCCGGCCAATGCCGCGGCGCCGGCCGAGGCGGGTGCCGCGCCCGCCAATGCGGCTGCGCCGGCCGCCGAATCGGCTGCGCCTGCTAAGAAGTAAGCGCCCGCGCGAAAATCCGGTGTCCCCGCGAAAGCGGGGACCCAGAGGCCAAGAGCCGCAACGTTAGTGATTGCGGCTTCTGGGTCCCCGCTTTCGCGGGGACACAAAAGGTCTTAGCACTCCGCCCTGCCACCCCGGGGAAGGCCGGGGTCCAGCATCTGGCTGCTCCGTAACTCGACCCCGGCCTTCGCCGGGGTGGTTAGTTTCCGGCCCGTCAGACCTTCGGCGTCTGTTCCTGATAGAAGCGCTGGACGACCGACCAGCCTTCCGCCGCGGTTTCGACATAGGTGAAGATGTCGAGATCCTTCTCGGACACTACGCCTTCCTCGACCAACGCGTCGAAATTGACGACGCGCTGCCAGAATTCGCGGCCGAACAGCAGCACCGGGATGCGCGCGATCTTGCCGGTCTGGATCAGCGTCAGCAGCTCGAACAATTCGTCGAACGTGCCGAACCCGCCCGGGAAAGCCGCCAGCGCGCGCGCGTGGAGCAGAAAGTGCATCTTCCTGAGCGCGAAATAGTGGAACTGCATGCTCAGGCTGGGCGTCACATAAGGATTCGGCGCCTGTTCGTGCGGCAGCACGATATTGAGCCCGATCGAATCGGCATGGACGTCCGTCGCGCCGCGATTCGCCGCCTCCATGATCGAGGGGCCGCCGCCCGAGCAGACGACGAAATGCCGCCGCCCTGATTCGTCGCGCGGAAAGTTGCTCGCCAGCCGCGCCAGCTCGCGCGCCATTTCGTAATAATGCGATTTGGCGACGAGCCGCTCGGCGATGCGCCGACCCTTTTCGTCGGTCGCGAGATCGAGCAGCGCCTGCGCCTTGTCCGGCTCGGGGATGCGCGCCGAGCCGTAGAAGACGAAGGTCGACCCGATATGCGCCTCGTCGAGCAGCAATTGCGGCTTCAGCAGCTCGAGCTGGAAGCGCACCGGGCGGAGATCCTCGCGCAGCAGGAAATCCATGTCCTGAAAGGCGAGGCGATAGGCCGGGTTTTCGGTTTGTGGGGTGGAGATGCTCTCCCTGGCGGTCTCGGCGTCCTGTTTCGCGCGCGGAAAGACCCGGGCTGGTACTCGTGTTTCTGTCATTCCCGTCGAATTAGCGGCAAAATGTTGCGCGGTCATCCTCAAGGTGCAGGTGATCGCGATGCGCGGTGTTGTAATCGGGGGACAGCACGGTGCCGAAGCGCTTGCACGCCGATGCGTGGACGGTGCGGAGGAACTGGCGGACCTGCGGATCGGGCGAGTTCCAATCCTCGGCGATGCTGATTCGCCGCCCGTCCTTCAGTTCGAACGCGCCGACATCGATCGCATTGCCGATCGAATGCCCCGATCGCCGCGCGGTGCCCGCGACGTTGCGGCACGAATAGCTTCCCATGCTCTGGATTCGCGCGAGTTCGCTGCCGAGGATCTGATAGGCCGCCGGCCCTACCGCATTGCGCGCCCAGCCGGCATAGGTGCGCGCCTCGCCGCAGCGCACCGCGCCGAGATTGGTGGTCGGCACCCCGACGTCGAGCAGTTTGACCGTGCCGATGATCGCGCAGCCGGGGCCGAACTGACGGTCGGGCAGCGGCTCGAATTCGACCCCGAGCGCGCGCAGATCGGCGAAACATTGCGCGGTCTCGCGCTCGGACGGGCCGATGACGGGCTGATAGGCCGGGCGGGAGCGCGGCGAGACCGGGCGTTCGGTGCGCCCGCAACCGGCAAGCGTCAGCGCGATCAGCGCCATGACCGTCACGGCGCCCCCGCGCCGACGCCCGCCTTTCCCCACGCTCCGCACGGATGAAGTTACTGCGCTTGCGCGGGATTCGCGGCAAGCGAGAGGGGATGAAGCGAATCGTTTATGGGGCGGCACGAGTCGAGTGACGCCGCCCCCTGTCCCCGCCTTCGCGGGGAAACAAAGAAAGTTTCGCAAATAATCCCCGTTGCCAGCCTCCCGTCACATCGCTAGGGCCGTCGACGGGCCACGCGGTCCCAACGCCGCGCGTGCTCTCTGCAAGGAGAGTTACATTGACTGATACGCTCGTTACCGGCGCCCAAGCTGCGCCTGCCAAGCCCGCCACCCGGCCGGCTCGTCCCCATTTTTCTTCCGGTCCCTGCGCCAAGCCTCCGGGCTGGGATGCGGCGAAGCTGAACGTCGAGGTGCTCGGCCGTTCGCATCGCTCGAAGCTGGGCAAGACGCGGCTGCAATATTGCATCGATCTGATGCGCGAATTGCTCCGCCTGCCCGATACGCATCGCATCGGCATCGTCCCCGGTTCGGATACCGGCGCGTTCGAAATGGCGATGTGGACGATGCTGGGTGCGCGCCCGGTGACGACGCTCGCTTGGGAAAGCTTCGGTGAAGGTTGGGTCACCGATGCGGCCAAGCAGCTCAAGCTCGATCCGAACGTGATCCGCGCCGATTACGGCCAGCTTCCCGATCTTGCGCAGGTCGATTTCAGCCATGACGTGCTATTCACCTGGAACGGCACCACCAGCGGCGTGCGCGTGCCGAACGGCGACTGGATCGCCGCCGACCGCGAGGGGCTGACCTTCGCCGACGCGACCTCCGCGGTGTTCGCTTACGACCTGCCGTGGGACAAGATCGATGTCGCGACCTTCTCGTGGCAGAAGGTGCTCGGCGGGGAGGGCGCGCATGGCGTGCTGATCCTCGGCCCGCGCGCGGTCGAACGGCTCGAAACCTACACCCCGGCGTGGCCGCTGCCGAAGGTCTTCCGCCTCGTGTCCAAGGGCAAGCTCGCCGAGGGCGTGTTCAAGGGCGAGACGATCA
>NZ_MKRR01000168.1:22717-42367 GCF_001897045.1 Sphingomonas sp. 66-10
CGTCGCGGCGCGCGACTGGCTCGGCCATCTCGCCCCCGACCCGGCGTCGCGCTCGAAGACCAGCGTGTGCCTCACCGTTGCGGGCGCCGACGAGGCGTTCATCAAGACGATGGCCGGGCTGCTCGAGAAGGAAGGCGCCGCGTTCGACGTCGCCGGCTATCGCGACGCGCCCGCGGGCCTGCGCATCTGGTGCGGCGCGACGGTCGATGCCGCCGATATCGAGGCGCTCGGGCCGTGGCTCGACTGGGCCTATTCCGCGGCCAAGGCTTCCAACTAATCCCGTCATCCCAGCGAAAGCTGGGGTCTCAGGCGGCACGCTGTTCGCTTGCCGCATGAGATTCTGACTTTCGTCAGGATGACGTTTGCAAAAAGGCAAACGTCATGCCCAAGGTACTTATCAGCGACAAAATGGACCCCAAGGCCGCGCAGATTTTCCGCGAGCGCGGCGTGGAAGTGGACGAGATCACCGGCAAGACCCCGGAGGAATTGAAGGCGATCATCGGCCAATATGACGGCCTGGCGATCCGTTCCTCGACCAAGGTGACCAAGGAGATCCTCGACGCCGCGACCAATTTGAAGGTGGTCGGCCGCGCCGGGATCGGGGTCGACAATGTCGATATCCCTGCCGCGTCGGCGAAGGGCGTGGTGGTGATGAACACCCCGTTCGGCAATTCGATCACCACCGCCGAACATGCCATCGCGCTGATGTTCGCGCTCGCCCGCCAGCTCCCCGAGGCCGATGCCTCGACCCAGGCCGGCAAGTGGGAGAAGAACCGCTTCATGGGCGTCGAGCTGACCGCCAAGACGCTCGGGCTGATCGGGGCGGGCAATATCGGCGGCATCGTCGCGGATCGCGCCCACGGGCTGAAAATGAAGGTGGTCGCTTACGATCCCTTCCTCACCCCCGAGCGCGCGGTCGAGATGGGCGTGGAGAAAGTGACGCTGGACGAATTGCTCGCCCGCGCCGATTTCATCACGCTCCACACCCCGCTGACCGACCAGACCCGCAACATCCTGTCGGCGGAAAATCTTGCCAAGACCAAGCCGGGCGTGCGCATCATCAATTGCGCGCGCGGCGGGCTGATCGACGAGGAAGCGCTCAAGGCCGGGCTCGATTCGGGTCATATCGCCGGCGCCGCGCTCGACGTGTTCGTCACCGAGCCGGCGAAGGAGAGCCCGCTGTTCGGCACGCCGAACTTCATCTCCACCCCGCATCTCGGCGCGTCGACCACCGAGGCGCAGGTCAATGTCGCGATCCAGGTCGCCGAGCAGATGGCGGATTATCTCGTCACCGGCGGCGTCACCAATGCGCTCAACATGCCGAGCCTGTCGGCCGAGGAAGCGCCCAAGCTCAAGCCCTATATGGCGCTGGCCGAAAAGCTCGGCAGCCTCGTCGGGCAATTGTCGCACGGCGTGATCCCGCGCATCTCGATCCACGCCGAGGGCGCCGCGGCGGAGCTCAATCCCAAGCCGATCGTCTCGGCGGTGCTGTCGGGCTTCCTCCGCACCCAGACCGACACGGTGAACATGGTCAACGCGCCGTTCCTCGCCCGCGAGCGCGGGATCGAGGTGCGCGAGATCCGCACCGAGCGCGAGGGCGATTACCACACGCTCGTCCGCGTCTCGGTCAAGACCGAGGCCGGCGAACGTTCGGTGGCCGGCACCTTGTTCGGCGATTCGGCGCCGCGGCTGGTCGAGCTGTTCGGGATCAAGGTCGAGGCCGATCTTGCCGGGCACATGCTCTACGTCGTCAACGAGGACGCGCCGGGGTTCATCGGCCGGATCGGGACGCTGCTCGGCGAGGCCGGGGTCAACATCGGCACTTTCCACCTCGGCCGGCGTCAGGCGGGCGGCGAGGCGGTGCTGCTGCTCTCGGTCGACGACGAAGTGAGCGCCGAGCTGCTCGCCGGGGTCAAGGCGCTCCCGGGCGTCAAGACCGCGATGGGTTTGGCGTTCTGAGGTAAGGGGGGAGGGCGCACCAGCCCTCCCTCCGTTTGCCCTGAGCTTGTCGAAGGGCTGCACTTCTTCGTCGGAAGAAAGTGCAGGGCTTCGACAAGCTCAGCCCGAACGGGGATAGGTTGACGGCGCGACGCATAACGACGAAGCGCGCGATGCAGATCAGGACAGCGCCACGATGACCGCATTGCTCCCCGAAGGTTTCCGCGACACCTTGCCCCCGTTCGCCGATGCGGCGGCGGCGGTGGAGGCGCGGGTGCTCGCGGCGGCGGCGAGCCACGGTTACGAGCGCACCGATCCGCCGCTTGCCGAATTCGCCGACGGGCTCGGCTCGCGGCTCAAGGACGGCGGCTTACGCAACGCGGTGCGCTTCGTCGATCCGGTCTCGCAGCGGACGATGGCGATCCGCCCCGATCTCACCGCGCAGATCGCGCGGATCGCGGCGACGCGGATGGCGCACCACCCGCGCCCGGTGCGGCTGAGCTATGCCGGCTCGGTGCTCAAGCTGCGCGGCGACGCGCTCAATCCGTCGCGCGAGATGCGCCAGCTCGGGTGCGAGCTGATCGGGCTCGATTCGATTGCGGCGGCGCGCGAGGTGGTGACGGTCGCGGTCGACGCGCTCGAAGCCGCCGGCGCCACCGGGATCACGATCGATTTCACCCTGCCCGATCTGGTCGACACGCTCGCCCCGGTGCTGCCCGTTGCCGATGTCGACGCGCTGCGCGAGCGGCTCGATGCCAAGGACGCCGGCGGGGTCGCGGCGCTGGCGCCGGCCTATCTCCCGCTGATCGCCGCCGCCGGGCCGTTCCCGCAGGCGCTCGAGCGGCTGCAGGCGTTCGATACGACCGGCATCCTCGCCTCGCGGATCGCCGGGCTGGCGGATATCGTCGATGCGCTGGGCGATCGCGTCCAGCTCACGCTCGACCCGACCGAGCGCCACGGATTCGAATATCAGACCTGGCTCGGCTTCTCGCTGTTCGTCGCGGGCGCGACGCGCGAGGTCGGGCGTGGCGGCACCTATCGCGTGATGCGCGAGGATGGCGCCGAGGAAATGGCGACGGGCTTCACCCTGTACGCCGACGGGCTGGGCGGAAGCGCCAGCCATGAGCGCCGCCGGCTGTTCCTGCCTTATGCCACCCCGGCTGCCGAGGGTGCGCGGATGCGCGCCGCCGGCTGGGTGACGGTCGCCGCACTCGAACCGGGCGACACGCCCGAGGCGCAGCTCTGCACGCATATTCTCGATGCGGGGGTGGCGCGACCGCTCGGCGCCTGATCGCCGGTTGACAGCCTGACCCGCGCACGGCTACCGGCGCGGCGAAATCTTGAGAAAGCCCGCGTGCCGAGTCCTGTCGAAGGGCGCGTGGGTCAGCCCCGGCAGGGGAGTTTTCGTATCCATGGCCAATGTCGCGGTGATCGGCGCCCAATGGGGTGACGAGGGCAAGGGCAAGATCGTCGACTGGCTCGCCGAGCGCGCCGATATGGTCGTGCGCTTTCAGGGCGGTCACAATGCCGGCCACACGCTCGTCGTCGGGGACAAGACCTATAAATTGTCGCTGCTCCCCTCGGGCATCGTGCGCGGCACGCCGTCGGTGATCGGCAATGGCGTGGTGCTCGATCCCTGGGCGCTGCGCGACGAGATCGCGCGGCTCGCCGCGCAGGGCGTGACGGCGACCCCCGACACTTTGCGCATCGCCGACAATTGTGCGCTGATCCTGCCGTTCCACCGCGATCTCGACGCGCTGCGCGAGGATGCCAGCGGCGCGGGCAAGATCGGCACTACGCGGCGCGGGATTGGCCCGGCCTATGAGGACAAGGTCGGCCGCCGCGCGATCCGCGTCTGCGATCTGGCGCATCTCGACGATCTCGGGCCGCAGCTCGATCGCCTCACCGCGCATCACGACGCGCTGCGCGCCGGCTTCGGCGAACCGCCGATCGACCGCGCGCGGCTGCTCGCCGAGCTCAAGGAAATCGCCGGCTTCGTCCTGCCCTTCGCCAAGCCGGTGTGGCGCGATCTCAACGCCGCGCGCGCCGCGGGACAGCGCATCCTGTTCGAAGGCGCGCAGGGCGTGCTGCTCGATATCGATCACGGCACCTATCCCTTCGTCACCTCGTCGAACACGATCGCGGGGCAGGCAGCGGGCGGCTCCGGCCTCGGGCCGAGCGGCGTGGGCTTTGTGCTGGGGATCGCCAAGGCCTATACCACGCGCGTCGGCTCCGGCCCGTTCCCGACCGAGCTGGAGGACGAAACCGGCGACCGGCTCGGCACGCGCGGGCATGAATTCGGCACCGTCACCGGGCGCAAGCGCCGGTGCGGCTGGTTCGACGCGGTGCTGGTGCGCCAGTCGGCAGCGGTGAGCGGGATCACCGGGATCGCGCTGACCAAGCTCGACGTGCTCGACGGGTTCGAGGAAGTGAAGATCTGCACCGGCTATCGCCTGCGCGGCGAGACGCTCGATTATTTCCCGGCGCATGCCGCCGATCAGGCCGAGGTCGAGCCGATCTACGAGACGGTCGAAGGCTGGAGCGAATCGACCGCCGGGGCGCGGAGCTGGGCCGATCTGCCGGCGCAGGCGATCAAGTATATCCGCCGCGTCGAGGAACTGATCCGCTGCCCGGTTGCGCTGGTGTCGACCAGCCCCGAGCGCGAGGACACGATCCTCGTGCGCGATCCGTTCGCGGACTGAGCCGCGACGACAATTAGGGTGGGGACAGCCGCTATCGGCTGCCCCCACCCCCGGTCCCTCCCGTGGAAGGGAAGGGCGTTATGCCGTGCCGATCAGAAGCGCGGCGGCGTCGGCGCGGCCGACGGATCGGTGCTCGACGGCGACGCACTGGACGGCGGCGACGCGCTCGGCGCCGACGGGGCGCTCGACGGATCGCTCGCCGCAGGCGGCGTCGCGGTCGTGTCGGCCGGGGCGGCCGAGCTGTCCGGCGCCGGCAACGTATCCTTGTGCTTCTTGCCGTGCTTGCTCTTGGCGGGGGCGGCGGCCTGATCGTCCGGGGTGGACTGGGCGACGGCAACGGTCGGCAGGATCAGCGCGGTGGCGGCGAGGAGTGGGAGGAACTTCACTAGATCTTCTCCTGTCTGTTCCCTGTTGTGAGAACAATATAGGGGAGAAATCCGGCGAGCGGGGGCGCTTGGCCCCGATGAGGCAACGGCTCGTCCATTAAGCCTGGGTGATGAAATATTGCTGCAACGGTGAAGTGTGTCGATCGAAGGGTGAAGTGATTCTTTCGATCTGTTCAGGTTGCGTGATTCGTTTTGTGGGTGGCGTATCGGCAACACACCAGCGTTTGTAGAAACGCGCTCCACCCCGGCGCAGGCGGGGGTCCAGTCACGATCGGCCCGATGCTGGGCCTGCGCCGGGGTGGTAAGGAGCAGGGTTCACCCGCATTGCGCGCGGTGGAGCAGCGCCTGATCGGCGAGCACCAGCGCGACCATCGCCTCGACCACCGGTACCCCGCGGATGCCGACGCACGGGTCGTGCCGGCCGCGCGTCATGATCTCGCTCGCCTCGCCGTCGCGGGTGATCGTCTCCACCGGGGTAAGGATCGAGCTGGTCGGCTTGAACGCGACGCGCAGGCGCAGCGGCTGGCCGGTCGAAATGCCCCCCGCGATCCCGCCGGCATGATTGGCGAGGAAGCGCGGGCCGCCATTCCCTGGGCGCATCGCATCGGCATTTTCCTCGCCGGTCAGCGCGGCGGCAGCGAAACCGTCGCCGATCTCCACCCCCTTGACCGCGTTGATCGACATGCATGCCGCGGCGAGCTCGCTGTCGAGTTTGGCATAGAGCGGCGCGCCCCAGCCGGCGGGGACCCCGGTCGCCTCGCACGCAACGATCGCGCCGAGCGACGATCCGGCCTTGCGCGCGGCATCGATGCGCTGCTCCCAGCGCTGCGCGGCGGCGGCATCGGGGCAGAAGAAGGCGTTGCGGTCGATCTCGGCATCGTCGAACGCGGCCGGGTCGATCGCATCGCCGCCGACCGCCTCGACCCAGGCGCGGATGCGCACCCCGGGCACGACCAGCCGCGCCACCCCGCCGGCCGCGACCCGCGCCGCGGTCTCGCGTGCCGAGGATCGCCCGCCGCCGCGATAGTCGCGGAAGCCGTATTTGGCGTCATAGGCATAATCGGCATGGCCGGGACGATAGGCCTTGGCGACCTCCGAATAATCCTTCGAGCGCTGGTCGACATTCTCGATCATCAGGCTGATCGG
Organism: Sphingomonas sp. 66-10; assembly: GCF_001897045.1. Lineage (NCBI taxonomy): Bacteria > Pseudomonadati > Pseudomonadota > Alphaproteobacteria > Sphingomonadales > Sphingomonadaceae > Sphingomonas > Sphingomonas sp. 66-10. The sequence continues at coordinate 28,890 of NZ_MKRR01000168.1, forward strand.
GGTGCCGGTGGTCCGACCCTCGAATATCCCCGAAAGGATGCGCACTTCGTCGGGCTCGCGCCGCTGGGTGGTGAAGCGCGACTGGCCGGGGCGGCGCTTGTCGAGCCACGGCTGGATATCGGCCTCGGTCAGCGCCAGACCCGGCGGGCAGCCGTCGACCACCGCGCCCAGCGCCGGCCCATGGCTCTCGCCCCAGGTGGTGAAGCGGAAAACGCGGCCGAAGGTGTTGAAGCTCATTGCGTTCCCAGTCTTGCGAAGGCCGGCGCGTGGTGCGCCTCTTCGCGTACGCCACACGGCACCAGCCCGCCCTGCAGCGCCAGCGCCATGAAATAGTCGCCGGCATAAGGCGAGGTGAAATTGCGCGCCACCGCCGCGTCATAGCCGAAGCGACCGTAGAATTCGGGCTCGCCGAGCACGAAGCTCAGCACCACCCCGGCGCTCTCCAGCATGTCATGCCCGGCGCGGATCAGCGCCTCGGCCACGCCCTGCCGGCGATAATTGGGGGCGACAGCGACCGGCGCGAGCGCGACCGCGGGCACTTGCTTGCCGCCGACCGTCACCGCCATCCGGCTGAACACGATCGCGCCGGCCAGCCGCGCCGCAACTTCGTCATAGGCGACGAGCGTCAGCACCATATCGCCCTCGGCGCACAGATCGCGCACCAGCATCGCCTCGTCGGGCGCGGGAAAGCTCTCGCGCAGCAACGCGTCGATCGCGGCGACGTCCTCGGCGCGCGCGGGGCGGATGGCGATCGTCATCAGGCGAGCGCGATGTCCGGCGCGTCCTCCGCCTTCATCCCGATCACGTTATAGCCCGCGTCGACATGATGGATTTCGCCCGTCACCCCCGATGCGAGATCGGACAGGAGATAGAGGCCGGCGCCCCCGACGTCCTCGATCGTCACGGTGCGACGCAGCGGCGAATTCAGCTCATTCCATTTCAGGATATAGTTGAAATCGCCGATGCCGCGCGCCGCGAGCGTCTGGATCGGGCCGGCGGAAATGCCGTTGATGCGGATGTTCTCCGGCCCGAGGTCGACCGCGAGATATTTCACGCTCGTCTCCAGCGCCGATTTGGCGACCCCCATCACGTTATAATGCGGGATGACCTTTTCCGCGCCATAATAGGTCAGCGTCAGGATCGAGCCGCCTTCGGGCATCATCGCGCGGGCGCGCTTCGCCACCGCGACCAGCGAATAGGCCGAGACGTTCATCGTCATCAGGAAATTGTCGAGCGTCGTGTCGTAAAAGCGCCCGCGCAGCTGGGACTTGTCCGAAAAGCCGATCGCGTGGACGACGAAATCGATCGTCGGCCATTCCTGCGCCAGCGCCTCGAACGTCGCGTCGAGCGCCGCCATGTCGCTGACGTCGCAATCGAACAGCCGCGCCACGCCGAGCTGCTCGGCCAGCGGGCGGACGCGCTTCGCCATCGCCCCGCCCTGATAGCTGAACGCCAGTTCCGCACCGGCTTCGCTCAATTTCTTCGCAATACCCCATGCCAGCGATTTGTCGTTTGCGAGGCCCATAATCAGCCCGCGCTTTCCGGCCATCAATCCGCTCACGGTCCCGCCTTTTCTTCTTGCTCCGTTGTTGCGTCCCCTAACGCCATTTCCGGCGGTTCCGCCAGTGCCGCGTTGAGATGCGCCCCAAATACCAAACCGAGCCCGATCAAATAGAAGAACAACAGCATCACCACCACGCCAGCGAGGCTGCCGTAGGTGAGGCTGTATCCGCCAAGTTGGGAGAGGACGAACGGCAGGATCGCCGTCATCCCCACCCACCAGCCGGTGGTGAACAGCGCGCCGGGCCATTTGCGGCTGTTCGTGTAGCGATATTTGGGGGGCGTGACGCAATAGAACAACATGTACAGCGCGGCGAACATCACCATGCCGGGGATGATGCGGCTGAGCCCGATCCATCCCGCGACGTCCGCGGCCCAGGGCACCAGCCGGTAGATGAATTCCTCGACCGCAGTGAGCAGACCCTGCACCAGGAACGAGAACAAGGTCAGCATCACCGACGCGACGATGCCGAGCGACAGGCTGAGCCGCGACCGCCAGAGCGATTGCGAGGATTTGGTGCCATAGGCCTGGCGGAAGATTTCGCGGATCGTCTCGACGAAGCCGCCGACGGTCCACAGCCCGACCAGCCCGCCGAGCCACAGCAACCCGCCGGTACGCTGGGTCAGCACGTCGCGGATCGGCTTGCGCAGCACATCGGCGACATCGGGCGGCAGGACGTGGAGAAAGGACGAGACCGCGAACTGGATGCGGTCGTTCTCGCCCAGCGCCGACAACACCGCCGCCACCACGATGAAGAACGGAAACACCGTCATCAGCGAGAGATAGGCGAGGTTGCCGGCATGCATGAAGCCGACGGTATAGACCCCGGTGGCGGCGCGCTTGAGCACGCGGAGCGTGGTGCTGCCGGATTCGGGGAGGTCGGGGACATCGGCGTCACCGTCGCGCCGCGCCGCACGCGCTTCAGGGGTCAGTGCGGTCGCGGCATCGGTCAAGCGGCTCTTCCCCCTGGTTGCTGGCCTCTATAGCGCATCAACGGGCGTTGATTAGCGGGTGTTCCTCAGCTCAGCCACATGATCCCCGCACCTCTATGTCGCCATGCCGGGTCGAGCCCGGCATGACGATGAAAGGCGTTGATCGTGTTTATACCCCCATCGCGGCGCGGGGGTTCCCGCCGCCGTCCCAGTTTTCCACGAACGCCTTGAGCGCGGCATCGTCGGCCGGCACGTCGACCATCAGCGTGACGAGCTGGTCGCCGCGCCCGCCGCCTTTCTTGTGAAAGCCCTTACCCTTGAGCCGCAGCACCTTGCCCGACGAGGAGCCGGCAGGGATCGTCAGCATCACCGCTTTCTCGACGGTCGGCACCTTCACCGGGCCGCCCTTCACCGCCTCGCCGAGCGTGACGGGCAGGTCGAGCCGCACGTCGTCGCCGTCGCGGGTAAAGAAACGGTGCGGGGTCACCTCGATCGTGATGATCGCATCGCCAGCGCCGCCCGGGCCTTCCTCGCCCTTGCCGGAGAGGCGCATCTGCGTGCCGTCCTCGACCCCGGCGGGGAGCTTGAGGTCGATCGTCTTGCCGTCGGCGAGCGTGATGCGTTGCGGCGCCAGCGCGGCGGCGTCGACGAACGGCACGCGCAGGCGATAGGCGGTATTGGCGCCCTTGGGCGGCGGCTGGCGCCGCCCGAACCCGCTGGCGAACCCGCCACCGCCGCCGCGCCCGCCGAACAGCCCTTCGAAGATATCGGACATATCTACACCGTCGGGCTCGAACCCCTGCGAGCGGAACCCGCCCGCGCCACCGCCGCCGCGCGCGCCGCCGAATCCGGCGCCGAACGGCGAGGTGGGATTGCCGTCCGCATCGATCTCGCCGCGGTCGAAGCGCGCGCGCTTGTCCTTGTCGGTCAGCAGGTCATAGGCGCTCGTCACCTGGCTGAAACGCTCGGCGGCCTTGGGATTGTCTTTGTTGCGATCGGGATGCAGCTCCTTCGCGAGCTTGCGGTACGCCTTCTTGATGTCCGCCTCGGACGCGCCGCGCGCGACCCCCAGCGTCGAATATGGATCGGCCATCGAATCCCCGTTGGTGTGTTACGCGGCTATGTGGGACGCGGGCGATACAAGCGCAATCCTTACTATTCCGACCAATCCTCCCCCTCCGGGGGAGGATTGGGATCAAAGCTTGCCGAATACAGCCTCGAACCCGGCGCGGTCGCCGGCGGCGAGGAAGCGTGCCTGTTCGAGCCAGCGATCGCGGTTCATCCGCCCGGTGAATGGCCCGAGGCGCGCGTCGAGCGCTTCGGCTTCCGCCTGATCGAGCGCGGCGAGCTGGCCCACCGTCGTCACGCCGAGTTCGGCGAGCCGCTCGGCCAGTTTCGGTCCCAGCCCCTTGAGCTGGGTCACCGGTCCATCGGCGGGCGAGGGCCCGGCCGGCGTGGCCGCGGCCGGTTTCGGTGCGGGTTTCGGCTCGGGCGCAGCCTCGACCACCGGATCCGCATTCGCCCTCGGCGCGGGCGGTGGCGGCGGCGGCGCGACCGGGAGCGGCGGCGGCGGGGGGAGAGGCGAAGGGGGCGGCGGGGGCGAGGGGGCGGCAGCGGCCTGCTGGTCGCGCGCGACGACCTCCTCCTCGATCCGCTCGGCGGCGACGCGCTGACGTTTGAGCCGCGCGCCCCACAGGATGCCGAGGATCGTCAGCACCGCGACGACCGCGATCAGCGCGAGCGCGATCGTCGTCAGGGTGTCGGTATCCGGACGCATAGCTTACTCCCGTTTCGCTTCGGCCGAGCTTGTCGCGCCCGGCTCCTTCTATCCAGCAATCAGATCGCGCGCCAGCCGATGTCGCGGCGGCAGAAACCGTCCGGGAAATCGATCGCATCGACCGCGCGATAGGCCGCGGCCTGTGCGCTCTTCACATCCGCGCCGGTCGCGGTGACCGCAAGCACGCGCCCGCCGCTCGCGACCAATTTGCCGCCGGCGTCCTTCGTGCCGGCCTGAAATACCACCGCCCCGGTCGCTTGCGCCGCGTCGATCCCGCCGATCGCGCCGCCGCTTGTCGGGGTGCCCGGATAGCCCTTCGCCGCCATCACCACCGTCAGCGCCACCTCGGGCGAGAAGGCCGGTTCGGGCTCGTCGGCCAGCCGCCCTTCGGCCACCGCGAGCAGCAGCTCGACCAGATCGCCGGTGAAGCGCGCCATCAGCACCTGGCATTCGGGATCGCCGAAGCGGACGTTATATTCGATCAGCTTGGGGCCGTCGGCGGTCAGCATCAGCCCGGCATAGAGCACCCCGACATAGGGCGTGCCGGCCTCGGCCAGCGCGTCGATCGTCGGGCGGACGATCTCGCCCAGCGCGCGTTCCTCCAGTTCGGGGGTCAGCACCGCCGCGGGGCTATAGGCACCCATCCCGCCGGTATTCGGTCCGGTATCGCCGTCGCCGACGCGCTTGTGATCCTGCGCCGAGCCGAACGCGGCGGTGACGGTGCCGTCGGACAGGACGAACAGGCTTGCCTCGGGTCCTTCGAGCATTTCCTCGATCACCGCCTCGGCCGGGCCGTCGGCGAACAACGCGTCGATCGCCGCCTCGGCCTCGGCGCGGCTCGTCGCCACCGTCACGCCCTTGCCCGCGGCGAGCCCGTCGGCCTTGATGACGCAGCGCTCGCCGAAATCGTCGAGCGCGGCGAGCGCGCCGTCCTTGCTCGTCACGCGGACATAAGCGGCGGTCGGGATGCCGACGCGCGCACACAGATCCTTGGTGAAGCCCTTCGATCCTTCGAGCTGCGCCGCCGCGCGGCCGGGGCCGAATACGGGGACGCCGATCGTGCGGAGATTGTCCGCCAACCCCTCGACCAGCGGCGCTTCCGGTCCGATCACCACCAGCCCGATCTTTTCGCGGCGGCAGAAATCGATCACCGCGCGATGATCGGTCACGTCGAGCGCGGCGATCGTCGCATGTTGCGCGATGCCGGGGTTGCCCGGCGCGGCGAACAGGGTATCGAGCCTGGGTGATTGCGCCAGCTTCCACGCCAGCGCATGTTCACGCCCACCGGAGCCGACAAGCAAAACGTTCAATGTCCGATCCCTTTCTTGATCCGCCGGGCCGGCTGGTAGCCGACGAAGCGCCCGGCAGCAACGCGCCCGCTCTCTCGGTGGGTGAGCTTTCGCAACGCCTCAAGCGCGTGGTGGAGGGCGAATTCGGCCATGTCCGCCTGCGCGGCGAGATTTCGGGCTATAAGCGCGTCGCGTCGGGCCACGCCTATCTCTGCCTCAAGGACGAGGCGGCGGTGATCGACGGGGTGATCTGGAAGGGGCAGGCGGCGCAGCTCGCCTTCCGCCCCGAGGACGGGATCGAGGTGATCGCCACCGGGCGGCTGACCACTTATCCCGGCCGATCCAAATATCAGATCGTCATCGAGCGGATGGAGCTGGCCGGCGCCGGCGCGCTGATGGCGTTGCTCGAAAAGCGCCGCGCCGCGCTCGCCGCCGAGGGGCTGTTCGACGCGAGCCGCAAGCGCCCGCTGCCGTTCCTGCCGCGCACGATCGGGGTGGTCACCTCGCCGACCGGGGCAGTGATCCGCGATATCCTCCACCGGCTCGAGGATCGCTGCCCGAGCCACGTCCTCGTCTGGCCGGTCAAGGTGCAGGGCGACGGCGCGGCGGCCGAGGTGGCGGCGGCGGTGCGCGGGTTCAACGCCTTGCCCGCGGCCCAGCGCCCCGATCTGATCATCGTCGCGCGCGGTGGCGGGTCGATCGAGGATTTGTGGGCGTTCAACGAGGAAGCGGTGGTGCGCGCGGTCGCCGCGTCGGAGATCCCGACGATCTCGGCGGTCGGGCATGAGACCGATACGACCTTGTGCGATTATGCCGCCGATCTGCGCGCGCCGACCCCCACCGCGGCGGCCGAGCTGGCGGTGCCGGTGCTCGCCGATCTCAGGCTGACGCTCGCCGCGCACGCCCAGCGTGCCGAACGTTGCGCGCGCCGCTATGTCGAGCGCGGACGCGAGCGGCTCGAGGCGCAGGCGCGGTTGATGCCGACCCGCGACCGGTTGCTCGGCCCGCAGCGCCAGCGGCTCGACGATGCCGGGATGCGTGCCGATCGCGCGCTCGAACGCCGCGTCGCGCACACCCGCGGGAGCCTCGATCGCATCGCCGGCGCGCTCCGCCCCGCGGTGCTCGACCGCCGGTTGGAGGCGGCGCGGCAGCGGCTCGCCGATTTCGGGCGGCTGCTCGCGGCGGTCGATCCCGATGCCCCGCTGCAGCGCGGCTATGCCCGTGTCACCGCCCGCGCCGGCGCGACGCTGACGACCGTGGCGGCGGCGCGCGCCGCGGGCGCGGTGACGCTCCATTTCCGCTACGGTACGGTCGATGCCAGGGTTGAGGGCGGGCGCGCGCGTGCTTATGCTCAGCCCGAGCCCGAACAGCCTTCGTTATTATAGGTTTTGTCGATTCAATGCTGATGTCCAATTCCGATCGGCCCGCGCGGCTGCATTATCTCGCCAACGGCTTCCGCGTGCTGGTGCCGGGCGATCACGTCGTCTGCGCGGTCTCCGGCGCGCGGATCGCGCTGGAGGATCTGCGTTATTGGGACGTCGCGGGGCAGCGCGCCTTCGCCTCGGCAACGCTGGCGACCGAGGCGCTTTCGCCGCAATGATCCGCACGGGGCGGGGGGCGTTGCTCGCGCTGGCGGTGCTCTGCATGCCGGCAGCACACGCCCAGCCGCTCCGCACCTCGACCCTGCTGCCCCCGGCGGCATTCGGCCCGTTCACCGGGGTCGCACGGCAGGGGGCATTGCTGCTCGGCACCGCGCCCGCCGGGACGACGCAACTCACGCTCGACGACATGCCGATCGAGGTGGCGCGCGACGGACGTTTCCTGATCGCCTTCGATCGTGACGCCGGCCCGCACGCGTCGCTGGTCGCGATCCTCGCCGACGGGCGGCGCGTGACGAAGGAATTCGATGTCGCGCCGGGCGAATGGCGGATCGAGCGGCTCGATCGCGTCGCCAGGACGCCGGTGCCCGATGCGGAATTCGAGCGCCGTCGCCCCGCCGAACTCGAACAGATCAAGGCCGCGCGTCTGGTGCACAGCGATGCCGACGGCTGGCGCCGGCGCTTCATCTGGCCCGCGACCGGGCGCATTTCCGGATTGTTCGGCGCGCAACGTATCTATCGCGGCGAGCCGGGGGCGTATCACGGCGGGGTCGATATCGCGAAGCCCGCCGGCGCGCCGGTGGTGGCGCCGGCCGACGGGGTGGTGATCCTCGCCGCGCCCTCGCCGTTCACGCTGGAGGGCAACCTCCTGATGATCGATCACGGCATGGGGCTCAACAGCGCCTTTCTCCATCTGTCGAAGATCGAGGTGCGGGTCGGCGATCACCTCCGCCAGGGGCAGGAGATCGGCCGCGTCGGCGCGACCGGCCGCGCCTCCGGCCCGCATCTCCACTGGGCAATGATGTGGCAGGGCCGGCGGATCGATCCGATGCGTGTCGCCGGGGCGATGGCGCAATAGCCGGATACTGAAGGCGGTCGGCAGGTCCCGCAGCGGCTGCCGGCGGTCTGTATTCGCGCCCGCTTCACCTGCCGTCCTTCAGTATGGCTGTGCCATCCGTGATGTAGAATCGCGACGGTCAGGCGATGACGGACGGCGTCTTGCTCTCCGCTATGCCGATCATTCCGCAATGAATCCAATCATTGTCGTAAATATGTGGCGCATGAAGTGCTGCACATAATTCATGTCAAATTGTTTTAATCGTGGGATTTTCCGCGGTTTGTAAATTTATTTGATCCATGACTGCCTGTTGCGAACAGGCAACACAGAATTTGTGAACGTCGGATCAAGTAACAGATTCGATTTACATGAACCGAACATGACGTCACCTAGAAGGTCGTAAATGGAGCTAAGAATTCCACTTATGTAATCTAAGGTAAAGTCGTGTCAACTTATGTAAAACAAAACGAGTTGTTGCGATTTTTCTTTATTTCTAGCGGACATTTCAGGGGCCGCGTCGAGATCGAGGGAATCAATTCTCCGGTCATCGAAATAGAGGAGGAAAATCAATGAAACGCTTTGCGACAATCTCGGCATTGAGGAGCGGCGCGGCACCCGCGGCGCTTGTTCTGGCGATGGTTCCGGTATCCGCTTACGCGCAGACCGCCCCCGGCACGCCCGCCGCACCGGCCGAGGCGGCGGCGACCCCCGACGTCGTGGTGACGGGCTCGCGCATCCCGCAATCGGTCAATGTCACCTCGGTCGCGCCGGTGACGGTGGTGAGCAACGAGGATCTCAAGCTGCAGGGCACGACCCGCGTCGAGGATCTGTTGAACTCGCTGCCGTCGGTCTTCGCGAGCCAGAGTTCTACCTTGTCCAACGGTGCATCCGGCACCGCAACGATCGATCTTCGCGGCCTCGGCACCAACCGCACGCTGACGCTGGTTAACGGTCGGCGCCTGCTGCCGGGTGATCCCAGCGGCGGTTCTGCGGCCGATATCAACATCATCCCCGCTGCGATGGTCAAACGCGTCGAAGTGCTGACCGGCGGCGCATCGTCGACTTATGGCGCGGATGCCGTGGCCGGCGTCGTCAACTTCATCATGGACACGGATTTCACCGGCGTTCGTTTCGATGGCCAGTACAGCTTCTACCAGCACAGCAACCGCAATAAGCTGATCCGACCGCTCCTCGATGTGCGTCAGGCGGCGGGGCTAGCTGGCTATGGCTATCCCGACGGCTCGGTCGCGGACGGCGGCGCGTTCGACGGCACGATGGCGATCGGCTCGAAATTCGCCGATGACCGCGGGCACGTGTCGGCTTATTTCGGCTATCGCAAGGTCAATCCGGTGCTCCAGTCGCGGCGCGACTACAGCGCCTGCACGATACAGAACACCGGCAGCGGCTCCTTGCGTTGCGGCGGCTCGGCGACGTCTGACAACGGTAATGCGCTGGTTTTCGTCGACGGTTCGGGCAGTTCGACCTTCTACACCTTCAGGCCGAACGGCGGCTTCGAAAATGCGGTGAGCCTGTATAACTTCGCGCCGCTGAATTATTATCAGCGCCCGGACGAGCGTTTTACGGCGGGCGCGTTCGTCAATTACGAGGTCAGCGACGGGTTCAAGCCGTATCTCGAATTCATGTTCATGGACGATCGCACCGTCGCGCAGATCGCGCCGTCGGGCGATTTCGGCAACACGCTGACGATCAATTGCGATAATCCGCTGATGTCGCCGGCGCAGCGTGCGGTGATCTGCGCCCGCCCGAACCTGATCAACGGCGCGCTGGGGAATTTTCCGCTGGCGACCGGCGCGGGCTACAATCCCAACCCGAACACCCCTGCCACGAACTTCATCGATCCGACGACCGGGCAGACCTATAACAAGGGCTTCTTCCAGCTCCTGCGCCGCAATGTCGAAGGCGGTCCGCGCCAGGCCGATTTGCAGCACACCAATTTCCGCGGTGTGCTCGGTGCGCGTGGCGATCTGGGCAAGGCCTGGTCGTATGATGCCTATTATCAGTACGGCAAGACGATCTACTCGCAGACCTACAGCAACGAATTTTCCGTCGCTCGTCTCGGGCGGGCCCTCGATGCGGTGACCGGACCGGCCAATTCCGCTTATGCGGGTCAGACGGTCTGCCGTTCGGTGCTCGACGGATCCGATCCGAACTGCGCGCCGTATAACGTGTTCGGTGGCGCCGGTGCGGCCAGCCCGGAGGCGATCAAATATCTCTCCGCTATCGGCTTCCAGCGTGGCCAGACGGTCGAGCAGGTCGCCAGCATGTCGTTCACCGGCCGGCTCGGCGAATATGGCATCATGTTGCCATGGGCCGAGGAGGGCATCGCCGTGAACATCGGTGGCGAGTATCGCAAAGAAACGCTTGAGCTGCAGACCGACCAGGCGTTTCGGGACGGCGACCTGACCGGTCAGGGCGGTACGACCCAGCCGATCTCGGGCGGGTTCCGTGTCCTTGAAGTCTTCGGCGAAGCGCAGGTGCCGCTGGTTCAGCGTAATTTCTTCCACGATCTGACGCTGACCGCCGGCTATCGTTATTCGGCCTATAAGACGACCGCCGGCAACACCTACAACACTAATACGTTCAAAGTTGGCGTCGATTTCGCGCCGATCCGCGACATCAAGTTCCGCGGATCGTTCAACCGTGCGGTGCGCGCGCCCAACGTGCAGGAACTGTTCGTGGCGCAGACCGTGCAGCTTGCCGGGAACAACGATCCATGCTCGGGCATGACGATCACCGCGACCGATTATGGTTGTCTCGCGCAGGGACTCGCCGTGGGTCAGGCGACCCCGGGAAACCCGGCTGGTCAGTATAACGGCCTGCTCGGCGGCGTCGCGACGCTGCAGCCCGAAAAGGCAACAACCAAGTCGTTCGGGGTGGTGCTCCAGCCGAGCTTCCTGCCGCGCTTCGCATTGTCGGTCGACTGGTTCGATATCAAGGTGAGGGACTCGATCCGCGGGTTCGGCGCCGACGCGATCCTCCTCGATTGTACGTCCAAGGCAACCGCGACCTTCACGCCGGAGACGTGCGGCCTGATCAATCGCGACGCGGGCGGCTCGATCTGGTTGACTTCGGGCGGCTATGTGATCGACCTGCCGAGCAATCGCGGCTCCCAGCAGACGCGCGGGCTCGAGATCAACGGCTCGTATACGCAGCCGGCCGGGGCGGCGGGTAACCTGACGCTCACGTTCAACGGCACCTATCTCGATGCCTATAAGGTCAACAACGGCCTGACCCAGCCTTATGATTGCGCCGGTCTTTATGGGCCGACCTGTAGCAAGGGTGGTACGGTCAATTCGGCGGCACCGCTGCCGCGCTGGCGGCACAAGGCGCGGCTGAACTGGCAGTTGCCGGCAGGCGTCGGGCTGTCGGCGCAATGGCGGTACATCAGTTCGGTCCGGGCCGAGACGACGGTCGATAACGAATCGCTCAAGGGCGCGAACAACTTCAACCCCGGTCTGCGCATCCCGGTGCAAAGCTATTTCGACCTCGCGGCTACCGCCACGGTTGCCACGGGCTATACCTTCCGGTTCGGCGTCAACAACTTGCTCGACAAACAGCCGCCGTTAATTACGTCGGGCAACGGCGGGCGCGCGGGGGCGAACCTGTGCCCGAGCGGTTCGTGCAACGGTAATACCTATCCGGCCGTCTATGACGCGCTCGGCCGCTACATCTACGCCGGCTTCACCCTCGACTTCTGAGCGCCAGCCGCAAAAAATCGGGGCGGTCGGCGTTATGCCGGCCGCCCTTTTTCGTATGTAACGTCGCGGAAACAATACCGCCGCGCAGCGATCGCCGCGCCGCCGCCGTCAAATCACCCGGCGCACCTTCACCCCCGGCGCATTGTCGACCCGCAGGATATAGCTGCCCAGCGCGCCGCGCCGCACCACGACGCTCACCCCCGGTTTGGGGTTCTTGAAGGTCGGTTTGCCGTCGGTCTGCGTCCACACGCTGCCGTCGTCGAGCTTGATTCGCCAGCCGTCGACGTCGGGCGTCGCGGAGACGATCTTGCCTTCGATCTGCGCCACCTCCTCGGCATCCTGTTCGTCACCGCGCCCGAACAAATGGAAGCTCGGGAGCGATAGGCCGAACAGCCCGCGCTTGGCCTCGCGCACCTGCTGCTTGTCGACGATCACCACCTCTTTCTTTGCAACCGCGTCATCAAGCGACGCGGCGGCGCGATCGAAACAGGCGAGCCGGGCGGCATCGTCCTTGAGCGCGCGGCAATCGATCAGATGCTGGAACGCGGGGGTGCGGCCAGGCGGCGTCTCCGCGTTCGCGACCATAGTTCCGGCCAGCAAAATCAAAGGGATACCGATGAACGGAAGCGCGCGATGCTTGGTCAAGAACCCCTCCTGCGTGACGAGCCGGGCGGAGCATCTACGCTCTGTGGCGCCTGCGCAACACCCGAATAACAAACAAAAACCGGCAAGCCCGTTTCAATTTACAAAATGTGACGGAACGTTACGTGAAGAGACATAATTTGAGCGTGGCATGTTCAGGGACCGCGCCGGCGCCAGGGGAAACCACTCCTTGACCGCCGAAACAGAGGAGGAAAAATCAGTGAAGATCTCGGCATTGATGAACGGCTCCGCCCCCGCGGTTCTTGTTCTGGCGATGGTTTCTGTGCCTGCGTTCGCACAAACCACCCCCGGCGCTCCTGCAACCCTGCCTCCCGCCGAAACGGCCCAGGCGACGACCCCGGACGTGGTCGTGACGGGTTCGCGCATCCCGCAGTCGGTCAACGTCACGTCGGTCGCCCCGGTGACGGTGGTGAGCAACCAGGACCTCAAGCTGCAGGGCACGAGCCGCGTCGAGGACATGCTGAACACCCTTCCGTCGGTGTTCGCGAGCCAGGCCTCCACGCTGTCGAACGGTGCTGACGGCACCGCGACGATCGACCTTCGCGGTCTCGGCACCAACCGCACGCTGACCCTGGTCAACGGCCGCCGCCTGCTGCCGGGCGATCCGAGCAACACCAGCGGCTCGGCCGCCGACATCAACATCATCCCGGCCGCGATGATCAAGCGCGTCGAAGTGCTGACCGGCGGCGCATCGTCGACGTATGGCGCGGACGCGGTCGCCGGTGTCGTCAACTTCATCATGGACACGGATTTCACCGGCGTCCGCTTCGACGGCCAGTACAGCTTCTATCAGCACGACAACCGCGACAAGTTCCTGACCCCGCTGCTCAACGCGCGGCAGCAGGCCGGCCTGTCGAACTATGGCTATCCGACCGGCTCGGTCGCCGACGGCGGTTCGTTCGACGGCACGATGTCGATCGGCGCGAAGTTCGACGACAACCGCGGGCATGTGTCGGCCTATTTCGGCTATCGCAAGGTCAACCCGGTGCTCCAGTCGCGGCGCGACTATAGCTCGTGCGTGCTGCAGAACGCCGGTAGCGGCAAACCGCGTTGCGGTGGCTCGGCGACGTCGGATAACGGCAACGCGCTGCTGTTCAACGG
>NZ_MKRR01000168.1:42393-58770 GCF_001897045.1 Sphingomonas sp. 66-10
TTCGACCAGCCTGTATAACTTCGCGCCGCTGAACTATTATCAGCGCCCGGACGAACGTTACACCGCGGGCGTGTTCGCGAACTACGAGGTCAGCGATCACTTCAAGCCGTACCTCGAATTCATGTTCATGGACGATCGCACCGTCGCGCAGATCGCGCCGTCGGGCGATTTCGGCAACACGCTGACGGTCAATTGCGACAATCCGCTGATGTCGGCGGCGCAACATGATGTCATCTGCGCGCCGATCAACCAGATCAACGGGTTCCTGGGGAATTTCCCGCTCGCGGCCGGCGCTCCCTATAATCCGAATCCGGGCGCGCCGGCGCTCAACTTCATCGATCCGACGACAGGTGCGACGTACAACAAGGGCTATTTCCAGCTCCTGCGCCGCAACGTCGAGGGCGGTCCGCGTCAGGCCGATCTGCAGCACACCAATTTCCGCGGCGTGCTCGGCGCGCGTGGCGATCTGGGCAAGGCCTGGTCGTATGATGCTTATTATCAGTACGGCAAGACCAACTATTCGCAGATCTACAGCAACGAATTCTCGGCCGTCCGCCTTGCGCGCGCGCTCGACGTGGTGACCGGGCCGAACGGCACCCCGGTTTGCCGCTCGACGCTCGACGGGTCGGATCCGAACTGCGTGCCGTACAACGTCTTCGGTGGTGCGGGCGCAGCCAGCCCGGCATCGGTGAACTACCTGTCCGCGACTGGTTTCCAGCACGGCCAGACCACCGAGCAGGTCGCCAACGTGTCGTTCACCGGCCGTCTCGGCGAATATGGGCTCAAGACGCCCTGGGCGGAAGATGGCATCGGCGTGAACATCGGTGCGGAATATCGCAACGAAACGCTCGAGCTGCAGACCGATCAGGAATTCCAGACCGGCGATCTCACCGGTCAAGGCGGCGCGACCCTGCCGATCAAGGGCGGGTTCCACGTCTACGAAGTCTTCGGCGAAGCCCAGATTCCGATCGCGCACAACAGCTTCATCTACGATTTGACGCTGAACGCGGGTTACCGTTATTCGGCCTATAAGACGACTGCCGGGAAGACCTACAACACCGATACCTACAAGATCGGCGTGGACTTCTCGCCGATCCGCGACATCAAGTTCCGCGGGTCGTTCAACCGCGCGGCGCGCGCGCCGAACATCCAGGAATTGTTCGCAACCCAGGTCGTTGCGCTCGACGGATCGAAGGATCCGTGCGCGGGCATCACGATCGCCGCCAACAATTATGGCTGTCTTGCGCAGGGCCTCCTCGCCGGTCAGAAGATTTCCGCCAATCCGTCGGGCCAGTATAACGGCCTGATCGGCGGCGTTCAGACGCTGACCCCGGAAAAGGCGACCACCAAGTCGTTGGGCGTGGTGCTTCAGCCGCGGTTCCTGCCGCGCCTGGCGCTGTCGGTCGACTGGTTCGACATCAAGATCCGGAATGCGATCCGCTCGCTCGGGCCTGATGCGGTCCTTTCGGACTGCGTGACGAACGCGACTGCGACCTTCACGCCGGTATCGTGCAGCCTCGTGCATCGCGATGCGGGCGGCTCGCTCTGGCTGACGCCGGGCGGCTATGTGGTCGACCTGCCGAGCAACAACAGCACGCAGGAAACCCGCGGTATCGAGGTCAACGGTTCGTACAGCCAGCCCGTCGGCAATCTGGGCAATCTGTCGCTGACCTTCAACGGCACCTATCTCGATGCCTATAAGGTCAACAACGGCCTGACCCAGCCCTATGATTGCGCCGGTCTCTATGGCCCGGTCTGCAGCAAGGGCGGCACGACCGACGCCGGCTCGCCGATGCCGCGCTGGCGGCACAAGACCCGCCTGACCTGGCAGCTGCCGGAAGGCATCGGCCTGTCGGCGCAGTGGCGCTATATCGGTCCGGTTCGCGCCGAGACGACGGTCAACAACCAGACGCTGCAGGGCGCCAACCCGCTCAACCCGGGGCTGCGTATCCCGTCGTACAGCTACTTCGACCTTTCGGCGACGGCCACGGTCGGCACCGGCTATACGTTCCGGATCGGCGTCAACAACATCTTCGACAAGCAGCCGCCGTTCGTCACCTCGGGTAACGCGGGCCTCGACGGGTCGAACCTGTGCCCGACCGGTCCGTGCAACGGCAACACCTATCCGGCGGTCTATGACGCGCTGGGTCGTTACATCTACGCCGGCTTCACCCTCGACTTCTAAGCCGGGGATCAGCCTGAAAATCGGGGCGGTCGGCGATAAGCCGGCCGCCCTTTTTCGTGCGACGCAAAATGGAGATTGCCTGTGCCCGCGGCGACGTCCAAAAATCGTCCGCGATGACCAGCACGATGACCGCCGATCAGATTACCGCCCACGCGCTCCGCGACGCGATGACCGCGGCGCGCACCGGCAATCTCGCGCGGGCCGGCCAGATCGCCGAGCAGGCGCTCGTGGCCGGCGGGGACGTGGTGCCGCTCAACGCCTTCCTCGGCATGGTGCGTGCGCGCGCCGGCGACGCGGCGGGATCGATCCGGCATCTGCGCGTCGCGCATCAGGGGAAACCGGGCGATGCGACGATCGCATGCAATCTCATCGCTGCGCTGGCCGATAGCGGTGATCAGGAAGGCGCGCTGGATGTCGCCACGCTGGCGCTGGCGCGCGCCGACCCCAGCCTGCGCGTGGCGCGATATCGCGCGTTCCTCGCGCAGTCGCTCGAACGCTTCGACGACGCGGTCGAGGCTTATGATCATATCGTCGCGCTGGCGCCGAACGATTTCGAAAGCTGGAACAACCTCGGCAATGCGCGGTCAGCGACGGGCGATACCGATGGCGCGGTCGCCGCGCTGGAGCGCGCGGTGGCGCTCGATCCGAATGCCGCCCCGACGCGGCTCAACCTTGCCTCGGCGCTGCGCGCGGCCGATCGCGGCGCAGAGGCCGAAGCCGTGCTGCGCCAGGCGATCGCCGACTTCCCCGGCGATGCCCGGCCGCACCACGATCTCTACGTGCTGTTCAAGGAACTCGGCCGCGATCCGCCGGCGCTGGAGGCGATCGAAGCGGCGGTCGCACTCGATCCGGCGAATGCGAATCTGCAATTCAAGGCCGCGGTCGAATATGGCCTCGTGCCGCGGGTCGAGGAGGCGGAGCGCGCCTATCTGGCGGCGCTCACGCTCGATCCGCTGCTGACCGACGCCTATCTCGGGCTCGCGATCCAATATGAACATACCAATCGCGAGGAAGAGTTCGCGCCGCTGCTCGCGCGTGGTGAGGCGGCCGGGGTGGATGCGGGCGCGCTCGCCTTCATCCGTGCGATGGAACTCCGCCGTGCCGGCCGCTTCGACGAAGCGCTCGCCGAGCTGGATCATGTCCCCGCCGAGATCGAACCGGAACGCACCGTGCATATCCGCGCGACCTTGCTCGATCGCCTCGGACGAAGCGACGAAGCGTTCGCCTGCTTCAGCGAGACCAATCGATTGCACGCCGAGGATGCGTCCGACCCGCTCGGACGGGCGGCGCAGTGGCGCGGCGTGCTGGAGCGCGAAATCGCGATGATGACCCCGGAATGGGCGGCGAGCTGGCGCCCGCTCGATCCGGCGCCCTTGTCCGACACCGCCGATCCCGTGTTTCTCGTCGGTTTCCCGCGCTCGGGTACGACCTTGCTCGATACGATCCTGATGGGGCACCCCGATACGGTCGTGCTAGAGGAGCGGCCGCCACTCAATCTGGTCGACGAGCGGCTCGGCGGCGCCGAGGCGTTGCCGACGCTGGATGAGGCGGGCGTCGCCGCCGCGCGCGCGCATTATTACGAGGAAGTCGCGAAGCTGGCGACGCTGCGGCCGGGAATGACGCTGGTCGATAAGTCGCCGCTGTTCCTGCACAAGGCGCTGTTGATCAAGCGGCTGTTTCCGCGCGCGCGCATCATCCTTGCGCTGCGGCATCCGTGCGACGTGGTGCTGAGCTGCTATATCAGCAATTTCAAGCTCAACTCGGCGATGTCCAATTTCCTGCGGCTCGAGGATGCCGCGAATTTCTACGATCTGACCTTCCGCCATTGGGAGGCGGCGCGTGCGCTGGTTCCCCTCGATGTCTATCCGATCGTCTATGAGCGGCTGATCGAGGATGTCGAAGGAACGGTGCGGCCGCTGTTCGAGCATCTCGGGCTCGAATGGCACGAGGCGGCGATCGATCACCGCCGGACGGCGCGCGAGCGCGGCTTCATCACCACCGCGAGCTATTCGCAGGTGACGGAGCCGATCTACAAGCGCGCCGCGGGCCGGTGGCAGCGATATCGCGAGCATCTTGCCCCGATCCTGCCCGTGCTCCAACCCTGGATAGAGAGGTTCGGCTACAGCCTATGACGGCAAATGGGGGGGCAGATCGCGGGGTGGAACAGGCGCTGGCGGCGGGTGATTTCGGCCGCGCACTCGAATTGCTGCGCGCGGCGTCGGCGGCAAATCCGGGCGATATCGACACCTTGCTCAAACTCGCCGGGGTAAGCCGCGCCGCGGGCCGGCCGCGCGAGGCGCTCGACGCGGTGCATCGCGCGCTCGCGCTCTCGCCGCTGCATTTCACCGCGCTGCTGCTGCGCGCGAGCCTGCTGCAGCGACTGGACGAGGCAAAAGCCGGCGAAGCGTGGGGAGAGGCGCTGGCGCAGCGCCCGGCGGGCGCCTTGCCGCCCCCGCTGGCGGCGGCGGTGGCCGAGGCCGAAGCGCGTCACGCGGCATGGCTGGCGGCGCGCGAGGAGAGACTGGCGGCGGCGATGGCCCCCGTCGAGGCTACAGCCGGTGATGACGAGCGCCGCCGCATCGCGCGCTTCCGCAGCAACGCGCTGCGCCGGACCCGCCCGTTTCACAGCGAGCCGACGCATTTCTTCTTCCCCGAGCTTACCGAGCGCGAGTTCCACCCGCGCGCGCGCTTCCCGTGGCTCACCGATCTGGAGGCCGCGACCGAGGAGATCGCCGCCGAATTGCAGGCGCTGCTCGCCGCGAACCGCGCCGAGCTGGTGCCTTATATCCAATATCCCGATCATCTGCCGATGCGGCAGTGGCAGCCGCTCAACCACAATCCCGACTGGAGCGCGATCCATCTGCTCCAGAACGGGCGGCGCATCGACGGCAATGCCGATCAATGCCCGCGGACGATGGCGCTGATCGATCGCCTGCCGCAACCCGATGTGCCGGGCGCCTCGCCCAATGCGATGTTCTCGCTGCTCGCGCCGCACACGCATATCCCGCCGCATGTCGGCGTGAGCAACGCCCGGCTCGTTTGCCATTTGCCGCTGATCGTGCCGGAAGGGTGCTGGTTCCGCGTCGGCGGCGAGAGGCGCGATTGGCGGCGCGGCGAGGCGTTCGTCTTCGACGATACGATCGAGCATGAGGCGATGAACCCCAGCGACCGGCTACGCGTCGTGTTCATTTTCGACGTCTGGCACCCCGATCTCAGCCCGACCGAGCGCGCGGCAGTAACCGCGCTGATCGAGGCCGAAGGCAAGGGAGAGAGCGCGAGACTGTAACGAACACCCCGCGAACCGCTTTGCGCGGGTAACCGAATCGCGCTATCAAATCCGCAGGGACTTCGAAAGATACCGCATATGCGTTCGCTTCGTTACGCAATTGTACTTACTGCGCTTATTGGCAGCGCGGCCCCCGCATTGGCGGATGACGCCAAGCCCCGTCCGAAGGCGGATCCCAACCGGCTGATCTGCGAGGACCAGCCGGTGCTCGGCAGCCGGCTTGGCGGAAAACGGATATGCCTGACGCGGGCGCAATGGGACGATAAATATCGTCAGGAGCGCCAGATGATCGAGCGGTCGCAGGTCAATTCGTGCCAGAAGGGCGCGGGCTGCTGATCGTCGCCCGGCGCCGTCGCGGATGACCTTCGCCGAGGCGCTTGCCGCAGTCACTGCCGCACCCGCGGATCCGGACGCGCTGGATGATCTCGCGCGTGCGGCGATGGCGGAAGGAGAGGAGGAGCGGGCGCTCGATCGCCTGCTGCCTGCCGCGCGGCAGGCGGGCCGCAATCCGTTATTGTGGCAATGGAGCGGTTTGCTCGCGCGCGCGCTCGAACGGCATGATGTCGCGCTCGCTGCATTCGAACGGGCGGTTGCCAATGCCCCCGGCGATGCCGGTATCGCGCACGGCCACGCCCGCGTCGCGATGGAAGCCGGGGCGCCGGCGGTCGCGCTGTTTGCGCGCGCCCGGCAACTGGCGCCTAACGACGCGGGCGTCCTGCTGGGCGAGGCCGCGGCGCGCTTCGCGGTCGGCGAGATCGAGGCCGCGATCGGGGGGTTGGAGCCGGTCGTCGCGGCCAATCCGGGCTGGATCGAAGGCCATGATACGATCGCGCAATTGCGCGCGCTCGCCGGCGATCGCGCCCATGCATTCGCTTCCTATGATCGCGCGCTGGCCGTTGCGCCGCGTCATCCGCCATTGTGGCATGGGCTGGTGGCGCTGCACATTCGCGGCGAAGACTATCGCGCGGCGCTCGCGACGATCGCGCGCGCGCGTGCCGCGCTCGGTCCCAACCCCGATCTCGATGCGCAGGAGGCGATCGCGCGGGGCGAGACCGGCGATCTCGCCGGCGCCGAGCGTCTCTATGCATTGCCGCATGTTCGCACTGCGCCCGGAATGGCGGTGTGGCGGGTACGGCACTTGCTTCGCGCGGCCCGGCTCGATGAGGCAAGCAAGTTGGTCGAAGTCGGGCCCGAGGCTGCCGACGGTGCGATGTGGCCTTATGCGGCGATTACGTGGCGGTTGACCGGCGATCCGCGGCTGGCCTGGCTTGAGGGTGATCCGCGGCTCGTTTCGGTGGTCGACCTTGCCGATCGGCTGCCGTCGCTCGAGCGCGTCGCCGAGGTCTTGCGCGGCATACATCGCGCGCGGGGCGCGCATCTCGATCAGTCGGTCCGCGGCGGCACGCAGACCGACGGCCCGCTCTTCGCGCGTATCGATCCCGAAATTCGCGCCCTGCGCGCGGCGGTGGTCGAGGCGGTCGCGCAGCATGTCGCGCAATTGCCGCCGCCGGATGCGCGTCACCCCACCTTGTCGAAGCGGCGCGACCGCGCACCGCGCTTCGCGGGCTCGTGGTCGGTGCGGCTGGTGGGGCAGGGGCATCACGTCAACCACGTTCACCCGCAAGGCTGGATCAGTTCCGCTCTTTACGTTGCGTTGCCCGAAGCGCCCCCGGATGGCGGCGCGCACGCCGGCTGGCTGACGATCGGCAGCCCGCAGGCAGCGCTCGGCCTCGATCTGCCGCCGACGCGCATGATCGAGCCCAAGCCCGGCCGGTTGGTGCTGTTTCCGTCGACGATGTGGCACGGCACGGTGCCGTTTCCGGCAGGTGAGCGGCTGACCGTCGCGTTCGACGTGTTGCCGCCGATCTGACGGTGCCGCGCGGCTCGGGCGCCTGACAGCGACCCCGGAGGCAAAAGAAAAGGGCGGCCGTTCGTTGAACAGCCGCCCGTCATTAGGTTGTTACCGTCGTTATCAGAACTTGAACGTCGCACCCGCATAGATCATGCGGCCGTACAGATCGTAAGTATTGGCAATAGTGTTGGTACCGGGCCAGCTGACCGTGTTCGTGTCACCGAAGAACGGCGGCTTCTTGTCGAACAGGTTGTTCACGCCGACGTAGAGTTCCATCTTGCGAGTATCGCCAACCAGGAACTTGCCCTGGATATTGTGATACCAGTAAGCCGGAATGCGGGTTGCTACATCGGTCTGCGACGGCAGTGTATCCCACAGCGGGCCGAGGTATTCGACGCGGTAGTTGAACTGGAAGTTGCTGCTACCCAGCGTGAAGTTACCGACGACGTGGTCCTTGAAGCCCGAGCCGAGGCGGCCGCAGTTATAGCAATCGGCCTGGCCGAGCTCGTCCTGCACCGGACCACCCGGGAACGGCGTCTGCTCCTGCTTGAAGCGATGGTTGTACATCACGTCCATGTCGAGCTTCCACTCGCCCGTAATCGGCACCGAATAACGGCCCTGGATATCCAGACCGGAGACCAGATACGAACCGGTATTCAGGTTGATCGCGTTGACGCGGGTAATGAACCCGCCGGAATCGCGAACGACGTTGTTGCAGAACAACGGATTGCCGCCGGTGAAGCACTCGTCGATCGAGGTCTGCTGACCGATGATGCCGATCGCGTTCTTCACCTTGATGTGGTAATAATCCACCGTCAGGCTGAGGTTGCGAATGGCCCGCGGCGTGAACACCACGCCAGCGGTGATCGTGTCGGCGGTTTCGGCCTTCAGGTTCGGGTTGCCGCCGACCAGGCCGTCGATCGTCTGCCGCTGCGCCAGCGTATAGGTGAAGCTGCCGCGATTGGCGACGGTGTTGGCGACGCCCGGGATCGCGCTGCAGCCGGCCGGAAGCGGACGGGTCGGCGTGCCATCGTTGCTCGTGCCGCCGCCCTGATCGCACGGGTCGGAGACGGCGAGGAAGGTCTGGCTCTGCGCCGAGAACAGCTCGCTGATGTTCGGCGCACGCGTCGCGCGGGCATAGACTCCCCGGAAGCGGACATCGGGAACCGGGGCGTAGGTTGCGCCGCCCTTGAAGCTCCAGATCCCGCCGATCGTCGAATAATCGGCGTAGCGTGCGGCGCCTTCGAGGCCGAGATAGTAGAGGCCCGGACGGTCCTCGACGATCGGCGCGTCGATTTCGACGAACGCTTCCTTCACGTTGAACTTGCCCTTGGTGTTCGACAGCTGGTTGCCCGCGCTGAGACCCGCCTGGGTGAACGGATCGAACACTTCCGAGCTCTTTTCGTGACGATATTCGCCACCGAACGCGATCGAGATCGGCTTGCCCCACAGCGAGAACAGTTCGCCGGTGACGCTGCCCGAAATCACGTCCTGCTTCACGTTCGCCAGATAATCGTACAGCACGTTCTGGCCGTTGACGACATTGACCGAACCGCCGCCATCGAGCGCGATCGTCTGGGTCGGCCCGGTGTAGGTCTGCAGGAACTTCGAGGCGGCCGCGGAGACGGTGTTATAGCCGAAGATGTTCATCGGGACGCAGCCCGCCGCACGTGCCGCCGGGTCGCTGCACTGCACCTGGCCGTTCGGGCCGATCTCGTTGCTCAGCGCCGCGCCGTAGTTCGGCATGTAGATCGACTGCGAATAGGTGTGGTCGCGCGTCTGCGAGTGTTCGTAGTACAGATCGTACTTCCACTTGCTGTCGCTCGTGATGTCACCCTTCACGCCCAGCACGCCGCGCCAGTAATCGCGGTTGTTGTTGTTGCTGCGGCTGAAGATGTCGTTCGACCGACGGCGGAACTGGATCACGTTGACGCCGTTCGCGATCGCGGCCTGACGGATCGCGTCCGGAACATAGGGGCTGGTGATCGGGATGCCGGCATAAGCCGAACCGTCGAAGTTCAGCGCGGCGCCCGGCCCGCTGTTGGCGATCGCCGACGGCTCGAGCGACGAGCTCGAGTTGGTGCGCGCATATTGGCCCTGGAAATAGACCTTGAACGCGTCGGAGAAATCGTAGTTCGCCAGCAACGTGCCCATGTAGCGCTCGACCGGCACCGACAGGTAACGATCGTGATCGCGGTTGTAGCCGTCGATGTTGGCGCCCTGATAACCCTTCAACGTATTGTTCGGGGTGAAAGTGAAGGTGCGGCCGCTGGTGGCGGAGAACGCCGTCTGATCGGCATTGCTGACGTCGAACAGGCCCTGCGCCGCATAGGAACTGCGCGCCGGGAAATCGTTCGCCGAGAAGCTGCGGTTGCGCGAACGCAGGCCGTGGTCGTCGTCGTAGCTGAAGTTCGCGACGACATGGCCGCGCCCGTCGCTGAACGACTTGCCGCCGGTGACCGAGACGTACTGACGCCCGGCATCGCCCTTGTCGGAGATCG
The DNA here is from genome assembly GCF_001897045.1 of Sphingomonas sp. 66-10. Classification (NCBI taxonomy): domain Bacteria; kingdom Pseudomonadati; phylum Pseudomonadota; class Alphaproteobacteria; order Sphingomonadales; family Sphingomonadaceae; genus Sphingomonas; species Sphingomonas sp. 66-10. Next base: position 52,218 of record NZ_MKRR01000168.1, read on the forward strand.
TGTTCTGGCCGCGGACCGACAGGCCCTCGAACTTGTCCTTGAGGACGAAGTTGACGACGCCCGCAACCGCTTCCGAACCGTAAACCGCCGAGGCGCCGCCGGTCACGACGTCGACGCGCTCGACCAGGTCGGTCGGGATGTTGTTGATGTCGACCGCCGAGGTGCCGGCGATGCCGACCGAGCGGCGGCCGTCGATCAGGACCAGCGTGCGCGACGAACCGAGGTTGCGCAGGTTGACGGTCGCCTGGCCGTTGCCGGTGGTCGAGAAGTTCGAGCTCGTGCGGCTGAAGTTCTGGCCGACCTGCGGCAGCGTGGCGAGCACGTCCTGGATGTTCGCCGCGCCGGTCTGCTGGATCCGCTCGAGGCTGACGCTCTGGATCGGCACCGAAGCCTGCAGTTCGGGCCGCGCGATACGCGAACCGGTGACGACGACGTCGGCGGTCTCGTCCGCCGGCTGCGTGGCGGACGGCGCGGGCTGCGTCGTGTCCTGTGCATGCGCCTGCATCGCGATCAAGCTCGATCCGAGGATCAAAGCCGAAGCAAGCACACGCCTCTTCGCATGGAATTGCATATGTATAACCCCTCTACGGCGCTGCGGCCGTGATACGCTTAGTGCGGCCGTACGATGTGAGAGGCCGCATGAGGGATCGGCTAAACCCGGTAGCCTTGCTGTCGCAATGGGAAACGGCGCCGCGCCAGAAAGTTGACGCGACGCCGTGGTTTACGTGTCACACTATCGTCATTTGACGGTCAGTACGAGCTTCCCATCCCCCTCGTCGACATCGACGGTGGCGCCATCCTTCACCTCGCCGCGCAGGATCAGCTCGGCGAGCGGGTCCTGCAGATAACGCTGCACCGCGCGTTTCAGCGGCCGTGCGCCATAGACGGGATCGTATCCCACCCGGCCGAGCCACGCCCGCGCGGCATCGGTCAGCGCCAGCGTCACCTTGCGGTCGGCGAGCAGCTTCTGGACCCGCCCGACCTGGATATCGACGATCGGCCCCATATGCGTCTGCCCCAACCGATGGAACAGGATGATCTCGTCGAGCCGGTTGAGGAATTCCGGGCGGAAATGCGCGCGGACCACCTCCATCACCTGTCCCTCGACCTTCTCGACATCCTCGCCCTCGCCGAGATTGGCGAGATACTGGCTGCCGAGGTTCGAGGTGAGGATGATCAGCGTGTTCGAGAAGTCGACCGTGCGGCCCTGGCCGTCGGTCAGCCGCCCGTCGTCGAGCACCTGCAGCAAGACATTGAACACATCGCCGTGCGCCTTTTCAACTTCGTCGAACAGCACGACCTGATAGGGCCGCCGCCGCACCGCCTCGGTCAGTACGCCGCCTTCCTCATAGCCGACATAGCCGGGAGGCGCGCCGATCAGCCGCGAGACGGCGTGCTTCTCCATGAATTCGCTCATGTCGATCCGCACCATCGCGTTGGGATCGTCGAACAGGAATTCGGCGAGTGCCTTGGTCAGCTCGGTCTTGCCCACACCCGTCGGCCCGAGGAACAGGAACGAGCCGAGCGGCCGGTTCGGGTCCTGCAGCCCGGCGCGCGCGCGGCGAACGGCGGTCGAGACCGCGCGTACCGCCTGATCCTGCCCGATCACGCGCTGGCCGATCACCTGCTCCATCCGCAGCAGCTTCTCGCGCTCGCCTTCGAGCATCCGGTCGACCGGCACTCCGGTCCAGCGGCTGACGACGCTGGCGATATCGTCGGCGGTCACTTCCTCGCGCAGCATCGCGCCCTTGGTCGCGCCCTGCGCTTCCTCGAGCTGCTTCTGAAGGCCGGGGATCGTGCCGTAGGACAGCTCACCCGCGCGCGCGAGATCGCCGTCGCGCTGCGCCTGTTCGAGCGCGATGCGCGCCGCGTCGAGCTGTTCCTTGAGCTTGGCCTCGGCGCCGATCTTGTCCTTCTCGGCCTGCCAGCGCTGGGTCAGCTCGGCCGATTGCTCCTCGAGATTGGCGAGCTCGCTCTCGAGATTGGCGAGCCGGTCGCGTGACGCGGCATCGCTTTCCTTCTTGAGCGCCTCGCGCTCGATCTTGAGCTGGATGATGCGGCGATCGAGCGTCTCGATCTCCTCGGGCTTGCTCTCCACCTCCATGCGGATGCGGCTCGCCGCCTCGTCCATCAGGTCGATCGCTTTATCGGGCAGGAAGCGATCGGTGATGTAGCGATTGCTCAGCGTCGCCGCCGCGACGATCGCGCCGTCGGTGATCCGCACGCCGTGGTGCAGCTCGTAACGGTCCTTCAGCCCGCGCAGGATCGAGATCGTATCCTCGACAGTCGGTTCGCCGACGAACACCGGCTGGAACCGCCGCTGCAACGCCGGATCCTTCTCGACATATTTGCGATATTCGTCGAGCGTCGTCGCGCCGACGCAATGCAGCTCGCCACGCGCCAGCGCGGGCTTGAGCAAATTGGAGGCGTCCATCGCGCCATCCGATTTGCCTGCGCCGATCAGCGTGTGCATCTCGTCGATGAACAGGATGATATCGCCCTCGGCGCCCTTCACCTCGTCGAGCACGCCCTTCAGGCGCTCCTCGAACTCGCCGCGATATTTGGCGCCCGCGATCAGCGCGCCCATGTCGAGCGCCATCAAGGTACGGTTCTTGAGCGTATCGGGCACGTCGCCATTGGCGATGCGCAGCGCGAGGCCCTCGGCGATCGCGGTCTTGCCGACGCCCGGTTCGCCGATCAGCGCCGGATTGTTCTTGGTGCGGCGCGCGAGGATCTGGATGGTGCGACGGATTTCCTCGTCGCGGCCGATCACCGGATCGAGCTTGCCGTCCTTCGCCGCCTGGGTCAGGTCGCGCGCGAATTTCTTGAGCGCGTCATAGCGATCCTCCGCCGAGGCGGTGTCGGCGGTGCGCCCGCCGCGCAACTGGTTGATCGCGGCGTTGAGCGCCTCCGGGGTCACCCCCGCGGTCTTGAGCGCCTTGCCCGCCGGGGTGTTGAGCGCGAGCGCCAACGCGACGAGCAGCCGCTCGACGGTGACATAGCTGTCGCCCGATTTCTGCGCGATCTGCTCGGCGGCATCGAGCACGCGCACCGCGTCATTGTTGAGTCCCGGCGTGGTCTGCGCGCCCGAGCCGGAGACCGCGGGGATCTTCGACAGCGCCAGATCGGTCTCGGTCGCGGCACGCCGCGCGTCGCCCCCCGCGGACTGGATCAGCCCGGCGGCCATGCCCTGTTCGTCTTCGAGCAGCGCCTTGAGCAGATGCTCGGGCGTGATCTGCTGGTGGTTCATGCGGATCGCGACGGTCTGCGCCGATTGCAGGAAACCCTTGGCGCGGTCGGTGAATTTTTCGAGGTTCATATTGCTCCCCTTGAGATGCCCGAGGATGTAATGTGGCATTTTTGCCACACAAGGGGCGGCGGGTTGGAATTCCGAATACTCTCTCGTCATTCCCGCGAAGGCGGGAATCCATTCCGGCTGGCCTCGCGATTCTTTCCATGACCTGCGCGAATGGATTCCCGCCTTCGCGGGAATGACGGCGGGGAGAAGGTGCACGAAGGCCGCACATCCAAGTCAGATAGCATGATGGAGTCGGCAACGGATCAGGGCTATATGCGTTGCAAATCGAAACAGGAGAGCGACTCATGGCCACGCTGGCGTCCGTCGAGAGCAAGCCGAACTACGTCCCTGGCGAATGGGAGGCGCGGGTCGATCTCGCGGCGGCCTATCGGCTGGTCGCGCTCTACGGGTGGGACGATCTGATCTTCACCCATCTTTCGGCGCGGGTGCCGGGCCCCGAGCATCATTTCCTGATCAACCCCTATGACATGATGTTCGAGGAGATCACCGCCTCGTCGCTGGTCAAGATCGATGTCGAGGGCAATCCGGTCGGCGCGACGACGCATCCGGTCAACCCCGCGGGGTTCACGATCCACTCGGCGCTGCATATGGCGCGCGAGGACGCCAATGCGGTGATGCATCTCCACACCCCGCACGGCCAGGCGGTCTCGGCGATGGAATTCGGGCTGCTGCCGCACACCCAGACCTCGATGATCGCGGGGCACGACATCGCCTATCATGACTATGAGGGGATCGCGACCGATCTGGAGGAACGCGAGCGGCTCGTCGCCGATATGGGCGACAAGCATGCGATGATCCTGCGCAACCACGGCACGCTCGCGGTGGGGGACAGCGTCGGCGCGTGCTTCCTGCGGCTCTATTTCCTCGAGCGCGCCTGCGAGGCGCAGGTGCTGATGCTGTCGGCGGGGAAGGAACATCTCAACAATCCGCCGCAGGGGGTCGAGGACAAGGTCGCGCGCCAATCCGCCCCCAAGGGGATGGGGATGCTCGCCGAGCGGCTCGCCTGGCCCGCACTGCTGCGCAAGCTCGACCGGATCGACCCGAGCTATCGGGAATAGGGGAGGGGCACGCAACTCAACCCCCTGTTCGCCCTGAGCTTGTCGAAAGGCTGTCCTTCTTCCGCGGAAGAAAAGTGCAGGGCTTCGACAAGCTCAGCCCGAACGGGGCGAGGGAATCGCCATTCTCGCGAAGCCGGAACCAGAAGGTTTACCGCGCCTCCAGCACCATATTGAAGGGCCCTTCGGTTGCGCGGCGCACCTCCGCGAACCCGCCCTCGCGGACGATTGCTGACAGCTTCGCCTCGCCCGCCTGCGCGCCGAGCCCTTCGCCCACCTCCTGATCGAGCGAGGTCGGCACGCAAATCATCGTCGAAGCGTTGTAATAGAGCCGCCCGACCGGGTTGAAATTCTGCGCCGGCCGGTCCCCCGCGATCGGCTCGACGATCATCCAGCTCCCGCCGGGGGCGAGGATCCGACGCATATGCGCGGCGCACCCGCGCGGGTCGCCCATGTCGTGGAGGCAATCGTACATCGTGACGAGATCGAAATCGCGCTCGGCGATATCTTTCGCGGTCGCGACCTCGAACCGCACCCGCTCGTGCAGCCCGTGCGCGACCGCGTGGCGCCGTGCCTCCTCGATCGACGGGGCATGGAAGTCATACCCGACGAAGGTGCTGTCGGGATAGGCCTGCGCCATCAGCAGCGTGGAGAAGCCGACCCCGCATCCGACGTCCGCCACCTTCGCCCCGCTGCGCAGCTTGGCCTCGACGCCGTCGAGCGCGGGGAGCCACGATTGGACGATATTGTTGACATAGCCCGGCCGGAAGAAGGCGCCGGTCGCGCAGAACAGGCATCCCGCGTGGTCGCCCCAGCGCACCCCGCGGCCGTTGCGGAAACATTCCTCGACCTTGGCCTCGGCCTCGATCATCGCCGCGACCAGCTCGAACGCGCCGGCGAGATAGACCGGGCTGTCGCGATGCTGGAAGACCATTGCCTGTTCGGGCGAGAGGCTGAAGCTGTCGGTCGCGGGGTCGAAATCGATATAGCCGTTGGCGCTCTGCGCGAGTGCCCATTCGCGGACATAGCGCTCATGCAGCCCGCCGGCACGCCGCGCGAGTTCGGGCGCGGTGGCGGGGCCTTCGGCGAGCGCATCGAACAGCCCCAGGCGGAATCCCAGCCGCACGGTCGGCACGCTCATCGCGCCGCCCAGATCGCCCAACATCTTGCCTACGAAGGCGTGGAGCTTCGCCTCATCGAACGACGCCGGCATGATTCTCTCCTCTCGGTTTGCGTGTGCTCGATTCTCCTTGTGCGGCGACCCTATGGGCCGAAATTTACCACATTGCGGTGGGGGCGGCGACTCCGCTTCCTTTCCCCCCGTCATTCCCGCGAAGGCGGGAATCCATTGTGGCTGGTGGAGCGGCTCTTTCCACCAACTGCGCGAATGGATCCCCCCGCCTTCGCGGGGATGACGGAGGGAAAGCGGGGCGGGTGGGGGACGATGGTGCGGGCGATCGACGCCCCAAAAAGAAAAAGCCCCGGCATCGCTGCCGGGGCCCTTCCTTTTGCTCCGTTGAGCGGCGCTGCGATCAGTCGCGGTCGCCGGTCAGGAAGGCGGGGGCGAAGTCGGGCGCCGAGCCCTCGTCCTTGCCGCCTTCGCTGCGCTCGCGGCGCGGGCCGCGGTCGCGGCGCGGGCCACGGTCGCCACGGTCACCGCCGCGTCCACCGCGATCGCCGCCGCGGTCACCACGGTCGCCGCCGTCACGGCGCGGGCCGCGATCGCCGCGGTCGCCGCGCGGTTCGCGCGCCGGGCGGGTGTCTTCCAGCTCGGCGCCGGTTTCCTGATCGACGACGCGCATCGACAGGCGAACCTTGCCGCGCGGATCGATCTCCAGCACCTTGACCTTGACCTCCTGGCCTTCGCTCAGGACGTCGGAGACCTTCTCGACGCGCTCGTTCTTGATCTCCGAGACGTGGACGAGGCCGTCCTTGCCGCCCATGAAGTTCACGAAGGCGCCGAAATCGACCAGATTGACCACCTTGCCGGTGTAGATCTTGCCGACTTCCGCTTCCTCGACGATGCCCTTGATCCAGTTCATCGCCGCTTCGATCTGCGCGCCGTCCGACGAGCTGATCTTGATCACGCCCTCGTCGTCGATGTCGACCTTGGCGCCGGTGGTGGCGACGATCTCGCGGATCACCTTGCCGCCGGTGCCGATCACGTCGCGGATCTTCG
>NZ_MKRR01000169.1:0-6578 GCF_001897045.1 Sphingomonas sp. 66-10
CTTACCCTCGCTAACCGCGCGGGCGTTATCGCCGATACCGATCAGCTCCGGAATGTGGGGAGGTTTTGGCGCTTACGATGCAACCGGCAACATGACGTCGGTCAGCGAGAACGGATCGACAAGCCTCGCCTCTTTCGGCTACGACAACCTGGGGCGCAGGACCAGTCTGACCCGCGCGAATGGCGTGGCCACGAGTTACGGCTATGACGGCGCATCGAACCTCGCCTCGCTAGGCGTGACCTACCCAAGTTCGGGTAACAACCTGACCCTGAGCTTTAGCTACAACCCTGCTCGGCAGATCGCGGCGACGACACGATCGAATGATAGCTACGCCTGGACTGGAGCTGTCGATACAGACCGTGCTTATTCCGTCAATGGATTGAACCAATATACCAGCGCGGGAACGATTTCGTTTGGTTATGATGGTCGGGGCAACCTTACCGCTTCGGGGAGCACACCCTACGGATACAGTAGCGAGAACCTGCTGGTGAGCACCACGGGCGTGGGACTAAGCTATGACCCGCTTGGACGCTTGCTCCAAACCGCTGCAGGTAGCACAACCCGCTACGGCTATGACGGAGCTAACCTGGTCGCCGAGTACAATTCGAGCAACGCTTTGCAAAAGCGATACGTTTTCGGACCAAAACCGGATGAGGCGCTCGTTGAATATGATTCAAGCGGAAACAAGACTTGGTTGGTTGCGGACGAACGGGGATCGATCATCGCGCGCACCGACCCCACGGGGAATCTGGCGGCGGTAAACCGTTACGACGAATTTGGTATCCCACAGGGAACCAACGTGGGACGCCATCAATTTACCGGGCAAGCTTGGATTCCAGAGCTTGGCATGTACTATTTCAAAGCCCGGATTTATTCTCCGACCCTCGGGCGGTTCATGCAAACGGACCCGACCGGTTATTCCGATGGAATAAATTGGTACAATTACGCTCATAGCGATCCGCTCAATGGGTCGGATCCGACCGGAAAGGATGTTTTTTGTTCCGACGGATCAATAGTGGGCGTTGGAGATGATATTTCGGAGGAGATGAACACGTGCGGCGGAGATGGCCAAATTTCCGAGATTACCGCGACTGCAACCGCATCCGGCAGTGGTCAAAGTGATAGCCTTCCGCCGATAAACTACGATTTCGATACGGCATTTCAGTTTGACCAAACTCTTGGAGGCCTGCTAGGTGGAGGGCAGCCCATGGTAAACCCATATCGGAAGGCGGTTTGCGCTGAAGGGCCTCGAGTAAACTATGGCGGTGGACCCAGTGGGACGGGGTTCGTGGCAGTGGGGGGTATTTCGCTGGGGGTGAGTGGGAACATATCTCTACCCAAGTTGCCGGGTGGCGGGGTTAGCCTCACCGGTTCCCAAGTCTCGGTAACAGGCTCCGTGACTCCGTTGCTCGGCCTTGGTATCTTTGCGGCGGCCGGTCCTAGCGTTTCGGCGAGTACCTCGGATGTAATCGCTCCGCTGCTCAGTGGCTCCATAACCCCCGTTCTGCAAGGTGGTGCGGGAGACGGATTTGGAGCCGAGATTGTGCGGGCACTTAATGGAGATCCGCTCGATTGGAGCGGCTCCGGCGGGCGCGTGGCAGCGGGAGGCTATGGCGCCGTTGGAGTACGCTTTTCCGGTACCATATCGTCATCCCCCCTTGGATGCCCATGATGGGAAGGCGTACTGATATTAACGCCATTTGGCGTGCTACAATCTTCTCATTCGCATTTGTGGAGATTGTTGGCGCAGCAGTCTTTTTTTCGGTAATTACATCAGGAAGAGCGCCATATGTTATTGCCGTACTTGGGTATATTTTGTTTTTGTTATTAACATGGTTATTCTATCTATTGTTGAAGTATATCAAGAGCATGATAGAGAGAAATAATCCATGAATGTAAATCCAGAAGCGGAAGCCCTCAAACTCGAGGTTCGGATGGCGCTCGCTTGCTCAATTTCTCTATATATTCATCTACGATGAATCGTTTCTTTGTCGAATTGGCTCAGCGGACGGAGGTGCAGGTGATTGGATCTCGGGCGATGGCGTGCTCATTAGCTTTGGGTACATACCTCTTTACGTCCGTACCCGCTTTGGCGGGCACCGATTCCTATATATATGATTCGCTAGGCCGGGTGGTCGCTGTGATCCGTGCGAGCGGAACCACGACGAGCTATTCCTATGATGCCGCGGGCAATCGCAGGGCGGTTACGACCGTCAACAACTCGCCGGTCACCTGGGGGAACTTCAACTGGAAGAACGCCACCTGGCACAATTGAGCATTGTAGAAGGCTGTGTGGCCACTTTCCTTTTGGAGGACATCATGAAGCGAATCGCTATTGGCTTGGTGTTGGCATGCGTCTCCGGTTCTGCCTGGGGGCAGTGCGCCAGCCTCCCCTATACGCTAACCAACGGCACGATCGCTAACGCCGATCAGGTGATGGCCGATCTAAATTGTCTCGCGCTGATCGGCGGAACGACCTTTACTGGCAGGATCGGAATTGGAGCCGCCAATGACGGTAGTGCCTTGGTACAGGCTCGTACGGACCAGAACGCCCCGACAGTCGGTTTCAAAGTCACGAACGCTGCTGCGGGCGGCAGTTCACAGGCACGCGTTGACTTCTCCACCTACACCCCGAACTCCTATGCGATCATAGGACTGATGGAGAATAGCGGCTCGCCCTACTGGCAGGTGACGGCCGGCCCGGGGGTTACCGCTGGCTACATTGATTTGCCTAGCCATATTTTCCGTACGCCAGCTGGCGTAGAACGCATGCGGATCGCAGCGAGCGGCAATGTGGGGATCGGGACGAGTTCACCTTCCTATCTGCTCTATGTCAATGGCTCGGCGGGTGGCACGCAGGGTTGGAACCAGGCATCCGACGGCCGGTTGAAGACCAATATCAAACCCGTGACGGGTGGCTTGGCGCTGATCGAACGGCTCAACCCCGTTCACTATGACTGGCGTAAACCTGAAGACCGAAGCGTCGGACAGAATCTCAAACTTCCCGTTGGCGAGCGGCAGATCGGCTTTATTGCCCAGGAGGTCGAGGAGGTAATACCCGAGGCCGTGACGGCACCTGCGCGCGATGGCGCAGAAATCTACAGCCTTAAACAGGAAAGTCTGATCCCGGTGCTGGTCGCGGCGATCAAGGAGCTGCGGGCCGAGGTCAGAGCGCAGCGAGATCAGATTGAGGCCCTGAAAGCGAAGCAGTGAGGTTGCCCAATTTTGGGCCTCCGCAGGATCCATTCTGGAAAACGATCGCTTCGTTTAGTGTGGAACGGAAGCGCCGGCGTAGGGATCACAAGATTGCGGCGTCGGCTTCGGGGCGTCGACGAGCGCGCTCGGCGGCGGCGCGACAGCCGTTATCGGAGTCGCAACGCCGCGATCCCCGTGCCTTCCAGGATCCCGGCTACGGCTCGATGGGCAAGGCAGCCCGCAGACCACATTTACCAACTACCGTGATCCCCCGCCAAACCTCAAGCCTGCCGAAGAGCATCATCATGCCGACGATGGCGACCGCGCTCGCCGCAACGATCGATGCCAGCGATCCGGTCGCGACCGACTCGACCCCACCGACCGACCGCGCGATCGGACCGGCCGTCGAGGGCCCAAGCAGGCTACTGCGGCGCCGACAGAGGGAGAATGGTTGGGGTTTCGGGGCGAGAAGGTACGCTCAACCTGGACTGGCCGAATCCCATCAGGCTGCGATCGATCGCCTTCCATGACTTCGGACGCCATAAGATTACGGAGTCCGTTGCGGCGGATGCGTCGACTCCAAGTTCGAAGTTATCTGGCCTCGATTCCTCTAATACCAATTACCGATACCCTACTTTGTCAACCCTGATGTAGGCGGTCTGGAGGTAATATACTCTAAACTCTAGTTCAGGACCGGCCGAACTATTGGGAAGGGTGAAGGGGCAATGAAGAAATCGCTGGGCTGCCAACGGTCAACATTGCTACCAGCGCCGCGCAAGACCGTTTTCTCAAATAGGTCCTGGTCAACTTTTCTGCTCCCCTTTTTCGCTGTGGCATTATCTTGTCGAAGATGCTCGCCGCAGCGCGAATGTGAAAATCCAGTAGCGCGTGGTCAATGCGGAACCGAGGCGCCAGCGTAAGGATCATATGGCTGGGGCGTCGGCTTCGGGGCGTCGACGAGTGCGCTGGGCGGCGGCGCGACCGCCGTTGTCGGAGTCGCAACCCCGCGATCCATTCCTCCCAGGATCCCGCGCGCGATCAGGTTGGCACCAAACACCAGGAAGCATCCGGCAACCACCGTTATCCCGCGCCGAACCTCAAGCCTGCCGGAGAGCATCATCATGCCGACAATGGCGACCGCGATCACCGCAACAATCGATGCGAGCGATCCGGTGGCGACCGACTCGACCCAGCCGACCGACCGCGCGATCGGACCGGCCGTCGAGGGCTCAAGCAGGCTGCCGATATAATCCATGACGCGCCATCATCGACGGGCGGTGTAAATCGATCAAGCTATTGCGATCATTTTGGCGTAATTGGCTTTGCAGCGGCTGGAGCGCCGCGCTAGCAATGCGTAAGAGCCTGTAAGAACAGGGCGTAAACGGGGGTAAGCGTATGGGGAAGGCAAGCTCGATAGTTGCGCGGATCGGGGCGGCCTTTGCGGGAGTCGTCATGGCGCTTCCCGCCCACGCCCAGGACATGGCTGGCGATCCCGCCGGCTCCGGTGTTCTCGTCTCCGCGGTCCGCTGGCTCGAAGGCACGCTCCTCGGCACGATCGCAACCGTGGTCGCGGTGATCGCGGTGGCATCGGTCGGCTTCCTGATGCTGACCGGCCGGATCAACTGGCGCTACGGCGCAACCGTCATTCTCGGCTGCTTCATCCTGTTCGGCGCGGCGAGCATCGTTGCCGGTATCCAGTCGACCGCAACGCTCGGCGGCTGAGCGATGAACGGGGTCGAGCGCGATGCGGTGTTCGTCGCGCTGACGCGGCCGCAGATGTTCGCCGGCGTCACCTACAGCTATTTCGTGGCCAACGCCGTGCTGGCGACCGAGTTGTTCCTCGTGTTCCGTACGGTCTGGGCTTTGGTCATCGCGCTTATCGTCCATCTCGCGGGCGTCCTACTGTGCCTGCGTGAACCGCGCTTCTTCGACCTGTGGCTGACCAAAGTCGGCCGCTGCCCCAGGGTGCGTAACTATTCGTTGTGGCGATGCAACTCCTACCGGCCCTGAGCGCCGACCGCCGCACTGTGGAGCGTGAGGCGCCGGTCGGCCGTCATCTGCCTTACGCCCGCCATGTCGACGCCAATACGATCGAGACCCGCGATGGCCTGCTGTTGCAGGTCATCGCGCTGCGTGGCCTCCTGTTCGAGACCGCCGACACCGACGAGATCAACTATCGCAAGCGGCTGCGCGATGCGATGTTACAGGCGATCGGCTCTTCCCGCTTCGCGCTCTACCACCATATCGTCCGGCGCCGCGTCGAGGTCGAACTCGACGGCCAGTTCGACGACCCCTTTTCGGCAAAGCTGGATACAATCTGGCGCGAACGGCTCGGCCGGCGCCAGCTCTACGTCAACGACCTTTACCTGACCCTCGTCCGCCGTCCGCTGCAAGGCCGCGTCGGCCTGCTGGACAGCGTGCGCGACCTCCTCAGCCGAAGCGGCCCGCGCGAGGAGAGCGTCGCGCAGGAACTGCGGCAACTCGACACGGCGCGTGAGGCGCTGATCGCGGCGCTGGGAAGCTACGAACCACGCCTGCTCGGCGTCTATGAAGCCGAGGCGGGCCTTGCCTCCGAGCCGCTCGAGTTCCTCTCGACCCTCGTCAACGGCGAGGTCCAGCCGGTGTTGCTCCCGACCCAGGATATCGGGGCCTATCTCCCGATGCGCCGGATCAGCTTCGGGCAGGAGACGATCGAGCTTGGCCCGATGGGTATCGCGCCGCGCGCGTTCGTCGGGCTGATTTCGATCAAGGATTATCCGGGACAGACCAGCCCTGGCATGTTCGATGAACTGCTCCGGCTCCCATTCGAACTCACCGTCTCGCAATCGTTCGGGTTCGTCGAGCGCCAGGCGGCCCTGGGGCGGATGAACCTCGCGCTGAGACGCATGCGCTCGGCCGAAGACGAAGCGGTCAGCCTCCGCGCCGATCTCGCCCACGCCAAGGACGAGGTCGCCGCGGGCCGCGCCGGGTTCGGCGAGCATCATATGACCATCGCGATCCGCGGGAACTCGCCCGAGGAGGTCGACGCCGGCGTCGCCGAGACCCAGGCGGCACTGTCCGACCTCGGGATCATCTCCGTACGCGAGGAGATCGCGCTCGAACCCGCCTTCTGGGCGCAGTTCCCCGCCAACTTCAAATATATCGCGCGGCGCGGCCTCGTCTCGACCGGCAACTTCGCCGGACTTGCCAGCGGGCATAATTTCGCGCTCGGGCGCCCCCACGGCAACCATTGGGGCGATGCGGTCACCCTGCTCGAGACCACCGCGGCCGGTCCCTATTTCTTCAACTTCCACCAGGGCGACCTCGGCAACTTCACCGTGATCGGCCCCTCGGGCTCGGGCAAGACCGTGGTCGTCAACTTCCTCCTCGCCCAGGCACGGCGG
>NZ_MKRR01000169.1:6630-11627 GCF_001897045.1 Sphingomonas sp. 66-10
CCCACTTCTGCTCGAAGACAATGCGACCAACCGCCAGTTCCTGATCGACTGGCTCGCGCAACTCGCGGGCGGGGTCGATGTCGAGGAACAGGCGCGGCTGAAGGATGCGGTCGACGCCAGCTACGCCCAGCCACCGGGGCATCGGCGGTTGCGGCATCTGGTCGAGCTGTTCCGCGGCGACCAGCGCCCGCACGCCGGCGACCTCTGGTCGCGGCTGCGCCCGTGGTGGGGCGATGGCGAACGCGCCTGGCTGTTCGACAATGCCGAGGATGCGACCGACCTCGCCGCGCGCGCGGTCGGGTTCGACATGAGCCGCATCCTCGACGATCCGACCGTCCGCACTCCGGCGATGATGTACCTGTTCCACCGCGTCGAGGAACGGCTCGACGGGGATCCGGCGATCATCGTCGTCGACGAGGGCTGGAAGGCGCTCGACGACGAGGTGTTCGTCCGTCGGATCAAGGACTGGGAGAAGACGATCCGCAAAAGGAACGGGATCGTCGGGTTCGCCACGCAAAGCGCCCAGGATGCGCTTGAAAGCCGCATCGCCAGTGCGATCATCGAGCAGGCGGCAACGCGCATCTTCATGGCCAACCCCAAGGCGCGCGCCGATGATTATTGCGACGGGTTCGGGCTCACGCCCCATGAGTATGAGATCGTCCGCTCGCTCCCCGATAGCGCACATTGCTTCCTGATCAAGCACGGCAATGAGAGCGTGGTCGCGCGGCTCAACCTTACTGGTGAGCGCGAGCTTCTCACCATTCTTTCAGGGAGAGAGCGCACCGTGCGGTTGCTCGACCAGCTGCGCGCCGAGCACGGCGACGCGCCCGAGGCGTGGTATGACGCGCTGATGGAGCGCGCGTGATGGCCGTGCCATGCCAGGCGGGCGTATCGCCCGAGAGCTTCGCGCCGGGGATGCTCTCCTACCTCGACTGCCAGGCGCAGATGCTGGGGGCATCCGGCTATCAGGCGCTGGCGGCGAGTGGGTCGCCGGCGGCAGCCTTGCTCACCGGCATGGTCACCCTGCTGATCGCGCTGATCGGCTATCGCATGCTGCTGGGCAATACCCCTGGCGTGCATGAAGGCGTGCTGACCTTCGTCAAGATCGGGCTGGTCCTCGTACTGGCGACAAGCTGGCCCGCCTATCAGACGGTGATCTATGATCTGATCCTGCGCGCGCCTGCCGAACTCATGGCAAGCATCGGTAGCGCGAGCGGACTTCCCGGTGCCAGCGGAGGCCTTCCCGCACGGCTCGACGCGGTCGACCAGGCACTGAAGGCGCTGGCGATCGAAGGCGTGGGGGCGCCGCCAATGGGGCCGGAAGGCATGCCGCAGATGCCGTCGGTTGCCCCGCCGCCGTTCCTTGGGTTTGACGCTTTTGCGCTCGGTATCTCACGCGTGGTGTTTTTGGTCGGCGCGATTGCCTCGTTCGCCTCGGTGCGGATCATCGCAGGGCTGTTGCTTGCCCTGGGGCCGTTGTTCGCGGTGTTCCTGTTGTTCGACGGAACGCGCGGCCTGTTCGAGGGCTGGGCCAAGGCGCTGATCGGGGCCGCGCTGGCGGCGCTTGCCACCTCGGTCGTGCTCGGGGTCGAGCTTGCGTTCATCGAACCGTGGCTCGCGACGCTGCTCGCACGGCGCGCGAGCGGGCTCGATATCATCGGCGTGCCGGGCCAGCTGCTTGCCGCCTCGATCATCTTCGCGATCGCGCTGGTCGCGGTGACCCTGACGATAGCGCGGGTTGCGTTCAGCCTGCGCATCCCGGCGTGGCGCACCCATGGCCTGAGCCAGCAGCCGTCAACGAACGTTGGTGCCGGCGGCACTGTCTGGACCTCGCCGGCGGCGGCGATCCCGCTCGAAAGCCGTTCGCGGGCGGCGGCGGTGGCCGACGCGGTGGCGATCACCCAGCGCCGCGAGGAACTCGCGGCACAGGCGGGAATGACAATGACAGGCGGCGCCACACGCGTGGCGCCAATGGGAAGCGGCATGAGAGATGAAGGACGCGGCGTGATGCCGATGTCGGTAGGGCCAGCAGCGCGCCGACGGACGCGCCACCGCGTCTCGGCGCGTGCGGCGGCACGGGATCACCGGGCATGAAGAAGCAGGCGCGAGAGGCGCTCGACGCCTATTTTGCCGAAGGCGATAGCTGGGCGAAGGACCGTAACGATAGCTTGCGCGCTTCGCGGCGGATTGCATGGTGGGTTGCGGGCGGCGCCTCGACGATCGCGGTGTGCGAGGCACTGGCGCTCATGTTCCTGACCCCGCTGAAGACGGTCGAACCCTATACCCTGCTGGTCGACCGGCAGACCGGGTTCGTCCAGCAGCTCAAACCGCTCGAACCGCAGATGATCTCGGGCGATCGGGCGCTGACCCAGTCGTTCCTCGTGCAATATGTAATCGCGCGCGAGGAGTTCGACATCAACGCGCTGCAAAGCGATTATCGCAAGGTCGGGCTATGGTCGGGCGGGCAGGCGCGCGCCGACTATCTCGGGGCCGTGCAGGCGTCGAACCCGGATAGTCCGCTCGCGCGACTGCCGCGGTCGAGCACGATCGAGGTACGGGTCAAGAGCGTGACCGCGCTTGGCCCCAACGCGGCGATGGTGCGGTTCGACACCCTGAGGCGCGATGCCGGCGGCGAAGCGCGTGCCGGCCAGCCGTGGATGACGGTGATCCGCTACGAATATAGCGGCGCGCCGATGAGCGCGGCCGACCGGATGATCAACCCGCTCGGGTTCAAGGTCACGCGCTACCGCAAGAGCCCGGAAGCCTTGCCACCGGCAGAGCCGGCGCAGAGCGCAGCACCTGCGCCAGCTGCCACGCCGACGCCGATCGGTGCAGCGCCAGCCAGTGCCGCGCCGGCTGCCGGCCTCGTAGCGCCGGCAACCCCGGCGCGCGCGCCTGCGCCACTTGCCTATCCGGGCTATCCGATGACCCGGGGCCAGCCTTCCGCCGCGCCTGTGCCAATGCAGCGGCGGCCATGATCCGGATAGCGATCCTTCTGGTTGCGGCAGGCGGGTTCGCGACGGGCGCACAGGCGCAGGTGCGGCCGTTTCCGGTCGGCGGGGATCCGCGACTTCAGGCGATCTATTATCATCGCGATCAGGTGGTGCAGATCGCCGGGAGCCCAGGCTATCAGATCACCATTGCGCTCGCTCCCGACGAGCAGATCCAGAGCGTTGCGGTTGGCGATAGTACCGGCTGGCAGGTCACCGCCAATCGCAGCGGCAATATGCTGTTCGTCAAGCCGACCCAGGGCGGCGACACCAATATGACCGTGATCACCAATGCACGCTTCTATGCGTTCGATCTGGTGACCGCAGGAGCGGGAGGCGCGGCGCCCTATGAGGTGCGGTTCCGTTACCCGACCGAAGCGGCGGCCAATGGCGTGCCGCAGACCGCCGGGCCGGCGCGCATCGGCGGGGAGTATCGGCTGAAGGGGGCACATGCATTGCGCCCGACCCGGATGAGCGATGACGGCGAGCGGACCTGGATCGAATGGGCGCCCGACGCCTTGTTGCCGGCGGTGTTCATCATCGACGATCATGGCAAGGAGAGCCTTGCCAACGGCAATATGCGTGGGTCCTTCTATGTGATCGACAGCGTTCACGATCATCTGCTGTTCCGCATCGATCGCGAGACCGTGCGCGCCGATCGCCATCTGCCGAAAGCGCCGAAGAAATGACGCTGCCGCCTTCATCGCCGACGCCGGTATCGGGTGAGCGCAGCGCGCTGCCAGTGGTTGCGCGTCCCAGGTCCGGGCTGTCCGGCACCGCCATCGCGATCGGCGCCGGGGTCGCAGCGCTGGCATTGTTCGGTGTGCTCGAAGCGCGGCGCCAATCGGCGAGTGCGCCGGCGGTCAGTGCAGGAGGCGCCGAACTGGCGGTCGCCGAGGCTCCGCCGCCGCTCTACATCCCGCCAGAACCGGCGCCGGCCTATGCGCCACAACAGACCGCGTTGCCGACGCCGGCCCCGGCGCTTGCCGTGGCGCCGCTCCCGCGCGCGCAGCCGTCGGCGGTCGCAATGCCGGTTCAACCGCTGCCACAGCAGGCGTTCGTGCCGCAACAGCCGGCCGAGCGACCCGCACGGAACAGTGGCGGGTCGGCGCTGGTGATCGATAGCTCGCAGACCCGCGGGGGTGGCGAGCAGGCTGCCGGCGCCGCAGCGCCGGGGCAGGCGCCGAGCGGTATGGCAGCGGACGGCACCGCCGCGCGGGTCAGTGCGGGCACCATTGCCAATCGGGCGACGACTGTGCCGCAGGGGACATTGATCCCGGCGGTGCTCGAGACTGCGTTCAACTCGAGTCGCGCGGGTTTTGCGCGCGCGCTCGTGCAGCGTGACGTGCGTGGGTTCGACGGCACGAAGGTGCTGATCCCGCGCGGCAGCCGGCTGATCGGCGAATATCGTTCGGACGCGACGTCGGGACAGAAGCGCGCCCTGATCAACTGGACGCGGCTGATCCGGCCCGATGGGGTGACGATCGCGATTGGCTCGCCGGCGACCGATCCGCTTGGCACCGGCGGGATCAAGGCGAAGGTCAACAGCCATTTCTTCGAGCGGTTTGCTGGCGCGATCCTGCAATCGGCGCTTGATGTCGGGGTGACGCTGGCGGCGCGCTCGGTCGACAGTTCGGTGTTGGTGCTGCCGGGTGCGCTTCAGGGCGGCGGGGCCGGCGCCGGTGTTCGCACGCCAAACCAGATTCCCCCGACCCTGAGCGTTCGGCAGGGAACCAGTGTCAGCGTGTTCGTCGCGCGCGATCTCGACTTCACCGAGGTCGAAGGCCGGCAATGAGCGTCCATGCGTTCGGTGACTGGGTTTATCTCACGAGCTATCTCGCGCCGCTGGCGCCCGCGCTCGATCGGCCCGAGGTCACCGATATCTATATCAACCGTCCCGGAGAGATCTGGCTAGAGGCGCTGGGCGGGGCGATCGAGCGCCACGAGATCCCTGCGCTCGATGCGGCGATGCTCCATCGGCTGGCGCGGCAGGTCGCCGCACTCAAC
>NZ_MKRR01000169.1:11663-30805 GCF_001897045.1 Sphingomonas sp. 66-10
CGCAGGCATGTGTCGGCCGATCTGACGCTCGACGATTATGCAGCCTCGGGGGCGCTCGACGAGGTACGAATAGATGGCAGCCGCGATCAGCCGGTACTCGAGGAAATGCGGCGCCTTGTAGGCGAACGCGATCTGGTCGGGGCGCTGCGCGCCGCGGTGCGTGGGCGGCAGAATATCCTGATCTCTGGCGGCACCTCAACTGGCAAGACGACGTTCCTCAATGCTCTGGTCAACGAAATCCCGCGGGAGGAGCGGCTGATCCTGATCGAGGATACGCCGGAGGTCCGGCTCCGGCACGACAACGCGGTCGGGCTGCTCGCCGCGCGCAGCGCGCTCGGCGAGGCGTTGGTCAGTGCCAATGACCTGGTGTCTGCCTCACTTCGCATGCGTCCCGACCGGATCATCCTCGGTGAATTACGCGGGCCAGAGGCGTTTGCGTTCCTCCGCGCGGTCAATACCGGGCATCCGGGGTCGATGACCACGATCCATGCCGACAGCGTTGCGGGGGCGGTCGAGCAGCTGGTGCTGCTGGTGCTTGAGGGCGGGTCAACGCTGCGGCGTACTGATATCGTCGATTATATCCACGCCTCGATCGGGGTGATGGTCCAGCTTGAGCGCTCGGCCAAAGGGCGGCGTGTGGCCGAAATCCAGATTATTGGTAAATAGCCGTTTGCTTCGATTTGGTTGAAAATCAACGATTAGGCCGTTGTGAAGTGATTGCTGCTGTGCTGCATTACGGCTCCTGACGCGCAGGGGGATTCTGATGCAGTTGAGGGCGGCGCTGGCTGTTGCGGCAGCTGGAATCATGGTCGCGGGGCCGTCGGCGCCGCTGGCCGCAGAGGTGACGACCTACACCTATGACGCCAAGGGCCGGATAACCACGGCGTGCAATGCGAAACCCGCGACGGGCGATTTGTCCAGATATAGGCATGACCCCGCGGACAATCGGACTTCCTACTCGCACATCAGGACCGAGCTGACGATACCAGCGGAAACCAGCATCTATTCTCCGAACGGCAAGTTCATGTTTCGCATGCAAAGCGACAGCAATCTTGTCGTCTACGGTAATTTTGGTGCGGGGTGGACGCCGCTGTGGGCGAGCAACACGGTCGGGACTGGTGCGACCTTTGCCGCGTTTCAGAGCGACGGGAACCTCGTCCTTTACGGTCCCAGTGGCGCGGTATGGGCTTCCGGCACCCAATATCATTGCGCGACCTTGACGATGCAGAATGACGGCAATGTCGTGATCCAGGATCTGCTCAGCAACGTGCTCTGGAGCACCGGAACCGGCGGGCATTAAAGGACTTCGCTTCTGCGAGGAAAATTAATTGCCTGCGGTGCGCCCGTGCGAAGGAATATCCCATAGTTCGATGAAATATTTACTGGGAAAGGCGGGTTTATGTTTAGAGTGAGCCGTGCCACTCAGGCAACGCTCTTATTGCTGGCGGTCGCTGCTGGCGCGGCAAAAGGGCAGTTGTCCACCGATACCTATCAATACGACGCTCGAGGCAGGCTTGCGATTGTGCAGACAGGGGGTGGAGTTAAGACCACCTATTCTCACGATCCCGCGGACAATCGAAGCAATGTTAAGGTGCTGCGTCAGGGCGAAACCACTGCCACACAGGAGAAATGGGAGGCCGAGTCGCTCCCGCACGCCACCGGATTTGCCCAATATGCCGGCTGGGGAGCAAGCGTCGGGAGCCCGGTCACCGCGATGACCTACGGGCCGTATACCAATAGCGTCCCATCTGGCGCACATACGGCGGTTTGGCGAATGCTGATCGACAACAATGCCAGCCTGAGTGCCGACGCTGTGGTGGTCCTGGATGTCAACGACTCCGAGGCCAACCAGGTTATCGCTAGCCGAGTGCTTACGGCGCAATCCTTCGCTGCGTCGATGGCCTATCAGGTGTTCGAGCTGCCGTTCTTCGTGGACCTCTCCCGGGTTGGGCATCATCTCGAATTTAGAACCTGGTATCAGAACAAGGCTTACATCAACGTGGATTGGATTTCTCGGATATAATAAATGAATGGATTGACGAATATCTTTTTAAGATTGCGAGGAGTGAGTCGCGCTGGAGCGGTATCGATTTGAGACTTAAGCTTCGTCAGCGCAGCCGGCGTGTTGGCGATCTCGCCATGCTCCCGCCCCCCCGCTCGCTCGCCGCCCTCCGCTACCGCAACCGCGATCACGCTCTTGTGGACGTCCAAGCCGACATACTTCACCATCTCGCCCATCGCTCGCCACCATGCAGGAGATCGCGCCAGAACGGCCCAGTGCGATCCTAGCTCTGCATATTACGAGGCAGGTCCCCAGCCTCAGGCAAACATGTGGCCTAGCTTGTCCCATGCACGTACAACGTTGCGATGAGAGCAGAATCGGCGTAGAGATAAAATGTTGAGCCTGACGCTTGAATCCACGGTGCGTCTTGGCAACCGCCGCCCGCGCCGCTTGCCGCAAATACCGCTTGTGGGGCGCCAACCTTGACGACGACGTTGCTCGGCGCGCCGCTGGTTATGGCCCAGCAGATCGTGAGCGTGCAAAGTCCATTCGCCCCAAGGGTGCAACTGTTACTAGGCGAAGAACTCGACAAGGCTCCAAACGGCGCACCGCTTAGGGTTACGCGCGTCCGGTTGTCTGCTGTGTCATAAGTGTAATTTGCTACGACGTTGTTGTTAATCGTGCCTGTGTGCTGGATGCTCACGATCCGGCCCTTGGCGTCGTAGGTGTACTTTACCGTCTCGTTCGCCCTCGCGATGCTGGTCGCGGTTGCCGCGGCAAAAAGCGCGCTACTCGTCAATATAGCCCGTGCGACCGAACGAGTCATCTTTGCCTCTCATGCTTGATCGAATTGCCCGGTAAGCGCGCGATTCAATGTTTACAAGGCCGCTTATCCATTCTCAAGAGGATTCGCCCCCCGCTAAACTTAGTGTCGTTGGCAATTGGCATGGTGAATCGCACGGGTTCGCTGGAGTCTCCAATTTCTGAGAGGGCGGAGCCGATGTGCGCAAGACCACGGACAAGTTTGCGCCGGGAGTCCGCGAGAATACCGTGTTATCGGTGCTGATCGGAAGAGCATGCGCGCCGGAGCGATGATGCCGGGCTTCGCCTCGGTCGAAGCTGCGGGAACTGGCTCGGCAGCGCCATCGGCTCGGTCACCGCGGCTACATATACCTCTGCGGCGCGAGGGCTCCGTTCGGCGGATGGCTGAGGTTTGAATCTTATGTGGATAAGAAATTTCTCCGCCCGGCGGCGTCGAATTCTCTTCACTTTGGGTGAAATCGTCACATTAAGCCATTGTGAAATGGACGTTGCCGTGCTGAACTGGCTTCGCAACGACTCACCGGGGGAGAGTTATGGTGCGGCTGAAATTGGCGACTATCGCGGTTACGGCAGGCTCGCTCGCTGGAGCAACGGCGGTGCTGGCGACCGAGACTATCACCTACACTTATGATGCCAAAGGGCGCGTGACCAAGGTCGTGCATTCCGGCACGGTGAACAATGGGGTGACGGTCGACTACGCCCACGACAGGGCGGATAACCGAACGCGGGTAAAGGTCTCTGGCGCGCCATAAGAGCGCCTCTTTACCGAGAAAGCTCGGTAAGCATTGAGCATCACATCAGTTGAATGAGTTGACGATCGCGCGACGGTGATCGCCATTGTTTTGGCGTGCCCAAAGGGGGTTGCCCGCGGAAATTTCAACCAGATTGTTCTATGGGGAAAGATAAATATGACCCAGGGTAACCGCGTGCGTCCCGGAGTCGGAAAGAGCAGAATCCGGCAGTTGATGATCGCCGGTATTAGCTCGCTCGCGCTAGCTGCCGGAGCGGTCCAGGCCCAGGAGACTGCGCTCGGCCAGGGAATCTCTCCCTACACGCCGGTCGATCCAAATGGTGTCGTTCTCTCAACGGGGGTCCTCGTTGTGGCCGGTCCCGCGATCTCGATCGGGAATCAACAGAGCGGGATGAAATACTCGCTGTTCCACAATGATCGAAATTGGTCAGATAGCTACGAAGGAAGGGTAACCGACCAATTCGGTTATGTAACAATATCATACGATAATCGTCTTGCTCAATTCAAATCGGTTGCTGGAGGCTATGAGGACGTAAGCGGAGCCGGAGAAACTCTTTCAAGAAACTCTTCGTATTTTTACGTATACACGAAATCAGATGGTACTCAGATAATTTTCGACTACTCAACTGGAGATGATGCGGCAGGCCTTCCGCTCAATCGCGTCGTTTCGTTGACGCGGCCGGATGGGGAGAAGCTGACGTTTCAATACAGAACAGAAACCGTCTGCGCAGATCCAACAGAAAGTCCTTGTCCCTCTTATCAATCTTCCCGAAGATTGGTTTCGGTTACAAGTAACCTTGGATACCAAGCGCATATCGAATATAAACTCGATAACCCGACGGATCTCGTGCAGCTAACTACGGCCTGGCAGGCGATCAGAAAAGTCACTATTTTCAACCAAAAATTTGCGACCTGCGCACCCGCGGCAGATACTTGCTCTCTGGCTGGATCGTGGCCAACGCTCGCGATTAACGAACAAGAGGTAGGAAACACCGTAAAATATAACGTCACGGACGCCGCGGGCGGCGTGACGACGTTTCAATCGGACTTATCAAGGCGCCCAACAAGCATCATTCTGCCAGGGAAATCAACGCCAGACATCGCGATTGAGTATGATGCTCTCAACCGGGTGTCGGCGTACACGGCATTTGGGATTCGAACAACCTACGCATATGCCGATGCTAGTGGCGTGCGAACCGTCACCACCTCAATTTCTGGCAAGGGAAATAAAATATATAAAATCGATCTGGCCGCGGACAGGTTGAAGTCATTTCAGGACGAGAACGGAGACACTGTGTCGTATGATTATGACACGCGGGGACGATTGGTTAATACATATTACCCTGAGGGCAATATCTATAGATTGTCGTATGACGGTCGTGGAAATATATATGAAGAGCGGTCCATATCTAAAACTGCCGGATCGCCGGCGGACATAGTTAAAACGTCGAGCTATTCTGCTACGTGCGCCAACCTTGTGACTTGCAATAGGCCGATCAGCACCACGGATGCGAACGGGAAAGTCACAGACTACGGCTATGATCCCGTTCACGGCGGCATCACGTCGATAACGGCGCCCGCAGATGTAGGTGGTGTGCGCCCGCAGACCCGCTTTACTTACTCCGCTCTGTCAAGCTTTGTCAGCGGACAGAGCATCTATCGGCTGACCTCGACGTCGAGTTGTCGTGCAGGAGCCACATGCTCCGGAACTGCCAATGAGAGTAAGGCGTCGTTCACCTACGATACTGGCGGGCTGCTGCCCCTTACCAGGACCGCGGCTTCGGGCGATGGGGCAATCTCCGCAACGACGGCGTCAAGCTATGATGGCGTCGGCAACGTCACCGGCGTCGATGGGCCTCTTCCTGGTACGGCGGACACGACCGTGATCGCCTATGACGTCCTTCGGCGCGTTGTTAGTCAAACCTCACCCGATCCGGATGGAGCGGGGCCGCTGAAGAAGCGGCGTGCGACCTATCATTATCTTGCTTCGGGAGAAATTGACAGCAAGGGTATCGGTACGGTCGACGGCGCCGGAGTTTACTCGCAGGCGCAGACGCTGGCCACGACCTTTGACGGGAACCACCGCAAGATCAAGGACGTCCTGTCCGGCGGCGCGACGACCTATTCGGTGGTGCAATATGGTTATGACTCGTTCGGGCGACTGCAATGTGTTGCGCAGCGCATGGACGCCGCGCAATGGGCGGGCCAGACCGATGCGTGCGTTCCGCAGACGACAGCCTCGCTGGGCGCAGATCGAATAATAAAATACTCCTACGATGTCGGAGATCGGCCTACTGGTTTAACCATGGCCTACGGTACCGCGGACGTCGCCAACGACCAAACCTTGACTTATTCAGCCAATGGCAAACGCGCAACCGTAACGGATGCCAAGGGGAATGTGACGAGCTTCGCCTATGATGGATTTGATCGGTTGTCGCGGACCTGTTTCCAGGTCGCGAGTAGCGCCGCGTGCGCGGGGGCGCCTGCGGACTACGAACAATTCGCGTACGATCCGAATGGGAACGTGACGAGCCGTCGGCTCCGTGATGGGAGTTCAATCGGATTCGCCTACGACAGTTTAAATCGAGTGATCGCGAAGACGTTGCCATCGCCCGATTTCAGCGTGAACTACGCGCACGACCTGCAGGGTCACACAACCCAGATTTCTCGACCAGGTGACGGAATTACGATTAACTTTGGTTATGACGCTTTGGGACGGATGACGAGCGACGGCCAGTCATTCGGAGGAATGAGCTATCAATATGACGTCGCTGGCCGGCGCACGCGAGAAACCTGGAGCGATGGTTTCTACGTCACTTATGACTACGATGTTACAGGCAAAATAACCGCCATCCGAGAGAATGGATCGGCGCTGCTGGCGAGTTACGGCTATGATGACCTTGGACGCCGAACGAATCTGACTCGAGGCAACGGGGTGGTGACCTCTTATGGCTATGACGGAGTGTCGCGACTCTCGACATTGACCAACGATCTTGCTGGAACCGCGCAGGACCTGACGCTCGGCTTTGCGTATAATCCTGCAAGTCAAATCGTCAGCCGGAGCTCCTCGAACGACGGATATGCCTACACCGGCGCCTACAACGTTGACCGCTCTTACGTCGTGAATGGGCTCAACCAACTGACCAACGCAGGCGGGGTAACTCTGGGCTATGACGGCCGTGGTAATCTGACAAGTTCGGGAAGCACTACCTTCGCATACAATAGCGAGAATCGGTTGAAAGCGAGTGGAGGAGCGGCGCTATACTATGATGACCTGAACCGGTTGTTTGAATATGATACAGCTACGTCAACGCGGATGATCTATTCCGGCGGTGAGATCTCGACGGAGGTCTCCAACCCTAGTGGCTCTATTTTGCGTCGCTATGTGCGTGGTGCTGGGGACGACCAACCGATCGTCTGGTATGAGGGATCAGGAACGGCCGACCGGCGGTATCT
Source organism: Sphingomonas sp. 66-10 (assembly GCF_001897045.1). Classification (NCBI taxonomy): domain Bacteria; kingdom Pseudomonadati; phylum Pseudomonadota; class Alphaproteobacteria; order Sphingomonadales; family Sphingomonadaceae; genus Sphingomonas; species Sphingomonas sp. 66-10. The sequence continues at coordinate 18,695 of NZ_MKRR01000169.1, forward strand.
TATTGCCGACGAGCGAGGCTCAATCATCGCGGTCACCGACGGATCGGGTGCGGCCACCGCTATCAACCGCTATGACGAGTACGGCATACCGCAAAGCGGTAACGTCGGGCGGTTTCAGTACACCGGCCAGGCTTGGCTTCCGGAAATTGGTCTCGCTTACTATAAAGCCCGTATGTACTCGCCCACTCTTGGTAGATTCATGCAAACGGATCCGATCGGTTACGGGGACGGAATCAACTGGTACAATTATGTGGGTAACGACCCGGTAAATCGGAATGATCCCAGCGGTTTGAAGGATCCGCACAATAATAACGTTAATCAAGATGGAGGTAGCAGCGGTGATAATTTGCCACCTCTTAATCCTCCGGCGCCGGAAGTCGACGTAACATATATTCGACACAATACATCTTTGCCTGCGATAAATATATCGTTCAACTTTGGTGCGGGTGACGAGTTCGGGGGACAGGGTGGCTCTGGGCAAAACTCTTCCGAGCAAAAGGATATGATTCGTTGCACAGGACGGGCCTACGTGATGCAAGGAAATAGTCGGCTGATCGGAAAAGAAGGATTTCCAAATACACGGGTCACAAATGGTAGCGCGGCTATCATTCCTCGTCAGTTTACGGGGCAGCTGACCGCAGGTCCAATGATGCGCGCAATCGGACGAGGCGCAACAGGTACACTTACTGCTTCAGACGGTCGAACTCAGACATTTAGCACGTTTACCGACTCTGTGGCGGAGGCGCAGCTTGGAACGACTCTACAAGCTCAGAATACTATCATGGCGCGTGACCCGGGTGCCGTCGTTTTCGAAGTTGTCGGCGGAACGCACTATGGAGCGGGTGCGAAATTTGATATAACCATACCCAATATCAATGGATGTCCCGTGGGATCTCCGAATTAGTTTTTCGTTATCGGGATACGAAATAAGGATGACGAGATGTTTAAAACTGGCTTGTATGTTGCAACAGCGCTTGCCGGAATCGGGTCGGGTGGGATGGCAACGCTAGCGCTGTCCCACGTGTCGAGCGTTGGTAAGGAAGCTGGATCGAACACGTTCGTCTGTAATTACGCTACGACGGTGGTTCGCGCTGGTGCGGGGGCGCCGGTTTATAGACGGCCTGCGGCCGAATCCAAGATCGTCGCTAGATTACCGGGGGACGCCCCAGTCTACATCTGTGATGAAGATGAGCATTGGTATCAGGTTTATTTTAATCGGGCGTGCGCTGCGCGAGTTATTAGCGGCCTGGTAAATGAATTCGCTCACCGGTGCTCTAGAGGATGGATGAGAAAGTCTCAAGTTGAGGTTAGGTCTGGTTGATGTCGGTAAAGTGTTGGCCTGGATACAATTAGGCTGCTCGGGCGGCATATCGCTCCGATCGAGCTTACGCGCTCGGGAATAAGCAATGTTAGGCACGTCCCTCTGCGCCGCTTTACCCACCCAACGGAGACTTCGGACCAGATCCCCCCCAGCATAGCGACGACGAGTAGTCACTGCCGGTATAGGTCAAGCCTTATCAGATCGTAGCCATGGCGAATACCGGATTCGGCCAAATCCTGTCCCCGCAACCATGCCACCGGCCAGTTCTCTCCGGCTTCCGGTCGTCCCGGGACGCCACCCTGCAGGCCACTGTCCGTTCGCCGTTTCTAACTACGGCCCATTGAGCGGTTCAGTTAAATCCATGGAAACGCTATAAAAGTTGGCGTCGCAAGAGAGTATGTGAGATCAATCGAACCCCTGACGTGCACGGATGCGCGTTGAGATTTGGGGGGGAGATCGACGGCGATGATACGTACCATGGCTATTGCGATTACGGTGATCGCATCGGCTCCGGCCTTTGCACAATCGGGGTCCATTCAGACAACCGTGCCGGACGGCAAGACGGCCTTTCTGACGGTGACAACAAGCGGCTCGTCAAATTGCTTTCAGGCATCCGGCAACAGTTGGTCATCGGCAGATATCGGAAAATATTTTGTCGCTCGAGGGCTTGGGATTTCTGCAACGGAATGGACCTTCACCTCAAAGATTGCGAGCGTCCCAGATTCCGCGCATATTTGCACCGTCGATACGCCGACGCTCGCCAAGAGCGGGGCAAATGTCCTCTCATTCTGGGGTACAGATCAGACCGCCAATCTGCAAACCGCCTTCACGAATGGCGCTACCAGTGGGCGCGGAGCTGCCGTCACCGGCGGCATCTATCTCGTTTCGACGCCCCTCTCTTGCATGCCGCCGCCTCTTCCATGGAACAACACGACCGGATCTCCGCCACTCTGCCAATTCAGTCCGGGCGCCTACCTGCTCTATGTCGGCAGCAATCCGGCCAATGGCGCGTTCGTCACGTTTGGGTCGGTCGCGCCGGACTATAGCGGCTATTTGCGCGAAGCTGTCGTCCAGGGCGGCACCATCGACTGCAACTTCATCTGCGGCTACGCGGAGTTTTTTCCCCACTTCAAACATTTGAAGCGCAGCTTTCAGAAAACCAAAAACGCCCTGTGGGCGGGCGTTCGCTACAACGATAGCGTGAATGCGCCCTCAGCTTCTGGGGGGATCGTCGATTTCGCGAACGACTATGAGTGGGATACCATCCAGCTCAATATTACAAACATATCTAGCGCTGCCCAACCAGTCATAACCACTCAACAGCCTCACGGACTCACTGGCGCGAGGTTCGTGTCGATCGTCGGTGCGAACAACGTCCCATCTGGTATTCCGTTAACGTTTTGGGCCGAGAGCCTCAGTCCGACGACGCTCCTTATTCACGGGATAAACGGATCTGCTTGGGCGCCCTTTGCCGGCAGTGCGCTGCTCTCGCTGGCGCTGCCGGGATACCGCAAGCCCGTCACATTCTATACCGCGACCCCGACCATTCCGCCCGTCGTCAATACCGATGGGCTCTATAGCACCGGCGGAGTGGGAGGTCACATACAGAACAACGACCTGATCGACGTCTACAACGTTTCATCGACCGGTACGGGCTACGACGGAACGTATACCGCGAAGAACCTAACCGGAGCCGGTGCAGACGGGAATTGGCAATTGAGCCTCTTTGACGGTGCCAATCCCGTCGACGGTCGCTCCATCACCGTGACGGGGGCTGGCTGGCTTGTGAAGAAATATGGCCTGGTTCCTTGCAGCGCGGGGCAATGCCCCCTCAATGCGGGCGTTTATATGGACGGAGCGACGGACGCTGAGTTTCAGAACAACACGATCAACGGAACGGTCGTCGCATTTTTCGCTAACCCGACGGCGGGCGGTTACGACGGAAAATATATGGGGAACCATGTCTGGAATTACCCGCAGGCGGGCCCGATGCTATATTCTCATAGCATAGCCGGCGATAACTCGCTTATCGGGGAGCAGGTCGATTGCCCAGCTTGGTTCGGTCCGAAGTTCACGGCGAGAAACAACACGATCATGGGTTCCGAGATGAACTGCTCGGGATTCAATTCCAACCCCGATGCCATGACGACCTACCTGCGGTTGGACAAGAACGCCAGCGCGTCGATCTGGGGCGGACGGATCAAAGGTCAGAGCAGCCCGACGGCTCGCCCCCAGTTCGAGGTGTCCGACGCGAGTGTCGCGGGATCACCTGCGCAGAATGCGGGCCATCCAAACTACAAGCGTTTTGGGCTTGAGGCCGACAATACGATCTACACCGTCTCCGATAGCTATCGCTGGAGCTTGACCGGCGCGACGAGTGCAGCCCAGCCGCAAGGTTCGACGCGTTATCTTGGTCCCACCGGGGCGCAGCCGTCTGCGGTGAATGCGACGTATCTCGCTGCTTATCCAGGGCGGGCGATCAAAATGACCATCCAGGTTGACGCGACGCCCTCGGCGGGACAGTCGTTTACATTCATCGCCAATAACGGCGCGACCACGCTTGGTAGCTGCTCGGTGTCGACCGGAGCTTATAGCTGTGAGGCGGAGCTTCACGGCTATATCGGCGTCGGCAACAATCTCTATATTCAGTCGATCTTCACCGCGACCAGTGGTCCAGCAAATGTGCGCTATGCTCTAACATTTGATGGCTAACTCCCGCCAATTTCATGACTCTGAACCGCGCCAGGTATGCCGAACGGGTCAGATCGTGAGTCACGCTGCCGGCAGATTCAACCAGTGTCGGCAATGGAAGGCTGCATCAGATGACTACCGATAGTGGATGCTGGCGTTGGACTGTGGCGAAGTTGAATCTTCGCATTACGCTCGGCAAACGCCATTCCATCCCACGCAATCTCGATGGACAGCTGGCACTTGTGATGGTATGGAAATTGAGTCGGAAGAGAATACCGGTGTTAAATCAATACCTTGCCGCGATAACTGGGTGCCCGTAGGGGTCACCATCGATTTTTGAAGGCCAAGGGGTCATTGTGCCCTTTTTGTATCCACCCTCCATCTGTCCGCAGGTCCATAAGCACCTGATTCAGGGCCTTTTTTTGTTTTTCGGAGGTTTGCCTTCTTCGGTATCATCGCGTCTCCACGCTCAGGGGAGCGTTCTCCGTTTTGGCAGCATTTGCTGGCTCCCGGCGAAAATCGCACACCCAGCCCAGCTCCGAATGTCCAGCAGTCATCTGAGATAAAAGCGGTTTTCCCGTCGACTTGGTTCGAGTCCCGTAGGGCGTTTGATCCGGTCCGCATCCCGCGCTTCAGCCGAAAGCAACCGGCTCGCCCATCGAACTCGCCGGAAGCACCTGCCCCTTCCGCTACAGCGTCCATGCTACGTGACCTTGCCGGGACTCGCTCATCTCTGATTAAGGACAAGGTCACCTTCATCGCCTCTTGCTCGATCGACGTCCTCAAATGCTGAGTCGCGACTACGCTTCGTCTCGGAAACGGTGTGCAGAATTCTCCCATCCCTCCCAATAGGGAGGGCAATGAAGCGCCGTTTCGGCCTAAATTAGTAAAAATGGGCAGAAACAGAGCAAAGCGGCATTATAGTGCCGCTTCCCCCGATTTTGACTTTCTGGTGATATCCGAGAGCTACGCACAGCCAATGGCCGGAACTGGGCCGACTGCGGACTGGTGGCTTTTAGGGTGGGCACGGCGATAGCCGCCATTCGGATGACCGTGACTAAAGCTGTGCAGTCGCCGGTAGAGGGAGGCGATTACCGTCGGCGTGTAAAACGCAGTCAATATGCGCGGACGATGGCAAAAGCCCTCTTCAGATCGCCAGCGTTTCACCATCCGCGGGAATGAGCAGGCGCTGTTGGTATCCATCCCGTTTCGAGAAGGCACGCAGGTCGGCTCGGCTGAGGATGCAGTGGTTGACGGCTTCCATATGGCTGGCGATCAGCGTGGCGTTCGGCGCGGCACGATGCACGGCGAGGACGTCGGCGGGGCCCATGATGATCGGATCGAGTCCGATCACCGTCGCCATGCCGGCGTTCAGCACGATCACGTCCGGGGCGTAGCGGGCAATGGCGCGCTCGACCTCAACGTTCCAGATAGTGTCGCCGGCGACATAAAGGGTGTTGTGGACGGGATGGCTCATGACGAAGCCGCTGACGGGGCCGAGGATCTGCGGCAGTGCCTTCAGCGCCGCGTCGGTGCCATGCTGCCCGCCGGTACGGTTCAGGCGCACGCCCTGAAACTCGGTGTTTTCGGTCAGCAACCGCACGTCCGAGAAACCGGCCGATCGGAGCTGGGCGGCGTCCGCGGTATTCTGGGCGAAGATCGGCCGCGACTTGTTCAGCTTGGCCTTCGCCGCCTCGTCCCAGTGGTCGGGATGGAGGTGCGTCACGATGACGGCATCCACGTCGATGATCGAGGCGAGCGGCATGGGCAGCGGCACCAGCGGGTTGCGTCGCTGGCTGTTCGCCGTTCCCTCGAAGCCGGGATAGGCGTCCTTGTCTCCCAGCAACGGGTCGACAAGGAAGCGAACTCCGCCATAGTCGATGCGCAAGGTCGCATTGCGCACCTGGGTCAGGCTCGCGCTTCGTGTGGAACGCTCGGCAGCGGCACTGGCCGACCCGCTCGTGGCGAGTAGCGCCGAGGCAAGCAGCGCACCACCGCCCAGGGTGATTGCCTGGCGCCGTGTCAATGAGTTCGGCGTGTGCAAAGCATCGACCATCTGACATCCTCGCTCGACCGCTAATCCGATCGTCTCCCAGCGTTTCCGGGCGGTCTGCGCGCGCCGCCGCCCGGAACGTTGCGGCTACTTGGCGTCGGCCGCCGCGGCCTCGATGAAGGCAGCGACTTCCTTGGGGTGGGAAAACATCACCGCGTGGCTGCTGTGGATCTCGGTCAGCTTGGCCTTGGCGCGGGTCGCCATGAAGCGCTGGGTGGTCGGCGGCACCATGTGGTCCTGCGTCGTCAGCATCCAATGGACCGGTTTGTCCCTCCACGCCGCCGTGGTGAGCTTGGTCTGCACCGCGGCGAGGCCCCAGGGAACCTGCGCCACCGCCATGAAGCGGGTGATCGAGATATCGACATCCTGGGCAAAGGCGGTCGGGAACTTGGCAGGATCGACGAGGATGAACCCGTCGGTCGGCGGCAGCAGCGGCGGACCGGGCTCGCCCGGCGCCGGTCGGGTGGCGAGCTCGAACACCGATTCCCCGACATCGGGCGCGAGTGCCGAGATATAGGCGAGGCTCTTTACCTTGGGATCGGCGCCGGCTTCGGTGATGACCGCGCCGCCATAGCTGTGGCCGACCAGCAGGACCGGCTTGGTCGCCTTGGCGATCACCTGGCGCGTCGCTTCGACATCGCCCTCGAGCGTGACGGTCGGGTTCTGCACGGCCAGCACCTCATAGCCGTCCTTGGTCAGGATGTCGTAGACCGACTTCCAGCCCGAGGCATCGACGAAGGCACCGTGCACCAGGACGATCGAGACGGACTTGTCGGGCGCGCGGGGCTCGGCGGTGGCGGAAGCGGTGGTAGCCATGGCGAGAAGCACTCCTGCAATAAGATGTTTCATTGGCGTCACTCCAGGTTGAACGGGTCGCACGCTTCCAGCCGGAGTGCCGGGGAGATACCCGGGCAGGGAGCGCGCGCGTCACCGGGTCGGGATCGAGTCCGGTCCGCCGTCAGGCGTGGCCGAGCTTGCGATCCAGGGCGGCGATAAGGGCTTTGGCGATCGGATGATCCGAGCGCGGATTCTGGCCGGTGATCAGCTCGCGGTCTTCGACGACATAGGGCTCGAAGTCGGGCCCGGTATCGATGATGGCACCCGCCAGACCGAGCGCGTACGGCATGTCGAAATAGAGCTTGGCGTGGAGGATTTTGTCCTCGATCACTTTCTCTTCGCTCTTCTGGAAGACCGTCATCCGGTAGCCGGTATATTGCCAGTCCTTGGCCCATTCCTTCGCCTTGTCCTCATCGCCGGCGATCAGCGCGGCGCGGAATTCGCGTGCATAGGGCATGGCGGCGGTCGACGAGATCGGTCCGTGGCACAGCATCGCGGTCGGCTTCCGATGCTCGTGGAAGTGGCGCAGGATCTCGCCGACCTCCTGGTCCTGCATCAGGTCGACGATCGGTGCCTGGCCGCCGGGGATGAAGACCCCGTCATAGCTGTCCAGGCCCTCGTCGAGGATCGAGCGCAGGGTACGTCCCTGCATCGAAGGGTCGGTAGCGTAGAAGACCTTGGCATGCTCATAGGCGTGCACGTCACCATCGAAATGCGCAGGCGCGTCCGAGGCCTTGTCGATCGTCGGCGGCGCGCCATTCGGCGTGGCGAGCACGACCTCATAGCCGGCGTCGATCACCGCCATCACCGGCACGACCGTTTCGTTGAGATACTGGCCGGTGGCGCCCCAATAGCCGCCTTTGGTCTCGATGCGCGTTGCATTCGAACCAATGACCACGACTTTTCCCTTGCTCATGAGGTCCTCCGTTGCGGCGATCTGCGGAAGCAGCAGCCGCACGTCTGATACGCTCGCGTCTCGGGTCTCGGTCGTGAATCGCGGTTAGTTTGGGTTAAGCGAAAACGTGGCGCCGGAAGCCGGTCCGGCCGGCCATGCCGAGATCGATCGCCCCGCGATCGGACCTGGTCCGAATTTGACCCTCGCTTGCTTCCCCGGCCCCGCCGACCGGCGATAGCCTCGGCGTCGAGCCAAGCCTGACCGAGTTTTACCGCGTTTAACCCCGCCGGCGCGGCGTGCTGGTCTAGACAGGATTCCGCCGAGAAGGTGCTTCGCAACGAGGACCGGTTGTAGCGCGAGAACCGAGATGACCAGCAATGTGAAGACCGTGGGCATCTTGACGGCGCATCCGGGCAAGGAAGCCCAATTGCGCAGTCTGGTCGAAGGGTTGATCGGCCCCAGCCGGTCGGAACCGGGCAATCTACGCTACGACCTCTGGACCGATCCGTCCCAGCCCGGCCTCTTCGTGATCGACGAACTCTATGTCGATGCAGCGCATCAGGCGTCTCCGCATTTTCAGCATTATCGCGCGAATGTCAGCGCGCTGGCCGACCGCCGGGCCTTGAGCCTTCAGGCGGTTGCCGTCGTCTGAGGCGGAGGGCGGAGGGCGGAGATTCGAGACGATCGGCAGCGAAACCAATCGGAAGGACCTGAACCGTGCCTACGATCACAACCGCAGACGGCGTCAACATCTACTACAAGGATTGGGGATCGGGTCAGCCGATCGTGTTCAGCCATGGCTGGCCGCTGTCGGCGGACGATTGGGACGCCCAGATGATGTTCTTCCTGCAGCACGGCTATCGGGTGATCGCCCACGACCGGCGCTGCCATGGCCGGTCCGACCAGCCTAGCACCGGCAATGACATGGACCATTGGGTCGCCGACCTCGCGGCCCTGACCGACCATCTCGACCTGCACGACGCGATCCATATCGGGCACTCGACCGGTGGCGGTGAGGTCGCTCGCTATGTCGCTCGTCACCAGGGGCGTGTCGCCAAGGCGGTACTGGTCGCCTCGCTGACGCCGAACATGTACCGGAGCGAGGAAAATCCGTCCGGTCAGCCGCCGGAGTGGTTCGAAACAATCAAGGCCGGCATGCTGGCCAATCGCGCCGAGTTCTTCCGGTTCGTTCCCGAGAACCCGTTCTACGGCTATAACCTCGATGGGGCGAAGCCTTCGGAGGCAGTCATCGCGAACTGGTGGCGCCAGGGCATGGCCGGTGGTGCCCTCGCACACTATGCGACCGTCGCCTCCTGGCTCGACGACTATTCCGAAGACCTCAAGACAATCACCGTGCCGGTGCTGGTGATGCATGGCGAGGCCGACCAGGTCGTCCCGTTCGCAAGCTCGGTGCCGCGTGCGGTCGACCTGCTCAAGAACGGGTCGCTGAAGACCTATCCCGGCTACCCCCATGGCATGCTGACCACGCATGCCGATGTCCTCAACCCCGACCTGCTCGCGTTCATCGGGTCTTGACGGAACCCTTCCCCCATCATCGACCATGGTCGAGATTTTGGGGATCAAATTCAGGAGGGTTCGAGTTTTTGCGTTGCGACCCAGTAACGAACGCAGAGCTCAAACCCTCCTCGAACATTCATATGCATTTGATGCGATCCAAGCCGCCCTCCACCCCAGCGTGACACTGCGTCCGCTTTGGGTGAAATATGGGGCATGCCATCCGCTGCGAAATACCTCCTGCTGGCGATGCTTGCGCCCGCCCTTGCAAGCCTGAGCGCCGCGTGCGCCGCGGATGCGCAGCGCGGCCTGCAACAATTGCGGCATACCGCCTGGACTTCGAGAGACGGAGCTCCGCCGGAGATCTGGGCTCTCGCCCAATCGCACGACGGTTACCTCTGGCTGGGCACGGGAGGCGGACTTTACCGGTTCGACGGAGCGAGCTTCGAGAAGTTCCGACCGGTCAAGGGCGAGAACCTCCCCTCGCTCAACGTCAATTCGCTGCTTGCCACCCGCTCCGGCGACCTTTGGATCGGTTTTGCATCGGGCGCCGTGGCGAGACTCCGCGCGGGCCATTTGACCACGTTCGACCTGGGCCTCCCGCCGGTCCCTGTGCTGGAGCTGTCCGAAGACCGCGCAGGCGGGATCTGGGCGGCGCTGGGCGAGGATGACAGAGGGGGAATCGCGCGCTTTCGTCAGGGCAGATGGGAGATTTTCGGTCGATCTCGCGGCGTAGCTCCAGGCGCGGCAACCAGCGTCCTCGGAGCGGCCGACGGATCGGTCTGGGTAGCGGCCGGCGGCGAACTCCAGGTGCTGCGTCCGGGCGCCGATCGCTTTTCACGCGTCGCCGCCTCGGCTTCGGACAGACCGAAGCTGAAACAGTCGCCGGATGGAGCGATATGGCTCACCACCGGTGCCCGCCCCGGTCTCCAGCGCATCGCGGCATCGCCTGGCCGCGCCGCACCGACATGGATTGCGCCGCCGATGACCGCCAATCCTCGAGCGGAGAGCATCTTGTTCGATCGACACGGCAGCCTTTGGGGAACCTATGGCAGCGGCGGCGTCTTTCGTCTCGGCGGAGTCGGCTTCGGCGATAGCGCGCTCGTCGCCGAGGGCGCGAGAGAGAAGTTCGGCGTGGAGCGCGGCCTCACATCCAACCTCGCCAACCCAATCCTGGAGGACCGCGAAGGCAATGTCTGGGTGGGGACGAACCTCGGTCTCGACCAGTTTCGCGAGACGAGCGTGGTGGTGGCGGCCGGGCTGCCGACGGATTCGCGGAATGGTTTCCGGATCGCGCGGGGTCCTTTCGGCTCGATGTATGTGACTTCGAGGGACGCCCTTTTCAGAGCGGACCCGGAGCATGTCGCCCGGAGGCTGACCCGGCTTCCGCGGCGGCCATTGATATTGCACAGCGATGCGCTGTCGCGGACCTGGATCGGCACGGACCGAACCTTGGGCATTCTGTCGGGCTCGACGGTTCGCGACGTACCATTGCCGTGGCCTAGGAGCAGGCCGTTTGCTCTCCTTGAGGAAGCCGCGGGCCGAATCTGCGTCTCGTCCGTGGAAGGCGCCTTTTGCCGGAAGGGGAGTGGATGGACACCTGAGCCACGCCTTGCGACACCAGGCATTCTGCCGACGCAGATGCTCCGCGATGCGGCCGGGCGCGTATGGATCGCGGAAGGCCGCCGCATCGAGATGGTCGATGGAAACACCCGTCGAATATTCTCCGCGCGCGACGATCTTGCGCTGGGGACCGTCGTGGTCATCGCCGTCCGAGGACGACATGTTTATGCGGGCGGCGATTTCGGGTTGGCACGATTTGTCGGTCGGCGCTTCGCCACCCTGGGGTCGGACGTCCATCCGTTCTTGAGCAGGACAGCGGGAATCGTCGAGACCTCCGAAGGCGACCTGTGGCTCAACACCGTGGCCGGCGTGGTCAAGATCGGAAGCGCCGACCTCGACGATGCGTTCGCGCATACCGGCCGCCCGGTGAAGGCACGGCTGTTCGATCGCGACGACGGGATGCCCGGCGTGGCCCAGCAGGATTCCCAGTCGCAAACGGCGATGGAGGCTTCCGACGGGCGTCTCTGGTTCGTGACGAGGCTCGGCGTTGCCTGGATCGACCCCAAGCGGCTTTCCTTCAATTCGCTCCCGCCGCCAGTAATCATCAAGTCCTTGGTTTCCGGCGGCCACATCCATGCGGCCGCAACGCCCATCCAGCTGCCAGGAGGCACGTCCAATCTCCAGATAGACTATACCGCGCCGAGCCTTTCCGTGCCTTCACGGGTGCGGTTCCGTTACCAGCTGGAAGGCGTCGACGATGGTTGGGTCGACCCGGGCCTGCGCCGCGAGGCCTTCTACAATGGGCTCAAGCCGGGCAGCTACCGGTTCCGCCTCATGGCGGCGAACGATGATGGCGTATGGAACCGACGGGGCGCGACGCTGGAGTTCGAAATCCCGCCGACGTTCTTCCAGAGCTGGCCGTTCTACCTGCTTTGCGCGGCGCTGGCGCTGGCGCTGCTGTGGCTCGGCTATTCGCTGCGGTTGCGCGCCGTCGCCGAGCGCATCCGGGCGGGGATGAGCGAGCGGCTGGACGAGCGCGAGCGCATCGCGCGCGAGCTGCACGATACCCTGTTGCAGAGCGTACAAGGGCTGATCATGCGCTTCAGCAACATCGCGCAGGACATAACCGCGATTCAGCCGGCACACCGCGATATGCTGGACGCGCTGGACAGCGCGGACGCGGTGGTGGTGGAAGGGCGCGACCGCGTTCACGAGCTGCGCCGATGGAGCGGAGCA
>NZ_MKRR01000169.1:30825-35213 GCF_001897045.1 Sphingomonas sp. 66-10
TCGAGGGGCCGCAACGGGAGCTCTACCCCGCAATTGCCGATGAACTGCTGCGGATCACGGACGAGGCATTGTTCAACGTCTCCCGCCACGCACGCGCGCGCAAAGTATCGATCATCGTTGGTTATGGTCCAGACGCGCTTGTCTTACGCATCATCGACGACGGAATCGGCATTGCACCGGAGATCGTCGCGCAGGGCGGCGTCGCCGGTCATTTTGGGCTCGTCGGCATGCGCGAGCGGGCGGAGAAGATCGGCGGCCAACTGACCATTACCACTGACCCGGCCGGCGGGACGCTAGTAGAAGTAAAGGTCGCTGCCGAAATCGCCTATGCCGACAGGCCTCGACGGAGATCGCTGACCTGGTGGCGCCGATTGGCGGCAAAACGCAATGGTGATGACATAATGAGCCGGGCGGCTTGCGGTCGTTCATCTCCGTGAAGCAGGGTTAATTTTGGTAGCGTGACGACCTTGGACCGATACTGGCTGTCGACGCGCGTGAGGCGAAAGGGCTAAGTCCGGGCGACTAGGCACGCTAGTCGAAGTGACGGTCGGTGGCCGATTTTGCCCACGCCGACAAATCGCGACCGATCTGGCCAGCCTGGCGGCGTCGGTTGGCGAGGGGATGCAGCGATGGATGACTCAGCAACCGCCAATCCCATTCGCGTGATGATCGTCGACGATCACCCGATGATGCGCGACGGGGTCGTCGGATCGATCAAGCGGCAGCCCGATATGGTCGTGGCCGCGGAGGTCGGCGATGGCACCGCCGCGATCGCCGCGATCGAGACGGCCAATCCCGACGTGGTGCTGATGGATCTCCAAATGCCCGGCATGGATGGGGTCGAAGCGATCCAGACGATCAGCAAGAAATATCCGCAGGTCCGTATCCTGGTGCTCACAACCTATGTCGGCGATGCGAAAGCGTTGCGTGCGCTCAAGGCGGGCGCCAACGGCTATCTGCTCAAGAGCGCGATGCGAACCGATCTGATCGACGCGATCCGCGCCGTGCATGGCGGCGGACGCCATATCCCTCCGGAGGTCGCGACGCAGATAGCGGTGCATGCGATCGGGGAAGCCCTGACCGAGCGCGAAATCGAGATTCTGTCGCTGGTGGCTGCCGGCAACCCGAACAAGCAGATCGCCTGGCGGCTAGGCATCTCGGAGGACACGGTAAAGGCGCATCTCAAGCGCACCTTCGCCAAGCTCGGGGTCGCAGACCGAACGCATGCGGTGACGGTTGCCGCCAAGCGAGGGATCATCGAACTTTAGCGATTCCGTCAACGGTGTGTTGGCCGGAAACGATTTCGCCTGGCTATCACTCAAATGGGTATTCTGGCTTCCCCGGTTTAGGGCCATGGACCGATGGCGGAGCTGAAGCTTATTCTGCTGCTATCGGATGGGGCGACACTGTCGAACGCATTCCAGTGATCCGCCGCCAGCGATGGGCTGCCATGATAGTCCGGATGCGGACTGGTCGGTCCATGCGCCAAGGCTGGAGGAGTGTCGAAATGCCGACTGCTGCTTCCGAACCTGCTCCTGGGGCGACTCGTTCAGCGGAGCACGCATTCAGTTTCGACCAAGCCGGGCCGGTCCAACGCTGCTTTGCGTTCGGCCCGTTCCTCCTGAGGCCGGAACAGCAGTCACTGCTGAAGCGGGACGCGCCCGTCAAAATCGGAGGGCGCGCACTCGATATCCTCACGGCACTGGTCGAGAAACCGGGAGAATTGGTGGACAAGCGCACGCTGATCTCGCGCGTCTGGCCGAACACCTATGTCGAAGAGACCAATCTCAAGGTGAACGTGGCTGGCCTCCGGCGAGCCCTAGAGGACGATCCTTGCTTGCCGCGGTTTATCGCGACCGTCGTCGGTAGGGGTTATCGCTTCATCGCGCCGGTCCGTGCGACTGGGTCGTCCGGACCAGCTTCAGGCCCCTACCGCTCAGGTGAGGTGCCCAGCCTCGTCGAGTTACTCGACACCATCAATGCCCTTCGGCAACATCTCACGCAGATCTCGTCGCCCGGAGGATGAAAGAGGCGGCATTTCGCGCGAGAGGAGCAATGTTCGGGCGGATCCCGGAACCCCGGGCGCCGCAGCAAAAAATGGAGCGAAACCATGTTCCTCAAGCAGATCCTTCCAGGCCGGCTCGGCTTCGGCGCCGCGCCACTCGGCAACATGTTCCGCGACATCCCGGAAGACGAAGCGCTCGCGACGGTGGATGCGGCCTGGAACGACGGCATCCGCTATTTCGACAACGCGCCCTTCTACGGGGCGGGCCTGGCCGAGATCCGCATGGGCGAGGCGCTCGCCGCGCGTCCGCGCGAAGACTATGTCATCAGCACCAAGGTCGGCCGCATCATTCTCGACGAGGTCGAGGACGTCAGCGCACGCGATCTTGGCGAGAAGGGCGACGTGTTCAAATATGGACGCCCCAACCGCATCGTGAACGATTATTCGGAAGATGCGACGCTGCGCTCGATCGAAGACAGCCTGAAACGCCTCAGGACCGACCGCATCGAGATCGCCTGGGTCCATGACATCGCGCAGGATTTCTACGGTGACGAGTGGCTGTCGATGTTCGAGAGCGCGCGCAGGGGCGCGTTCAAGGCGCTCGACCGCTTGCGCGATGAAGGGGTGATCAAGGCCTGGGGTCTCGGCGTGAACAAGGTCGAGCCGGTCGAGTTGCTGCTCGACCTCGACGAGCCGCGCCCGGACGGTTCGCTGCTCGCCGGCCGCTATGCGCTGCTCGACCATGATCGCGCGCTCCAGCGGCTGATGCCCAAGGCCGAGCAGCGCGGTCTGGGTATCGTCGTTGGCGGCCCCTACAGTTCGGGCGCGCTCGTCGGCGGCCCGAACTTCGAATATGCGCCGGCGACGCCGGCCATCCTCGACAAGGTCGCGCGGATCAAGGCGATCGCCGATCGATATGGCATCAGCATGAAGGCGGCCGGCCTGCAATTCTCGCTTGCCCACCCGGCGGTTGCGGCGGTGATCCCCGGGGCCAGCCGTCCGAGCCGTATCACCGAGGACAGCGCCGCGCTGAACGAGGTCGTGCCCGCGGACTTCTGGATGGAATTGCGCCGCGCGGGGCTCATCAATCCGGAGGCACCGGTCCCCGGCAACATCTGACAGACGAAGCGCGCTTGCCGCCTCGGCCGCGGTGTCGATTTGCGTGATGCCGGCGGAATGCAGGGTGACGGCGGTGGCGAGAATGATGAAATAGGATGTGGCGTCCGAATAGAGCATGCCGCTCCACGTATCCCAGCGGATCCGCGCCAGTTCGGCCGGCGCCTCATGCGGCGCATCAAGCAACGGCGCGCCTCCGCGCATATCCTCGACCTCCTCGGAGGCCTGCCAGAAGAAGAGATAGGGACTGATCGTCGTCCCGAAGATGCCGACGATCATCATCGCGGCGGTGCCGTCGAGGCTGATATGCGGCAGAAGCGTCTGGCGCATTGCCATACCCCAATCGACATGCACGACGAACAGCACGGCGACATAGGCAAGCAGCGAAAATGTCAGCCATTTCAGATAGAAGACATAGCGATGATAAGGCACGAGCACCTGCAGGAGGAGCGTTGCGGTAACGAACAGCGCGGTCATGAGATGGCGATCGAAGCCGAGCACGAGCTCGGCCGCCTCCCCCATTGCGGCGATGTCGGCGGCGATGTTGAAGATGTTCGCCAGGAGCAAGAGCAGGACCAGAGACCGAAGGACAAAGGGCGGAAAGACGCGCCGGATATTGGCGGCGAGGCCCATGCCGGTGACCCGCCCCAACCGCGCCGTCAGTTCCTGCACCGCCGACATCAGCGGATAAGCCAACGGCATGGTCCAGAGCAGGCCGAAGCCGAACGCGGCGCCGGCCTGCGAGTAAGTGGCGATGCCGCTCGGGTCGTCGTCCGCAACCCCGGTTATAAGCCCCGGCCCGAGCGAACTCAGCGGATGGCGCAACCAGGGATGCCGCTCGAACAGTCGGTCACGCCGCCGGTCCCCGCTTTCGCCGCGATCGGAAAGGCCGTTTTCGTCAAGTGGCCGTGACATGAGGCTCTTTCCGTCTGCGCTGGAGGAGCATGCGCCTGTCGTCACGCTTTGCACGTCGGCTGGCTGGCCGGCAGGGCGTGACTCTAGGTTTCGAATCCGGTCATCGTCGGCCGCTCCCCGACGAGCGTCGCACAGGTCTCGGCAGCGGCTTGCCGGACGCGCTGGAGCTTTTCGGCAGCGGCGGCGGCGGGCATGTTGGCGACGACCTCGTCGAGCATGACATGTCAGGCGTGGAGAGGTCCACGCGAACTTGGCCGAATGATCCAGACATTCCGATCATGGGCGGAAAAATTGAGTACGCAATCTGAGGGCGGCCCTAGCGCCCCAGTTGCGGGCATTGCCGGGACTATGG
>NZ_MKRR01000170.1:0-7479 GCF_001897045.1 Sphingomonas sp. 66-10
TATCTTACCCTCGCTAACCGCGCGGGCGTTATCGCCGATACCGATCAGCTCCGGAATGTGGGGAGGTTTTGGCGCTTACGACAGCGCTTATGTTGAAGCTCGAGCACGATTCGACGCCGGACGCTTGCTGCCGCGCCTATCGCGCGAAGAGGCGATCGGCAATTATATTGACCAAGCGGTGCGACATGAGCTGAGAAAAAATCTCGATCTTAGGGGAATAGATTATTCAAAAGGGCAGATAATAAGAATTATCGGCAGAGAATATGATAGATCACTCCCAGATCCGAAATATAAAATTCCTGATGCGCGAGTAGACAGAGCCGCTTTCGACGTTTCCCTTACGCGCAAAACTTTAGCAACTCCGCAAATTAGAGGCTTCTTCAACAGTGATTTCAAGCCGACCATCGTGATCATCGTTAGACCCAGTCAGCTCGGACAAGGTCATACCTATGCCATCTTACGCCCAGGAGAATAGTATGTATCGCTCAAGCCTTCATTCCGACAAGCCATATATTCCCAAGGGGATCGGGGAGATCATGGACCAATTGGGTTCGATGATGCTCTCCTCGCCGACCTTCAAGGACAGGACGGGCTATTTCCCGGAGCAGAATATCGACACCGAATTTTTTGCGCTCAACGAGGGATTGAAAACAATCCGCCAGAAGGTCGGCGAAGAAAATTATCAGGCACTTGTGGCACTATCCGATAAGATGCGCGCCTATTTCGAGGCCGACCCGGAGGATAAAACCGAGGGTAGCCTCAAGGGACGCGACTGCATCGTCGAGATGGAGGATATCCTCAAGGCCAGCGCGCGGCGCAAGCCGCGTTAACGACGGATCGCCAGTCCTTTGCGAAATAAGTGGCGGAGCGGGAGGGATTCGAACCCTCGATACGGTTTTGCCGTATACTCACTTTCCAGGCGAGCGCCTTCGACCACTCGGCCACCGCTCCGCATGCCTTGGGAGGCGACGCCCTAAAGCGGGGCGGCGCGCGACGCAAGCTTTCGCGCCGGGGAATTGCATCGCGCGCCCGCTAAAGGCAGCATCGCGCGCATGATCGCACCCGCCCTTGCCGCGCTTCTCGCCGCATCCGCCCCGGCATCCGCAGCCACTGCCGCTGCACCAACCGCCGCCGACGCCGCCGCGTCCCCCGCGCGCGCGCCGTCGGAAATCGTCGCCGCCGCGCCTGCCGGCGACTGGCGCGCGATTCCCGCGGGCGATCTGCTGGTGATGGACCTCGCCCCTACCGCCACCGGCAAGCCGCGCCGCGTGGTGATCCAGTTGATCCCCGCGCCCTTCTCGCAAAGCTGGGTGCGCAACATCCGCATGCTCGCCACCCAGCATTGGTGGGACGGCGCCGGCGTCAACCGCGTGCAGGACAATTATGTCGCGCAATGGGGCGGCAGCACCGCCAAGCGGCCGCTTCCCGCCAGCCTTACCCCCACCGAGCAGGCCGATTATACCACCCGCCTCACCCCCGCCGATCTCGGCCCGATCGTCGCGGCGCCGGGGCATGACGCTTACGCCCCCGAGACCTTCACCTGGCACGGCTGGCCGATCGCGGCCGAGCGCGGCGCGGGGGGCACGATCGCGTGGCCGGTGCATTGCTACGGGATGGTCGGGGTCGGGCGCGACATGCCGCCCGATGCGGGCGACGGCAGCGAGCTCTATGCGGTGATCGGCCATGCGCCGCGCCACCTCGATCGCAATATCGCGCTGGTCGGCCGGGTGATCGAGGGGATCGAGCTGCTGTCGTCACTGCCGCGCGGCACCGAAGCGCTCGGGGTCTATGCCACGCCGGCCGAGCATGTGCCGATCGTCTCGGTCCGGCTGGCGAGCGACCTGCCCGTCGCCGAGCGACCGCGCTTCGAATATCTCGCCACCGAAAGCACGAGCTTCGCGCGTTACGCCGATGCCCGCGCCAACCGCCGCGACGGCTTCTTCGTCCGCCCGGCGGGGGGCGCCGATATCTGCAATGTGCCGACACCGATCCGGCGGATCGCTGCGCGGTAAGTTACGAGGTTATCAGCTTCCCCGTTCGGGCTGAGCTTGTCGAAGGGCGAACGTAGATTGGGATTTTGCACCGCTGGCGCAGCGGCGACCTCCAGACCGTCGCCTATTTCCCCACCCAATCGGCCACCGCCGCCGCGACCTGATTGGCGCCGCGGTTGAGCGCGCGTCCGGCCGAGGCGGCATCGATCCGGGAGACCGGCACCTTCGCCTCGAAGCGCTGCTTTTCCACCTTGCTGCCCTCGGCGCGGACCAGCGCCGCATCGAAGGTGACGATCGCGCTCGACGAGGCCGCGTCGATACCGAAATTGCGCAATTCGCCGCTCAGCCGCGCGCCATTGTCGCCGAACGCCTGCCCCGCATCGAGCACGACACGCCCGCTCCGCGCGGTCATCGTATCGGCGAGCAGCCGGGCGAACAGCCGCTGCGGCGGCTCCACCCATTGCGCATCCTTGATATAGGCGATCGAGGTCGGCGTCGCCTGCACCGGCACCCGCGCGGTGGAGAGCGCCTGCGGCACCGACGGCGTCTGGATGAAGATCGTCTTGGCGGTCGCGGCATCCTGCGTCTGCCCCGGCGCGGCCTGTTCGGTCGAGGTCAGGTCGAGCAGCGAGGGCGGCGGCTTCGCGCCGAAGCTGATGCAGCCCGCCAGCGGCAGCGCCGCGAGGAAAATCATCGCCGGCTGGCGCATCTTCCTGCGGAGACCCGGCATCCACTTTTGCTGAAAATGCTTCGGTCGCATCATTGTCCGCCTCATTTGCCGGGCTTGTAGTCAGGGAGCCGCTGCTGGCCGATCACCGATCCGGCGCCGTTGCGATCGACCCGCTCCGCCACCGAGGTCAAGGCATCGGTCATCTGGCGCAGATCGTGGATCAGCCGCGCCAGCTCGGGCGCGGTCTGTTTGGACAGGCTCTGCAAGCCGGGGCGCGCATCGCCGATCGTCGCGTTGAGCGTATCGGCGCTTTGCTTGGCGGCGCTGATCGCCTGGTTGAGATTGGCCATCGCCGGTTTGACGTCCTCGGCGAGCAGCCCGTTGGTGGTCGCGGCGAGATCGCCGATCTTCGCCGCCGCGTCGCCCGCCTGCTGGACGGCGATGCGGGTCTGCGCCAGCGTCGCGGCGATTTCCGGCCCGCGATCGGCGAGCGCGCGGCTCAGCCGGTTGGTATTGTCGAGGATGCCCGCGATCGACGCCTGATTCTTGTCGGTGACCAGCCCGGTCAGCCGCTCGGTCAGCGTCGAGAGCCGCTCGAGCAATTGCGGCGCGGAATTGAGCAGCGCGCCGAGCCCGCCGGTCCGCGTCGGGATCACCGGCACGCCATAGGGGCATTGGTTGGCGGCATCGTTCGCCGGGCAGGTGATCGGCGGGGCGCCCTTCACCGCGCCGTCGAGGCTCACCGTGCTGGTGCCGGTGAAGCTGCCCTGGATCGTCGCGGTGGTGCCCTGGAGCACCGGGGTATCCTCGTTGACAGTGATCCGCACGCGGACGAATTGCGGATCGTTCTTCCACAATTGGATCAGCTTCACCTGGCCCGAGGGGACGCCCGAGAAGGTGACCGACGATCCCTTGGCGAGCCCGTCGACCGATTGCTTGAAGAAGATGTCATATTCCTTCTCGCTCGCGCCGCCGAGCCGCGCGATCCACACCGTGAACAGCGCGAGCACCGCGAGCAGGATCAGCACGACCGATCCCACGAGGACGTGGTTGGAGCGAGTTTCCATCAGTCAGTTCCCGTCCCTGGCTTTTTCCGCGCCCCATTGGCTTCCTGGGTCGCGACCGCCGCGCGGCCGCGCGGGCCATTGAAATATTCCTGGATCCACGGATGGTCCAACGCCAGGAGCTCGTCGATCGTGCCGACTGCGATCACCTTTTTGTCCGCCAGCACCGCCACCCGATCACAGATCGCATAGAGCGTATCGAGATCGTGGGTGATCAGAAACACCGTGAGCCCCATCGTCTGCTGCAGCGAATGGGTCAGTTCGTCGAACCCGGCGGCGCCGATCGGATCGAGCCCCGCGGTCGGCTCGTCGAGGAACAGCAGCTCTGGATCGAGCGCCAGCGCGCGCGCCAGCCCGGCGCGCTTCTTCATCCCCCCCGAAAGCTCGGCGGGATATTTCGGCCCCGCCTCCGCGGGCAGCCCGGTCATCACCACCTTGTAGGAGGCGATTTCGTCGAGCAGCGCCAGATCGAGTTCCGGATAGAATTCGCGGATCGGGACCTGGACGTTCTCGGCGACCGTCAGCGTGGAGAACAAGGCGCCGCCCTGGAACAGCACCCCCCAGCGCTTGCGGATCTCGACCGCCTCGGTCTCCTCGCGGCCGATGGTGGATTCGCCGAAGACGGTGATCTCGCCCTCGTCGGGGGGCTGGAGGCCGATGATCGCGCGCATCAGCACCGATTTGCCGGTGCCCGATCCGCCGACCACGCCGAGGATCTCACCGCGCCGCACGTCGAGATCGAGCCCGTCGTGGATCACCTGATCGCCGAAGCTGGTGCGCAGCCCGCGCACGCGGATGATGATATCGTCGTCCGCCGAGGGCATCAGTTCCACCCCATCGAGGTGAAGAATACCGCGAAAAAGGCGTCGAGCACGATCACCAGGAAGATCGCCTGCACCACCGCGGCGGTGGTGCGGTTGCCGACCTGCTCGGCATCGCCCTCGACCTGCATCCCCTGGAAACAGCCGGCGAGCGCGATGATCGCGCCGAACACCGGCGCCTTGACCAGCCCGACGTAAAGATCGGTGATCGGCACCACTTCGCGCAGCCGCGCGATATAGGTGACCGGCGGGATGCCGAGGTTGATCCAGCACAACAGCCCGCCGCCGATCATCGCCACGATCGAGGAATAGAAGCCGAGCAGCGGCATCAGCACGATCGCGGCGATCGTGCGCGGCAGCACCAGCGCCTCCATCGGCGAGACGCCGATCGTGCGCATCGCGTCGATTTCCTCGGTCAGCTTCATCGTGCCGAGCTGCGCGGCGAAAGCCGAGCCAGAGCGGCCGGCGACCATGATCGCGGTCATCAGCACGCCCAGCTCGCGCAGGGTGATCCGCCCGATCAGGTTGATCGTATAGACTTCGGCGCCGAACTGGCGGAGCTGCACCGCGCCCTGCTGCGCGATCACGATCCCGATCAGGAAACTCATCAGCCCGATGATGCCGAGCGCGGTGACCCCGACCACCTCGAACCGCTGCACCGTGGCGTTGAAGCGGAAGCGCCGCGGGTGGCGGATGACGTTGCCGAGCGCGATGACGATCGCGCCGAGGAAACCGAGCAGCCCGAGCAAGGTGGTGCCGGCGGTGATCGTCGCGGTGCCGATCTCGCCGAGCACGCGGGTGAACGGGCTGACATGGCGCGGCCGCATCGCGACGAGCTGATCGGACCGCTCGACATGTTCGAGCAACCGGACATGCTCGGGATCGAGCCCCTCGATCGTCGCATTATGCTCGTGCGCGAAGCGGTGGACCACCCAGGCGCCGACGGTATCGATCCGGTCGATCGCCGACAGATCGAGATGCCGCACCCCCTCGCCGTCGCCGCGCGCGCGCAGCCGCTGCGGCAGATCGCCGATCGTCGCCAGCGAAAGATCGCCGGTGAAGCGCAGGGTGTCACCGTCCTCGCTGAAATCCGCCGCTGCGCCCATCACCGGCTTTCTTGCGGGAAAGTGCCGACAACGGCAAGCGTTTGGAGGGCCGGGTGGGCGGCGCGGCGCGGGAATTTACTCATAGCGCGACATCCACCGCATGAATCGCCAGCCCGACCAGCCCGCCGACCAGCGTGCCGTTGATCCGGATGAATTGCAGATCCTTGCCCACCGCATTCTCCAGCCGGCGGGTGATCGTCTGTGCGTCCCACCCGCGCACCGTTTCGGATACCAGCCGGACGATCGAATCGCCGTAATCCGCCGCGGTCCCCACCGCCGCGCGGCGCACATAGCGGTTGAGCGTGCGCTGCAGGCGGACATCGCTTTGCAGCGTCTGCCCGAGCTGGTCGAGCGCCTCGCGCAGCTTGCCCGCGACGAGCGCCTCCGGATCGCGCGCGGCGCGCAGCATCGCGGCGCGCGCCTGCTCCCACAATCCGTTGATCCAATCCTGCATCGCGGGATTTTCGAGCAGTTCGAGCTTGAGCTGCTCGACGCGCGCGATCATCGCCGCGTCGTGCTGGAGGTCGTCGGCGAGCTTGATCAGCCCCTCCTCGGCCTTGCCGCGCAACGGGTGGTTGCGATCCTCGGCCATGTCGGCGAGCATCTTGTCGAGCCCGTCGATGATCTTGTTGGCGAGCGTCTCGTCGAGCCCGGTCCAGCGCAGGATCGACCCCGCGCGGTCATGGACCATCGCGCGGACGATCGGCTCGTTCGCCTGAAGGACGCGCCCGGCCCAGCGGACGATCCCGTCGAGCACCGGCAAATGGCGATCCTTGCTGATCGCCGCGGCGAGCGCACGGCCGAGGACCGGCGACAGATCGAGCACGCGCACCTGCCGGACCATCGCGCCGCGCACCATCCCGCCGAGCCGTTCCTGATCGAGCGCCTGGAGCACCTCCACCGCGAGCCGCGACAGGCCGCGCGACAGGCGTGAGCCGCCCGCGGTCGGGTTGCTCAGCCAGCGCCCCGCGGCGCTGGCGAGATCGATCCGCCGCATCCGCCGCGCGACGACGTGCGGGATCAGGAAATTGTCGCGCAGGAACAGCGCGAGCTGGTCGCCGATGCGATCCTTGTTGCGCGGGATGATCGCGGTATGCGGGATCGGCAGCCCGAGCGGGTGGCGGAACAGGGCGGTCACCGCGAACCAGTCGGCCAGCCCGCCGACCATCGCCGCTTCGGCAAAGGCACGGACGAAGCCCCAGCCGGGATGGAGCGGCTCGACGGCGCGGGCGACGAGGAAGGTCGCCGCCATCACCACCAGCATCGCCGTCGCGACCACCCGCATCCGCACCAGTCCGGCGGGAATGCGTTCGTGAGGCGGCCGCCGGCGGACGATCGGGATCATACCCGAAACAATCCCCAAGTCGTGGCTTTGTTCAAGCCGTTCGTTCGCGGGCGATAGAGAGAGGCGAGCATCCCGGCCGTCAACCCGGCCTTCCGGCGCCGCGGCACCGCGGGCCTAGAGCATCGTGCGCGAATTCCGATCCACCCCGGCCCTCGGGGTCCCCTTCTTGTGTCCCCGCGAAGACGGGGACCTAGTCTGGGCTCCCGCCTTGGCAGGAACACAAGGGGCGGCTCGATCTGGATCCCGATCAAACGCACGAGGCTCTTGCTGCCCGGTGGCCCCCGGCACAAGGCCGGGGTGACGGGCCCGCTCGCCTCACTCCGCCGGCTGCGGATCGTCGTCGTGGAAGCCGATCCGGCCCTGCGGGGCGGGGAGCGGGCCGCCGCCGGGAACGTGATCGATCGCGGGTCGATCGCCGTCGCCCGGACGATAGGTCAGCAGGCGCCGGCCGATCCACGGCCCCACCCGCCGCTCGATCCCGA
>NZ_MKRR01000170.1:7514-20472 GCF_001897045.1 Sphingomonas sp. 66-10
CGCGCCACGATCCGTCGCCCGACAGCGACAAGGCGGTCGGCACCATCCCGGCGACCATCGCCACGGTGGTCATCACGATCGGCTGCGCGCGCTTGTGCCCGGCGTCGATGATCGCATCGTGCACCGGCACGCCCTTCATGATCTCCTCCAGCGCGAAGTCGATCAGCAGGATCGAATTCTTGGCGACGATGCCGAGCAGCATCAGCAGCCCGATGAACACCGGCATCGACAAGGGATCGCCGACGATCAGCAGCGCGATCAGCCCGCCCAGCGGCGCGAGCAGCAGCGACCCCATGTTGACCAGCGGCGGCAGCAGCCGGCGATAGAGCAGCACCAGCACCGAGAAGACCAGGAACACCCCCGCGATCACCGCGAAGATGAAGTTGGTCAGCATCTCCATCTGCCATTTCGCCTGGCCGACGCTGACCCGCTGGATGCCGATCGGCAGGTTGCGCAGCGTCGGCAGCGCATTGACCTGTTTCATCGCATTGCTGAGCACCAGCCCCGAGGAGAGGTCGGCGCCAATCGTCAGCTGGCGCTGCTGGTTGAGCCGGTTGATCTTGGTCGGCCCCGAACCGAAGCCGATATCCGCCACCACCGACAGCGGCACCGACCCGCCGGTCAGCGTCTGCACCGGCAGGTTCTGGATCGTGGCGAGTTCGGTGCGCGACGATTGATCGAGCGCGACGCGGATCGGCACCTGGCGGTCGCTCAACGAGAATTTGGCGCTGTTCTGATCGATGTCGCCGATCGTCGCGATGCGGATCGCGTTGGACAATGCGGCGGTCGTCACCCCGAGATTGGCGGCAAGATCGAGCCGCGGCTTGATCACGATCTCGGGCCGGTTGAGCCCGCCGGCGATGCGCGGCGCGATCAGCCCCGGAATCTTGGTCATCTCGTTGACCAATTGATCCGCGGTCTGCCGCAACTGCGCCGGATCGTCGCCGCCCAGCGTGATCGAGACGTCGCGGTTATTCTCGCCCCAGCCGAACTGCGACTGGAAATTGACCCGCGCGTCGGGGATCTTGGCCAGTTCGGGCGCCAGGCTGCGCTCGAACGCGGTCGAGGTCATCGACTTGTGGTCCTTGAACTGCGCGGTGACGCGGCCCGAGCCGACCGCGGTGCGGCTGTAGACGCTCCGCACGTCGGGCTGTTTGCGCAGCAGCGCGACGACCTTGTCGACCGTCTCCTGCGTCTGCGCCAGCGTCGAGCCCGGCGCCATCGTGATCGTCACCGCGGAGCGCTCGTCGTCGATCGCCGGCTGGAACTGCATCGGGATCAGCCCGAAGCAGACGATCGTCAGCAGGAAGGCGCCGACCCCCATCCCGATCACCCACAGGCGATGATCGCGGAAATAGCCGGTCAGCCGCTTGAGGCCGCCCTGCGCGCGGATCGCCGGCGCGCGACCGGTGTCCATCGTCCAGTGCAGCACCTTGAGATAGACGTCCATCAGCCAGCCTTCGCCATGCGTGGCGTGGCCCCCGGCCTTGAGGAAATAAGCCGCGATCATCGGGGTGATGAGCCGCGCGACGGCAAGGCTCATCAGCACCGCGACGACGACGGTGAGACCGAAGTTGCGGAAGAACTGCCCCGAAATCCCCGGCATCAGCCCGACGGGCAGGAACACCGCGACGATCGCCATCGTCGTCGCCAGCACCGCGAGACCGATCTCGTCCGCTGCGTCGATCGCCGCTTGATAGGCGGTTTTGCCCATCCGCATGTGGCGCACGATATTCTCGATCTCGACGATCGCGTCGTCGACCAGCACCCCGGCGACGAGGCTGAGCGCGAGCAGCGTCATCCCGTTGAGCGAGAAGCCCATCAGATCCATGAACCAGAAGGCCGGGATCGCCGACAAAGGGATCGCGAGCGCCGAGATCATCGTCGCGCGCGTATCGCGCAGGAACAGGAAGACGATCAGCACCGCCAGCGCGGCGCCCTCGAGCATCGCGTGGATCGCGCTCTTATATTGCTCCAGCGCATATTTGGAGCCGTCGTAGCGCAGCTGGAAATGCACCTTGGGGTTGCGCTTCTCCAGCATCTCCAGCTTGGCCTTGGCCTCGCGGAACACGGTGACGTCGGAATAGCCCTTGGCGCGCTTGAAATCGAAGCTCAGCACCGGGCGGCCGTCGACCGCCGCGGCGGTGCGCTGCTCGGCATAGAGATCGCGCACCGTCGCGACGTCGGCGAGCTTGACCGTCCGCCCGTCGCCGACCGAGATCTGCGTCTGGCCGAGTTCGTAAGCGTTGCGCGCGTTGCCGAGCACGCGCAGCGATTGTTCCGCCCCGGCGATTTCGGAGCGCCCCCCCGCCGCGTTCAGGTTCACCTGGCGGAGCTGCTGGTTGATCTGGCTCGCGGTGAGCCCGAATGCGGCGAGCTTGGCCGGATCGAGAATCACGCGGATCTCGCGATCGACCCCGCCGTTGCGCTCGACCTTGCTCAGCCCGGGGACGGAGAGCAGCTCCTTGGCCACCGTATTGTCGATGTACCAGGAAAGCTGCTCGATCGTCATGTCGCTGGCGATCGCGGAATAGCTGCCGACATCATTGTCGTTGGCCTTCACGCGGGTGATCTGCGGCTCCAGAATGCCTTCGGGCAGGTTGGAGCGGATCTGCACCACCGCGTCGCGCACCTCGTTCACCGCGCGATCGATCGGGGTGCCGATGTCGAGCTGGACGAAGGTGGTCGAGCTGCCCTCGCTGACGAACGACTGGATCTCGTCGATCCCCTCGACCGAGCGCACCGCCGCCTCGACCCGCTGCGTCACCTGCGTTTCGAGCTCGCTCGGCGCCGCGCCCGGCTGCGAGATCTCCACCGTCACCGCCGGGAATTCGATGTCCGGATCCTGGTTGATGTCCATGCGGATGAAGCTGACGATGCCGGCCACCGTCAGCATGCAGAACAGCACGATCGACGGAACCGGGTTCCGGATCGACCAGGCGGAGATATTGCGGAAGCTCATGGCGCTATCAGCCTTTGGCTTTCTCGGTGCCCTTTTCCACGACCGGGACGACCTTTTGCCCCGGATTGAGGAAAGCACCGGCGGAACGGATCACGCGCTCGTTGCCCGTCAGCCCCTCGGCGATCGCGACGTTGCGATCGGTGACGGTGCCGAGCCGAACGTTGCGCCGCTCCACCTTGTTGTCCTTGCCGACGATATAGACGAAATTGCCGCGGTCGTCGCTCAGGATCGCCGATTGCGGCAATTGCGGCTCGTTGCTCGCCCCGCCGATCAGCGTCGCCGAGGCGAAACCGCCCGGGCGGAGCGCCGGATCGTAGGAAAGCTGGATGCGCGCGATGCCCTGCCGCGTCTGCGGATCGATCACCGGCGACACCTGCCACACATGCCCGGAGAAGGAGCGCGATTCGCCGACCGGGGTGACGATGGCGCCGTCGCCGACGCGGACCTTGGCGAGATCGGCCTCGGCGAGCTGCGCGCGCATCTCCATCTCGCCGCCCTTGGCCATGCGGAACAGGGTGCCGGTGGTCGCGCCGATGATCTGCCCCGGTTCGACCTGCCGCGTCAGGATCAGCCCCGCTTCCGGCGCGCGGATATCGAGCCGGCGGTTGCGCGCGCCCTGCTCGGCGGCGGTGGCCTGCGCCACCTTGAGCCGCGCGGCGGCGGCATCGCGCGTCGCGATGCGGCGCTGCACGTCGGCCTGGCTGATGAACCCGCGCCCGACGAGCTGCTGCGCGCGCTCGAGCTCCTGCTGGGCGAGCACCAGATCCGATCGTGCGACGCCGATCTGCGCATTGAGGCTCGCCGCGGTCTGCGCCTGCACCGAGCGGTCGACCACCGCGAGCACCTCGCCCGCCGCGACCCACTGCCCCGGCTCGACCAGCACGCGGGTCACCATCCCGCCTTCGCCCGCGACGCCGACCGGCATCTCGCGCTTGGCGGCGAGCGACCCGGTGGCGTTGATCTGGCGCGCGACCGATCCGCTGCCCGGCACCATCACGGTGACGGTCGGCGCCTGATCGGCCGGCGACATGGCGGGCGCGTCGCCGCCGCGATGCGTCAGCGCATAACCGCCGCCGCCCGCCAGCACGAGCGCGAGCGCGCCGCCGATGATCCAGCGGCGCCGATTGCGCGCGCGGGTATCCGGCCCCTCGATCGCCAGCCGCTCGCCGCCCAGACTGCCGGATTCGTAATTCATTCGGCTCACTTCCCCGTCCCGGCGCCCTGATCGCCTCATTTACCTCGGCGCTGTATTATCGGAATAAATCACCGCACTCAAGTGCCCCCGCAAATGCCCGGTCGAGGTGGCGGAATTGAGGCTGGGGCCGTTCATCCCCGGTTGATCGAAGCTCTGCCACAGCTCGTCGCAGCAAGTGATTTTCACGGGAGCTTTGCAATCTATGCGTCTAATCTTTTCCCTCGTGACGCTCGCCGCCTGCGCGGCCGCCACCCCGGCGCTGGCGCAGGCCGCCACGCCCGCGATCCTGCCCGACGGGACGTTGCTCGATATCACGGCTACCGGCCAGGTCAGCCGCACCCCCGACATCGCGACGATTCGCGCCGGGGTGGTGACCCAGGCGCCGACCGCCGCCGCCGCGCTGAGCGAAAATGCCGCGCGGATGACCCGCGTGATCCAGGCGCTCAAGGCGGCCGGGATCGCCGAGCGCGACATCATGACGAGCAGCGTCGGGCTCTCGCCGCAATATCGCTATCAGCAGAATGAGGCGCCGGTGATCACCGGCTATCAGGCGAGCAACAACGTTTCGGTGAAGTTCCGCGATATCGCCAAGAGCGGCGCCGCGCTCGACGCCTTGGTCAAGGCGGGCGCCAACCAGATCGACGGGCCGTCGATGTCGATCGACAAGCCCGGCGCCGCGCTCGACGAGGCGCGCGCCGAGGCGGTGAAGACCGCGCGCACCCGCGCCGAGCTTTATGCCAAGGCGGCGGGGTTGCGCGTCGTGCGGATCGTGTCGATCAACGAAAATGGCGAGAATGACGGCGGCTCGCCGCGTCCGCCGGTCGCCTATATGCGCGCCGCCAAGGCCGATATGGCGGAAACCCCGATCGTCGCCGGCGAAACCGAACTGTCGGTGACGCTCGGCGTGCGCTTCCTGCTGCAATAAGCGCGCGCCAGTCGAACTTGCCCTTCAGTCGTCATGCCGGGCTCGACCCGGCATCCAGAGCCACGAGCGATATCGCCTGTTGCCCTGGATGCCGGATCAAGTCCGGTATGACGAAAGGATGACGACGTCGGAAGCCTTTGGCGACGCCTATCTGACCGAAGGCGGGAGCTCAGACCCGGTCCCCGCCTTCGCGAGGACGCAAAGATCTAAGGCGGCGGGCTCGCCACATCAAAAACACACGGCCGCCCGATCGCTCGGGCGGCCGTTTCGTTTGACGACGTTTGCGTCAGTAACGGATCAGCGCACAGACCCGCGGCGGACGAGGTTGACGATCCCGAGCAGGACCACCGCGCCGAGCAGCGAGACGAGGAACGAATAGACCGACAGCCCGGCCTGGCCGAAATTGCCGCCGGAGAAGATCAGCCCGCCGATGAACGCGCCGATGATGCCGACCACGACGTTGAGGAAAATCCCCTGTTGCGCATCGGTCCGCATGATGATGCTCGCGAGCCACCCGATAACGCCGCCGACGATCAGCCAAAGAATGATACCCATGGCACTACTCCCAAGCTTTCGCCCGGCGAGCGCCGGGCTGCCTTACCTGATCAAGTAAATGCCGATGGGCCTTCTTTGTTCCGGCTGGCGCACGATGCCCGGGCAATAAGACGGCGCCGGCCCCCTTCCTTCGCCCTCCCCGGTTGCTGTCCGTTGGGAAGGGCGAAGGAACGACGCCGGCGCCGCTCACTTATCCGGCCGCGCGGGCCGGATCGGGTGATCTCAATATTTCTGCTGGCGCTCGTAGAGCGACCGGTAATGTTGAATCCGCGTCACGCGCAGCCCGGGCATCCCGGAGCGATCGATCGCGCGCTGCCAGCTCGCGAACTCCTCGACGGTCAGCCCGTAACGCTCGCAGACTTCATCCACCGTAAGTAAGCCACCGTTCACCGCAGCGACCACTTCGGCCTTCCGCCGGACCACCCAGCGCGTCGTGTTGACGGGCGGCAAAGTCTCCAGCGTGAGCGGTTCTCCGAGCGGCCCGATGACCCTTGCAGGGCGGATTTTTTGGTTTTCAATCATTACTTTAACCTTCGGTTCGGGGCGGGGGGCCCCCTCTCCAACTACGGGGACTATGACGTAACCGGGTGGCTGTTGCGTGCCGCCTAAGCAGCACGGTAAACGCGCCGTTCACCGGTCCCTCCATTCCGTCAGCGTCCGGGCGGCAATACCGTTGAACGCACCGTCGGCTGGCGCAAAACGCGCGCCGAGCGACGGTTGGTGCATCATCTGCGCCTGGGCGATCGCGGTCGGCGAGGCAGCCTGCCGCGCCGCGATCCGCACAAGCAGCACCGCGAGATCGACCGGCAGCGGCACTGCCGCATCGGCCTTGATGTCGAATCCGGCGAAGCTCAAATCCATTACGACCCTTACGTTACTCGTGCCGTGCGAGGCACAGGTCGCTTCTAACCAAAGGGGGTTAAAAACCTCGTAAACGACGGGGCAACGGTTCGTTCACAAAGGTAACTTTGCGTAACGCCGAGGGCTCCTATATCGGGACCTGCGATGAATCGGGCTGAATTTCAGTTGGGCGAAAGCCTGTCGGGCAAGCGCATCGTCGTCGCCATGTCGGGCGGGGTCGACAGCTCGGTGGTCGCCGCGCTGGCGCATGCGACGGGTGCGGAGACGATCGGGGTCACGCTCCAGCTTTACGACCACGGCGAGGCGGTGGGGCGTGCCGGCTCGTGCTGCGCCGGGCGCGACATCCGCGACGCGCGCGCGGTGTGCGACCGGCTGGGGATCGCGCATTATGTGTTCGATCATGAATCGCGCTTCCGCGAGACGGTGGTCGATCGCTTCGCCGACGAATATCTCGCCGGGCGCACCCCGATCCCCTGCGTCCAGTGCAACATGGGGCCGAAGTTCACCGATCTGTTCGCGCTGGCGCGCGATCTCGGCGCGGATTGCCTCGCCACCGGCCATTATGTCCGCCGCGTGATCGGCGCCGACGGCCCGGAGCTGCACCGCGGCGCCGATCCGGCGCGCGACCAGAGCTATTTCCTCTTCGCCACGACGGCGGCGCAGCTCGATTTCCTGCGCTTCCCGCTGGGCGCCCTGCCCAAGCCACGGGTGCGCGAGATCGCCGCCGAGCTGGGGCTGCTGGTCGCGGCCAAGCCCGACAGCCAGGACATCTGCTTCGTCCCCGATCGCGATTATGCCGGGCTGGTGCGCAAGCTCCGCCCCGAAGCCGATACCGCGGGCGAGATCGTCGACCTCGAAGGGCGTACGCTCGGCCGGCATCGCGGGATCATCCATTTCACCGTCGGCCAGCGCCGCGGGCTGGAGATCGGCGGGACGGCGGAGCCGCTCTATGTCGTGCGCGTCGATGCCGCCGAGAAGAAGGTGGTGGTCGGGCCGCGCGCCGCGCTGGCGGTGGGCGCGGCGCGGCTTGAGGGGATCAACGTGCTCGGCCCGCTCGACGCGCCGCTGAGCGCCAAGGTGCGCTCGATGGCCAAGCCGGTGCCGGCGTGGCTGGTGGGCGACCGGCTGGTGTTCGACGCCCCCGAATATGGCGTCGCGCCGGGGCAGGCGGCGGTGCTCTACGATGGCGATCGCGTGCTCGGCGGCGGCTGGATCGCGGCGACCGAGGCGGCGTAGCGTCCGTCTGGCATGTCCCTTCGGGATATGGCGGGCTGGTGCCGCCGAAAATGCGGCTTCGCGCATTTTCCAAACGCTCTGCTCAATCCGCCGCCACCGGCCCATTGTTCGCGGCGGGGCGGCGGGTGAACCACACCACGACGATCAGCACCGCGGAGAGCCACGCCGACAGCCGGAACAGATCGGTCGAGGCGAGCAGATAGGCCTGCCCGACCATCTGCCGCGTCACCGCCGCCGCCGCCTGCGTCGCATCGAGCCCGAGCCGTCCGAGCCCCTCGACCGTCAGGCGATAGGGCATGCCATCCCCCACCGCGGCGGCGAGATGCGCCTGGTGGTGCGCGGCGCGATGATCCCATGCCGTCGTGATGATCGACGCCGCAAAGGCACCCGCGACGATCCGCGCGAAATTGGAGATGCCGGTCGCCGAGGGGATTCTCTCCGGCGGGATGCGATCGAGCGAGATCGTCACCATCGACAGGAAGAAAGTGCCCATCGACACGCCCTGCACCAGCAAGGGCAGGGTGAAGTCCCAGAAGCTCGCGGTCGTCGTATAGCCCGAGCGCATCCAATAGCTCACGGCGAAGCCGACGAACGCCACGGTGGCGAGGATACGCGCGTCGATCCGCCCGGCGAAGCGCGCCGCGAACGGGGTGATCATCACCGCCACCACCCCGCTCGGCGCGGCGACCAGCCCGGCCCAGGTGGCGGTGTAGCCGAGCTGGGTCTGTAGCCATAAAGGCAGCAGCAGCACATTGGCGAAGAACACCGCATAGCCGAGGCAGAAGGCGAGCGTGCCGATCGCGAAATTGCGGTTGGCGAACAGCGACAGATCGACCGTCGGATTGGCGTCGGTCAGCTCCCAGATCAGCCAGGCGACGAACGAGATCGCGGCGGTGATCGCAAGCACGACGATCGTCGTATCGTTGAACCAATCGGCATTCTTGCCGAGATCGAGCATCACCTGCAGCGATCCGACCCACAGGATCAGCAAGCCGAGCCCGACGGTATCGATCGGCGCCTTGAAGGTCGGCGTCTCGCGCCTGGCGAGATTGAGCCAGCAGATGCTGACGACCAGCACCCCGATCGGCACGTTGATCAGGAAGATCCAGCTCCAGTGGTAATTGTCCGAGATATAGCCGCCGAGGATCGGCCCCATGATCGGCGCGACCAAGGTGGTCATCGACCAGATGCCGAGTGCGGTGGCGCGTTTCTCGGGCGGGAAGACCGAGATCAGCAGCGCCTGGCTGCCCGGCATCATCGGCCCCGACACCGCCCCCTGCAGCACGCGGAAGACGATCAGCGAGGGAAGGCTCCACGCAATGCCGCACAGCAAGGAGGCGATCGTGAACAGCACCAGCGAGGCGCAGAAGGTGCGCACCACGCCGAAGCGCCGCATCAGCCAGCCGGTCAGCGGCACCGAAATGCCGTTGGAGACCGCGAAGGCGGTGATGATCCAGGTCGAATTGTCGCTCGACACGCCGAGGTTGCCCGCGATCGTCGGCAAAGAGACGTTGGCGATCGTGCTGTCGAGCACCATCATGAACGTCCCCATCGCCAGCGCGACGGCGACCAGCGCCAGCCGCGGGCCGTGAAGTGGCGGCGGCGCGGCGGGGGCGGGAGGAGCACTACTCATCGCGCGCCTTCCTTCGTCGCCATGCCAGCCGAACCCGCGCTCCCCTCTCCCCGTTCGGGCTGAGCTTGTCGAAGCCCTGCCTTTTCTTCCGAAGAAGTGCAGCCCTTCGACAGGCTCAGGGCGAACGGAGCCATATGCATCTGCCCCGCCTCAGCGGTTCGCCGCGATGATCTGGCGGATGCGCGCCTCGACCGCGGGATCGTTGCCGTCGACCGCGACATCGCCGCGATAGGGCACCGCCGCCCCGCGCGCGAGCCGCGCGCCCGATTTGTCGGCGGTGTCGACTGTCGCATTGACCGACAGCCCGACGCGCAGCGGATTGGCCGCCAGCTCCTTCGCATCCAGCGCGATCCGCACCGGCACGCGCTGGACGATCTTGATCCAATTGCCGCTGGCATTCTGCGGCGGGAGCAGCGCGAAGGCGTTGCCGCTCCCCGCGCCGACGCCGATCACGCGGCCGTGATAGACCGTCTTGCCGCCGTACATGTCCGACACCACCGTTGCGGGCTGGCCGATACGCAGATCGCGCAGCTGGGTCTCGCGGAAATTGGCGTCGACCCACACGCGGTTGAGCGGCACGACCGCCATCAGCGGCGTCCCCGCCTGGATCTGCTGGCCGACCTGGACGCTGCGCTGCGCCACCACGCCGTCGATCGGCGCGATGATATGCATATGTGCGCGGGTGATCGCGGCGCGGCGATAGGCGGCGATCGCCGCGAGCACCGCGGGGTTGGTGTTGACGTCGGTGCCGACCACCGCGCTCTTGGCCTGCGCCTCCTGCGCGCGGGCGAGCCCGAGCGTCGCGGTCGCGACCTTCACCGCATCGGCGGCGTGGCTCAATTCCTCGCCCGAGATCGCGCCGGCCCCGGCGGCCGACTTGCGGCGCGCGAAATCGGCCTGCGCCGCGGCGAGCTGCGCCTCGGCCTGGATCACCGCGGCGCTCCCCGCCCCGACCTTGGAGAAATCGGCGCGGGTGGCGCGCACCGCGCGCGCCAGTTCGGCCTCGGCGGCGGCGAGATTGACGTCGGCGGTCGCCGGATCGAGGTCGATCAGCGGCTGGCCGGCCTTCACCGCCTCGGTATTGTCGGCGTGGAGCGACACCACCGTCCCCGCGTCGCGCGCGGTGATCGACACCACGTCGCCTGCGACATAGGCGTCGTCGGTCTCTTCCGACGGCGGGGCGAGCAGCACCCCGAAGATAAGATAGCCGAGCCCTGCGGCCACCACGACGATCGCGAGCAGCGTCAGCAGCCGCCTGCGCGCACGCGGATTGCCGCGTGCCGGCGGAGGCGGCGGTGCGGCGGGCGCGGCAGCCGCCGGCGGCGGTGCGTCGTTGGCGGAGGCGGGATTTTCTGCGTCGGTCATTGCGTGATGCCCCGGGAAGGATCGAAGCCGCCGCCCAGCGCCTGGGCGAGCTGCGCGCGCGCGGTAAGCGCGTCGATGGCAAGATTGGTTTCGGCAAGCTGCGCGTCGAGCAGCCGCACGTCGGTGTCGATCAGGTCGAGCCGCGAGGCGAGCCCGCTCGATACGCGGATATGGTTGAGCCGCGCGGTCTCGCTATAGCCGCGCACCACCTCGGCCTGCCGCGCGCGCTCGGTTTCGGCGGCGCGGATCTTGGTGATCGCATCGGCGGATTCGCGCACCGCGCCGACCACCTTCTGGTTGTAATCGGCGATCGCGAGATCGAGCCCGGCGGTGGCGCCCGCCAGATCGGCCTTGAGCCGGCCGTTGTCGAAGATCGGCAGATGGATCGCCGCGCCGCCGCCGGCGACGCTCGAATCGCCCTTGAACATATTGGCGATGCCGATCGCCTGCACCCCGGCCAGCGCGGTGAGGTTGATATCGGGGTAGAAAGCGCGCCGCGCGACGAGCTTGCCCGCCGCCGCCGCCGCGATCCGCGCCTGCGCCGCGGCGATATCGGCGCGGCGGGCGAGAAGGTCGGCGGGGATCGTCGCGGGGAGCGCCAGCGACACATCGACCGGCACCTGCGTCGCGGCGATCGTCGCGGGATAATCCGCGCCGCGCCCGGCAAGCGCGGCGAGCGCATTGACCGCCAGCGCGCGCGCCGCTTCCGCCCGCGCCAGCGCGAGTTGCGCCTGCGCGAGCAACGTCCCCGCGGCCTCGCGATCGAGCTTGCTCGCGAGGTTGCTGCGGATGCGAACGTCGGTGAGCTGGAGCGATTGCGTCCGCGCCGCGATCGTGCGCTGCGCCAGCGCCGCCTGCCGCTCGGCGCGCACCACCTCGAGATAGGTCGAGACGATCGCGCCCTCGAGCATCAGCCGCGCCGCCGCGGCATCGAGCGCTGCCGCCTCGGCCGAGGCGCGCGCGCCGGCGATCGCGGCCTTTTGCCGCCCGAACAGATCGAGGTTCCACGCCAGATTGGCGGTCGCGTCGCCGAGGAAGCGCACCGTGCCGCCATAAGGCGGCGGGATGATGTAATTGCCCGACAGGCGCTGCCCGGTGCCGTCGGCGGTGAAGGTCACATTGGGGCCGTCCGCCGCCTTGTTCGCGGCGAGCGCGGCCTGCGCCTGTCGCACCCGCGCGGCGGCGATATCGAGCGTCGGGCTCCCCGCGACCGCCTCGGCGACGATCCGGTCGAGCTGCGGGTCGCCCAACGCGTGCCACCATTGCGCATCGACCTGCGGCATCGGCGCGCCGGCCAGCCCGAGATCGGCGGGCGCCTTCTGGCTGACCGCCGGGCGCGTGTCGGCGGGCACGCAGGCGGCAAGCGCGGTGGCGGTGACGAGCGCGAGGATTGTCACAGCGCGGCGCGAAGAAGCGCCGTTCGCCCTGAGCCTGTCGAAGGGCGTCCCCACCTCTCGAACGGCAGGACGCCCTTCGACAGGCTCAGGGCGAACGGGAAGGTTCAGCGCTTCACGAACCAAGCGTCGCATCAACCCGCCCTCTCCATCGATATCCTGAGCCGCTGGAGCGTCGCGACCAGCCCGGTCACGTCCTCGTCGCTCCAGTCGGCGAGCCAGTGATTCCACGCCGCGATCACCTTGCGCCGTCCGCGCATCGCCACGTCATAGCCTTCGGGGGTCAGCGCGAGCCGGATCACCCGGCGATCGTCCGCCGCGCGCATCCGCTCGACCCAGCCGCGCTCTTCCAGCGTGTCGATCAGCCGCGTCATCGCACCTTTGTCGTGCGACAGGCTACGGGCGAGTTCGCCGCAGGTGTCGGCGAAATGGAAATGGAGCGAAACCATCGCCATCCATTGCGTCGCGGTGATCCCTTCACCGGCAAGCGCCTGTTCCAGCCCGGCCATGCTCATCTGGTTGATCACCCGCACGAGATAGCCCGGCGAGGAATCGGGGACGAAATTGGCCTCGGTGAACGGCTCCATATCGTTGCTTTAGCAACTATTGCCGAAGCAGGCAATATCGGTCTCTCTCCCGTCATGCCGGACTTGATCCGGCATCCAGAGCCACTGACGCCGTCGCCCGAGACTCTGGATGCCGGGCCCGGCATGACGGCGGGGGAAACGGCATCACACGTGTGAACTTTGTGAACTTTGGCGAGTCGAACGGCGCGGCTTTACGCCCGGGTCGCCCCCGCCTGGCCTCGGCTCAACGACGTTCAGGAGTCTGC
>NZ_MKRR01000170.1:20483-39482 GCF_001897045.1 Sphingomonas sp. 66-10
CTTCGCCCAGGCCGCCAAGCCCGCCCCCGTTGCCGAGCTCGTCCGCGCGATCGACATCCCCTATCAGCAGTTCAGGTTGAAGAACGGGCTGCGCGTGGTGGTCCACACCGATCGCAAGGCCCCCGTGGTCGCGGTGAGCGTGTGGTATGACGTCGGGTCGAAGCACGAGCCCAAGGGCAAGACCGGGTTCGCGCATCTGTTCGAACATCTGATGTTCAACGGCAGCGAGAATGCGCCGGGTGATTTCTTCGAGCCGCTCAAACAGGTCGGCGCGACCGATTTCAACGGCACGACCTATTTCGATCGCACCAATTATTTCGAGACGGTCCCCCGCGCCGCGCTCGACCGCGCCTTGTTCCTCGAAAGCGACCGGATGGGGTGGCTGACCGGCGCGATCACCCAGGCGACGCTCGACGAGCAGCGCGGCGTCGTCCAGAACGAGAAGCGCCAGGGCGACAACCGCCCCTATGGCCTGATCCGCTACAAATTGACCGAGGGGCTGTTCCCGCCCGACAACCCCTATGGCCATACCACGATCGGCTCGATGGCCGATCTCGATGCGGCGAGCCTTGCCGATGTGAAGGGCTGGTTCCGGGATCATTACGGCCCGAACAATGCGGTGCTGGTGCTCGCCGGCGACATCGACGTCGCCACCGCCCGGCCGTTGGTCGAGAAATATTTCGGCGCGATCCCCGCGGGCCCGAAAAGCGTGCTGCCCAAGGTCGACATCCCGACGCTCGCCGCCGCCAAGAGCGAGGTGATGAAGGATCGCGTCGCCGCGCCCTTGGTGCTCAAGGCCTGGGCGATCCCGGGGCTCAACGACGCCGATTCGGTGCCGCTCGATGTCGCGGCGTCGGTGCTCGGCGGGCTGGCGAGCTCGCGGCTCCAGAACATCCTCGTCAAGGAGGAGAAGCTCGCGGTCGAGGTCGGCGCGGATTCGGACGATTTCGCGCAGGTCGGGATGTTCACGGTCAATGCGATCGTCCGCCCCGGGGTCGATCCGGCGCTGGTGTCGAAGCGGCTCGACGAGATCGTCGCGGACCTCGCCAGGAACGGCCCGACCGCCGACGAGGTGCAGCGCGTGCTGACCACCAGCGTCTCGCAGCGCATCGGCGGGCTCGAATCGGTCGGCGGGTTCGGCGGCAAGGCGGTCGCGCTGGCGGAGGGCGAGCTCTATTCGGGCGATCCCGGCTTCTACAAGAAGCAGCTCGCCGAACTCGCCGCGCAGACCCCGCAAAGCGTCCGCGACGCGGCGCGCAAATGGCTCGGACGCCCGGCCTATACGCTCACCGTCGTCCCCGGCGAACGCGCGCCTTATGACGAGGCGAAGGTGCCCCCGCCGGTCAAGGTCGCCCCCGCCCCCGAGCTGCCGCCGAAGAATACGCGCGGCCCGATCCCCGCCGCGGGCGCGGTCGCCGATCTCAGCTTCCCCAGGGTCGAGCGCACACGGCTCGCCAACGGGATCGAGCTGATCTACGCCAACCGCACCACCGTGCCGATCACCCGTGGGGTGCTGAGCTTCGACGCAGGCACCGCCGCCGATGTCGCCGACAAGCTCGGCACGCAGGCGCTGACGCTGGCGATGATCGACGAGGGCACCGCGAAGCTCGATTCGATCAAGCTCGCCGAGGCGAAGGAGCGGCTCGGGCTCGATATCTACACCAGCTCCTCGGCGGACCGCACCACGTTGAGCTTCCGCGCCCCGAGTGCCAATCTCGATCCGGCGGTGGGGCTATGGGCCGATATCGCGCGCGCCCCCTCCTTCCCCGAAAGCGAGCTGCCGCGGGTCAAGAACCAGCTCACCGCGGCGATCGCGCAGGAGCTGACCGATCCGGGCGGGATTACCGCACGGGTGCTGCCGCCGGTGCTTTACGGCGCGGGCAATCCCTATGCCAAGGCACGCGGCAGCGGCGACGCCAAGGCGGTCGCCGGGCTGACCCGCAGCGACCTGCTCGATTTCCGCAGCGCGTGGCTGCGCCCCGACAAGGCCAAGATCTTCGTCGTCAGCGATCGCCCGCTCGCCGAGGTGAAGGGCGTGCTCGATCGCGCGTTCGGCGACTGGCGTGCGACCGGGACGGGCGGCGAGAAGCTGTTCCGCGAGGACCGCAGCCTGCCCGCGCCGCGCGTGATCCTCGTCGATCGCCCGGATTCGCCGCAGTCGCTGATCTCGGGCGGGTTGCGCACCGCGTTCAAGGGCACCGACGATCTGTTGCCGGCGATCACCGTCAACGATGCGCTGGGCGGCGATTTCCTCGGCCGGCTGAACATGGACCTGCGCGAGAGCAAGCATTGGTCCTATGGCGTCTCGGGCAATTTCACCCGCAACGCCTTCGCCGCGCCTTATGTCGTCCGCGCCCCGGTGCAGGCGGACAAGACCGGGGCGTCGATCGCCGCGCTGCGCGACCAGATCTCGGCCTTCGTCACCACCAGGCCGATGACCCAGGTGGAATTCGATCGCGCGATCGCCGGGGCGACTCGCTCGCTCGCGGGGAATTTCGAGACCTCGGCCGCGGTGCTCGCCGCGATGCAGATGAACGATCTGTTCCGCCGCCCCGACGATTATTACGCCACGATCACGCAAAAATATCGCGCGCTGACCCGCGACGAACTTAACGCTACGGCACAAAGGGTAATCGATCCGGCGCGCTTCGTCTGGGTGGTGGTGGGCGACGCCAAGACGGTGCGGCCGCAGCTTGACTCGCTCGGCCTGCCGGTCGAGGTCATCACCGCTGCGTCCATCGCGGGCGCGAACGAGGAGAGCAACAATGGCCGTTGATGGCACTTACGAGGTTACCGTGAAATCGCCGCTCGGCGACCAGAAGACGACGCTGACGATCAAGAGCGAGGGCGCGACCTTCACCGGCACCGCCGCCGGCGCGATGGGCTCGGCCGATATCGCGGGCGAGGTCGACGGCAATACGCTGACCTGGAAGCAGCAGATGACCGTGCCGATGCCGATGACGCTCGACATGAAGGCGACGATCGACGGCGACACCGTGACCGGCTCGGTCGGTGCGGGCGCGTTCGGCAGCTTCCCGATGAACGGCACGCGTACCGCCTGAGCGCGAGGCACCCGACAAACGAACGGCCGCGCCGGGATGCCGGGGCGGCCGTTTTCATTCCCGTCATCCCGGCTTGCGCGGGGGTGCCGGTCAATTCACCGCTTCAGCCGCGTGACATGCCCCATCTTGCGCCCCGGCCGCGCCTCGCGCTTGCCGTAGAGGTGGAGATGCGCATCGGGCTCGGCGAGCACCGCCGGCCAGCGCTCCCACGCATCGCCGATCAGGTTCTCCATCTCGATCGCCGGCGCGGTCAGCGCGGTGTCGCCGAGCGGCAGCCCGCAGATCGCGCGGATATGGTTCTCGAATTGCGAGGTGACCGCGCCCTCGATCGTCCAATGCCCCGAATTGTGGACGCGCGGCGCCATTTCGTTGAACACCGGCCCGTCCGCGGTGGCGAAATATTCCGCGGTCAGCACGCCGACATGCCCGAGCGTCTCGGCGATCCGCCCGGTCAGCGCCGCCGCCTCGGTCCACTGCGCGGCGATCTCGGCCGGCGCGGGCAAGGTCGAGCGCGCAAGGATGCCGTCCTCATGCACGTTCCACGGCGGCGGATAGCTCACCATCGCGCCGTCGTGCCCGCGCACCAGCACGATCGAGAATTCGTGGCTGAACTCGACGAACGCCTCGAGCACCGCCGGGCCGCCGATCGCCGCCCAGGCCGCGTCGGCATCGGCCGGCGACAGGAGCCGCGCCTGTCCCTTGCCGTCATAACCCATCCGCGTCGTCTTGAGCACCGCCGGGGTGCCGATCGTGGCGATCGCGGCATCGAG
The DNA here is from genome assembly GCF_001897045.1 of Sphingomonas sp. 66-10. Classification (NCBI taxonomy): domain Bacteria; kingdom Pseudomonadati; phylum Pseudomonadota; class Alphaproteobacteria; order Sphingomonadales; family Sphingomonadaceae; genus Sphingomonas; species Sphingomonas sp. 66-10. Next base: position 24,316 of record NZ_MKRR01000170.1, read on the forward strand.
GCTCTCGCGGCTGTCGACCGCCGCCCAGCGCGCCGGTCGCCCGCCGAGCTCGGCGACGAAGCTCTTCTCGGCGATGCGATCCTGCCCCGCGCTCAGCGACGCCGGGGTCGGATGCACCGGCACGCGCGCCGCAAGCCATTCGACCGGCTCGACCGCGATATTCTCGAATTCGTAGGTCACGACGTCGCATTGCGCCGCGAAATCGGCGAGCACGACATGATTGTGGTAATCGGCGCGGGTCATCGCCGAGGCGGTCTGCGCCGCGACGCTTTCGCGATCGGGCGCGAGGACATGCGTGCGATAGCCGAGCTCGGCCGCGGCCGAGGCGAGCATCCGGCCGAGCTGCCCGCCGCCGAGGATGCCGATCGTCGATCCGGGGGGCAGCAAAGTCATTGCGGCGCGTCTGCCACGCTGTCGGTCTGCGCCTGCCGCCACGCCTTGAGCCTTTCCGCCAGCGCCGGATCGGCCAGCGCGAGGATCGAGGCGGCGAACAGCCCGGCATTGGTCGCGCCGGCCTTGCCGATCGCGAGCGTGCCGACCGGCACGCCGCCGGGCATCTGGACGATCGACAGCAGGCTATCCATGCCCTTCAACGCCTTGGATTCGACCGGCACCCCGAGCACCGGCAGATGCGTCATCGACGCCGCCATGCCGGGAAGATGTGCCGCGCCGCCCGCGCCGGCGATGATCACCCGGATGCCGCGATCGGCCGCCCCGGTGGCGTAATCGTAAAGCCGCTGCGGGGTGCGATGCGCGGAAACGACGCGGGTTTCATGCGCGACGCCCAACGCGTCGAGCACGTCCGCGGCGTGCCGCATCGTCTCCCAGTCGGAGGTCGAACCCATGATGATGCCGACGTGCGCCATTGTGGGCGGTTAGCGGCCCGCACGCGGCGAGGCAATGCCTGCAATTATTTGCGGCACATCATACCTCTCCACCGTTCGCCCTGAGCTTGTCGGAGGGCGTCCTGTCGCCCGAGAGTTGGGGCCGCCCTTCGACAGGCTCAGGGCGAACGGGTCATTCTTCGCTTGGCTCGTCCTTCGCCGATACGAACATCGGCGCGATCACCGGCGCGGAAAAGCAATTGGGGATCGAAGTGTCGAACACCCCGCCGCGCACCCGCTCGTCGCGCGCGCCCGCGCCGGTCAGCGGCACGAACATCGTCCAGCCGAGCGAGCAGCGCATTGTCTTGCCCGGCGCGGTCTTGGTCACGACGAGCAATTGCTCGCTCGCCCAGGTCGCGCCGACCGGCATCACCAGCCGCCCGCCGACCTTGAGCTGGTCGAGCAGCGGCGCGGGCACCTTGTCGCTCCCCGCCGCGACGATGATCGCGTCGAACGGCGCGTGTTCGGGCCAGCCGGCATAGCCGTCGCCGGCGCGCACCTCGACATTGGCATAGCCCAGCCTGGCCAGCCGCTCGCGCGCCGCAGCGGCGAGATCGGGAACGATCTCGACCGAGGCGACGCGATCGGCGAGCCGCGCCAGCACCGCAGCCTGATAGCCCGAGCCGGTGCCGACATCGAGCACATTGGCGTGCGGCGGCAATTGCGCGGCGGCGGTCATCACCGCGACGACCGAGGGCGCGGAGATCGTCTGTCCGTCGCCGATCTCGAGCGAGCGGTCGGCGAATGCCTGTTTGCGCAGCGCCGGCGGCACGAAGGCGTCGCGCGGCACCGCCGCCATCGCGACAAGCACGCGCGCCAGCTCGGCATTGTCGGCATCGGCCGCGGCGCGATGCACCCCGGCCCTGACCGCGGCGGTCATCGCCTGCGCATCGCTTCGCTTATGCGCAGCGGCGGGCGCCGCGATCGTCGCTGCGAGGGCCGCCCACCACCACTGCCGGGCGGCCCGCGCCATGATCAACGCTCGCTGAGATAATAGCGATCGGTCGCGTTGAGCGCGTCGTCCAGCTCATAGACGATCGGCTGCCCGGTGGGGATTTCCAGCCCGGTGATTTCGTCGTCTGGAATGTTGCTGAGATGCTTGACCAAGGCGCGCAGCGAATTGCCGTGGGCGGAGATCAGCACGCGTTCGCCGCGCCTGAGCGCCGGGGCGATCCGCTCCTCCCAATAGGGCAGCACGCGCGCGATCGTATCCTTGAGGCTCTCGGTCGCGGGCACCGCGATCCCGGCGTAGCGGCGGTCACCGCTCAGATCGAACGCGCTGCCCGCTTCGAGCGGCGGCGGCGGCACGTCGAAGCTGCGGCGCCAGATATGCACCTGTTCGTCGCCATGCTTGGCCGCGGTCTCGGCCTTGTCGAGCCCGGTGAGCCCGCCATAATGCCGCTCGTTGAGCCGCCAGTTCTTCTCGGTCGGCAGCCACAGCCGCCCCATCGCCTCGAGCGCCAGATTGAGCGTCTTGATCGCGCGCGTCTGGAGCGAGGTGAAGGTCATGTCGAAATCGAGGCCCTTGGCAGCCATCAGCTCGCCCGCGGCGCGCGCCTCGGCGGCGCCCTTTTCGGTCACGTCGACATCCCACCAGCCGGTGAAGCGGTTTTCGAGGTTCCACGCCGACTGGCCGTGGCGGATCAGGACGAGGCGGGGCATTGGCACTCCTTGCGATGGATGCCGCCGGTCTGTAGCGCGTTATGAACGTCCGGCAACCTTCGAACTGTGGAGCGGCATCATCATGGCGATCGTCAGGCAGACTCTGGTTTATGACGGCCCCGGCGGCCCGTTCGAAGGCGTCATCGCCTATGAGGACGAGGTGGAGACCCCGCGCCCCGGGGTGCTCGTCGTCCCCAACGTGCTCGGCCAGAAGGAGGCCGACAATGTCCACGCCGAGAATCTCGCCAAGCTCGGCTATGTCGGCTTCGCCTGCGACGTGTTCGGCCAGGGCCGGCGCAAGACCCGCGCGTCGGACAACGTCGCCGAATATATGAACGAGCTCAACGCCGACCGCGCGCTGTTGCGCGACCGGCTCGCCGCGTCGCTCGATACGCTCAAGGGCTTCGGGCACGTCGACGCCGCCAAGACGGCGGCGGTCGGCTTCTGCTTCGGCGGCAAATGCGTGCTCGATATGGCGCGCGCCGGGCTCGATTTCCTCGGCGGGGTGAGCTTCCACGGCGTCTACGACCGGCCGGACTATGCCAATGTCGCGCCGATCGCCGCCAAATTGCTCGTCTGCCACGGCTGGGAAGACCCGATCGCTCCGCCCGACGCGATGGTCGCGCTCGGCCGCGAGCTGACCGAAAGCGGCGCCGACTGGCAGATCCACGCTTATGGCAATGCCGGCCATGCCTTCACCGATATCGAGCTGAAAGGCGTCAGCACGAACCCCGGCCTCGCTTATGAGCCGCGCGCCGACCGGCGCAGCTGGAAGGCGATGCAGGATTTCCTCGCCGAATTGTTCGTCTGAACCGGCGGTAAATATCTCGGCGCAAAAGGCTGGCGGGCTGGTGACGGCCGTGTAAAGGTGGGGGGTCACGCGGGGGGCCGCGTCGCTCACAACAACGCGGGTATCCATGCAACGTTTCCTCATCGGCATCGCCGGTATCGCCGTGATCCTGTTGATCGCGCTGGCCTTGTCGACCGATCGCCGCGCGATCCGGCCGCGCGTCGTCGGCGCGGCGTTCGCGCTCCAGGCGGGGATCGCGGTGCTGGTGCTCTATGTGCCCGCCGGGCGCCATATACTCGCCTTCCTGTCGGGCGGGGTGGCGAACCTCCTGTCCTATGCCAATGCCGGCACATCCTTCCTGTTCGGCAAGCTCGCCAGCGACCCGCTGGGCAAGAATTTCGCGATCCAGGCGCTGCCGGTGATCATCTTCTTCGCCGCGCTGGTCTCGATCCTTTATTATCTCGGGATCATGCAGCTCATCGTGCGCTGGATCGGCGGCGCGATCGAGAAGGTGATCGGGGTGAGCAAGGTCGAAAGCCTGTGCGCCGCGGCCAATATCTTCGTCGGCCAATCCGAATCCCCGTTGGTGATCCGCCCCTATCTCGCCGCGCTCACCCCCGCGCAGCTGTTCACCGTGATGACCAGCGGGATGGCGGGGGTCGCGGGGACGATCCTCGCGGCTTATGCCTCGATGGGGATCAAGATCGACTATCTGCTCGCCGCCTCGTTCATGGCCGCGCCGGGCGGGATCCTGATGGCCAAGATCATCATGCCCGATCGCCACGAGCCCGCCGAGGGGGAACTGCCGCTCGGCGACATGAGCGAGGAAGATCGCCAGATCGCGCTCGCCGAGGCGCGGATCAGCGGCAAGGGGCCGGCGGCGCTGCTCCCCGAGGGCACGCCCGGCGAGCCGATGCCGCAGGCGACGCATGACGAGGAAAAGCCCGCCAATATCATCATGGCCGCGGCACAGGGCGCGCAGACCGGCGTGCGGCTGGCGGTGGCGGTGGGGGCGATGGTGCTGGCGTTCGTCGCGCTCGTCGCGCTCGCCAACGGCATTCTCGGCGGCATCGGCGCGTGGTTCGGCTATCCCGAACTGAGCTTCCAGGGGCTGCTCGGCTATGTCTTCGCGCCGGTCATGTACCTCCTCAACGTGCCGTGGCACGAGGCGGGGATCGCGGGCGGATTGTTCGGGCAGAAGATCGTGCTCAACGAATTCGTCGCCTATATCTCGCTCGGCGAGCAGCAGGCGCAGTTGAGCCAGCGGACGGTGGCGATCGTCACCTTTGCGCTTTGCGGGTTCGCCAATTTCTCGTCGATCGCGATCCAGATGGCGGTGACCGGCAGCCTCGCCCCCAACCAGCGCCCGACGATCGCGCGGCTCGGCCTCCGCGCCTTGTTCGCCGGCAGCCTCGCCAACCTGATGTCGGCCGCGCTGGCGGGGTTGCTTATCGGGTAGCGGCGGGGCCCAGCGTCAGCAGCCACATGTCGGGCGGCGCGCCGAAGCGCAGCGGGACATTGCTGGTCCCGATCCCGGCGGAAACCACCACGATGCGCCCGCCGTCGCGGATCAGCCCGCAGCGGTAGCGATTGCCGTCCACCCGCGAGACGTTGATCAACGGCCCGACGATCGGCAGCACGATCTGCCCGCAATGCGTGTGCCCGGCGAGCAGCAGTGCGTGATCCGCCGGGAGGAATTGCACGAGGCTCGGCGCGTGGGTGAGATAGACCCGCGCGAGCGGGGCGCGGCGTGCGAGCCGGTCGAGCCCGACGAACACCGGGCCGAGCCGCGCCGTCCCCGCTGCGGTATCGCCCGACAGGCCGAGCCCGAGCGGCCCGGCGCGGACCGCGACATTCTCGGTCGCGTGGATTCCCGCCTTGGCCAACGCATGGCGCAGCACGTCGCCGACCTCCGCATCGTGATTGCCGAACACCACGAACGTCCCCAGCGGCGGCGCGAGACGGCCCAGCGCCGCGGCGACCTCTTGCGCGCGCGCCGGCGCATCGTCCCGGCCGTAGCCGGCGAGCAGATCGCCGGCGATCAGCACCAGATCGGGCCGCGCCGCCGCGACTTGCGCCACCACGCGTTCGAGCCGCGCGCGATCGGTGCTCCAATTGCCGTAATGCAGGTCACTCAACAGCATGACGCGCACCGGCGCGGCGCCGCGCGGCCAATCGGGCAGCGCGATCGCGGCGGTGCGCCGCACCGGATCAGCGCGGCCGTTGCGCACGCCGATCGCGATTATCGCCACGAGGGCCAGGGCCGCGATTGCGGCGATGAACACGATCGGCCGGCGCATAAATGGTGATAGTCACGGGGGGACAGGCGACGCCAGCCCCTTATGCGGCACGAATCGTCGCGCCGGGCATCGCGTCCGTCGCACGTCCCAAAGCGAAACGAATGTGGGGGCTGGCGAAGCCCTCATTATGGCGGCAAACTAGCCGTCAACTATTGCCCGCTAGACGGGAGGATATTGTGCGACCGCGCGTCGTATCGGATTCAGGGATCCGGGGAGATCGAAATTCGTCGGCGGCCAGTGGCGTTGCGGACGTGTTCGATGTTCCGCGGAAGGAAGTGGAGTTGAAGGGCGTGACGACGACGACCGCGACCGCCGAATCGCCTGTCGCCGGCAACCCGCCCGCGATCCGCCTCGACAAGGGCAAGGTCCGCGGGCTGCTCTTCCTCGGGCTGTGCCTGTGCGACATCGCCGCGATCCGCGCCGGCTTCTCGGTCGGCCGCGCGATCCGCGACTGGCGCTGGCTGGCGCCCAACGGGATCGAGCTCGGCTGGCTGATCCTGCCGCTTCACCTGCTGTTCGCCTCGCGCAACGGCGCGATCTCGCGCATCGCGCTCGAACGATTGTCCGAATCGCTGCGCCGCGCGCTGGGGGCCTTCGTCATGGCGACCAGCGCGGTCGCGCTGCTCCTGTTCTTCCAATATGCCGGGCCGCTCGTGTCGCGCGCCGCGTTCGGCGTGTCGATCGTCAGCAGCATGGCGTTCATCGCGATGGGGCGGCTGATCTTCGCGATGTGTTTCGTCAGCCCGGTGCCGGGCGGGCTGATCGGCGAATTGCTGATCATCGACGGGGTGCCGCCGCGGCCGGGCGCCTATCACGTTTTCGACGCGGAAGCCGCCGGGTTCCAGCCCGATCTCAACGATCCGCAAATGCTGGCGCGGCTCGCCGCGCTGGTCGGACCGTTCGACCGCGTCATCGTCTCCACCACCGAGGAGCGGCGCCACCAATGGGCGCTGCTGATGAAGGCCTATAGCGTCACCGCGGAGATGCTGCTGGAGGGCGAAACCCCGCTCGGCGCGATCGGCATCGGGCGTTATCACGGGCACGATACGATCGTCGTCGCGCGCGGGCCGATGTCGCTCGGCGCGCGGATCAAGAAGCGTGTGATGGATCTGACGCTGGCGGGCGGCGCGGTCCTGTTCGTCGCGCCGCTGCTGGTGCTCGTCGCGATCGCGATCAAGCTCGAAAGCCGCGGTCCGGTGCTGTTCGCCCAGACCCGCCTCGGCCGCGACAACAAGCCATTCAAGATCCTGAAATTCCGCAGCATGAAGGCGCAGAGCAGCGATTTTTCGGGCAATCGCTCGGCGACCCGCGACGACGATCGCATCACCCGCGTCGGCCGGATCATCCGCCGCACCAGCATCGACGAGCTGCCGCAGCTGTTCAACGTGCTCAAGGGCGACATGAGCATCGTCGGCCCGCGCCCGCACGCTCTGGGCTCGCTCGCCGGCGACAAATTGTTCTGGGAAGTGACGCAGAAATACTGGCTGCGCCACACGTTGAAGCCGGGGATCACCGGGCTGGCGCAGATCCGCGGCTATCGCGGCGCGACCCACGAGCAATCGGATCTCGAAAAGCGTCTGCAGGCCGATCTCGAATATATCGACGGCTGGCGGCTGTCGCGCGACATCTCGATCATCTTCAACACGATCCGGGTGATCGTCCACCCGCAGGCTTATTGAGCGACGGGCGACCGCCTCACCCTCGGCCGGCGCGGGCGGCGGCGTTGCGACCAGACGAACTGGGTGGCGACGCCGAAGTTGAACACCGCGCTCATCAGCGCGCCGGCCACCCCGGCGAGCGCCCAATTGCCCTCGTCGGCGAGCACGAGATCGGCGACCCCGATATTGGCCAGCGTGCCGATCGAGCAGACGAGACAGAAGATGAAATAGCCGATCACGAAGCGGCGACCGCGCAGCCGCTGCGAACGATAGGTGACCGAATTGTTGATGACATAGTTGAGCGTCATCGCCACCGCGGTGGCGGCGGTCTGCGCGACGAGGAAGGTGCTGCCGAACGATTTCAGCGCCTGCAGCACCGCGACATGCGCGACCAGCCCGATACCGCCGACCGCCGAGAACAGCACGAAGCGCGGCGGGATCAGCCCGCGGGTCACCTTCTCGATCAGCAGGAAGAGGAATTCGAGCATGATCATCAGATCGACCTTGCTCTCCCCCTCCACGCGGTTGCGGAAGACATAGGGGATTTCGGTGATCCGAAGCGCGTGCGGCGCGGAGCTGATGATATCGAGCAGGATCTTATAGCCCTGCTGCGACAAATCGTGGACGCTGGCGTGGAACACGTCGCGGCGGATCGCGAAGAAGCCGCTCATCGGATCGCTGATCCCGGTGCCGAGCGCGAGATTGGCACACCAGGTGGCGAAGCTGCTCATCGCCTGCCGGTCCTTCGACCAGTCGCCCACCCCGCCGCCGTCGACATGCCGGCTGCCGACGACCAGATCGCTGTCGCCCGCGGCGATCAGCGCGAGCATCGCGGGCAGCAGCTTTTCGTCATGCTGGAGATCGGCATCGATCACCGCGATCACCGCGGCATTGGCCGCCAGCGCGCCCTCGACCACCGCGGAGGCGAGCCCGCGGCGCCCGATGCGCCGGATGCAGCGCACCGGATACCCCTCGCCCGCGATCGCGAACACTTCCTCCGCGGTCCCGTCGGGGCTGTCATCGTCGACGACGATCAGCTCCCAACGCGTCCCCCCCATCGCCGCCGCCACCGCCGCGACCAGCGGACGGATATTGGCGCGCTCGTTATAGGCGGGCGAGATGATCGAAAGCTGGGGAACGCCCGCGCTCGCGCCGGAATCGGCCCTAGGAGGGGAAACCACATCGACGGACATGCGCGGGACCTCGAAATCTGAACCGGTCGTGGGGCGGCGCGGTCCGCTCTGTGATCAGTCCCGTCGAATCACACAAGGCAAGCCGCGAGCCACAGATAGAGCGCGACGCTGTCGTCGGTGAAGCGGAAATCGCGGCCGCCGTGCGATTGATCCGCCGCCAGCACCCCGGCTTCGACCGCGCGCGCGATCACCATCGCGCGCTTCGTGTCGCTCGGGCTGCCGCCGTGGACCATGCCGAAGTTGCGCAGCCCTTCCTGCGCCAGCGGCGCCACCGCCTCGGGGGGCACGTCGGCAAGCAGCACCCTGAGGTGCAACTGGCTCGCCGGCCCCATCCGCACCTTCACCTCGCCCAGCGCGCGCGTGATCCCGCTGTGGACGTCGCGCGTCTCGACCTCGGTCGAATCGCGATCGAGCGCATCGCTCGCGGCATATTGCGCGACGAGACCCGCGACATAGGGCGAACCCTGCGCCGCGTTGACGACATCGTCGCGCGCCTCGTCGGTGAAGGTCAGATCGCTGGCGCCCTCGCCCATATGGATCAGCTCGCGCACCTCGTCGTCGGCCATCCCGGTCACCGGGATCCCCGCCACGTTGCGGCGGATCGAGGGGATATGCTCGAGCAGTTCGTTGAGGTTGCCGGCGACCCCGGCGATCACGATCTGCACCGGGATCGACTGATCCGACAGATTCTTGATCAGCTCGGCGATCGAGCGCTTGAAATCGATCGACTGCACGCGATCGAATTCGTCGAGCATGATCAGCACCCGCGTGCCCGAAAGCCGCGCGAGGCTTTCGCTGATCCGCACCGGGGTCAGCGTCTGTTCGGGCAGCAGATCGGCGAGCGTGCCGCCGCGTTCCGCCTCCTCGGACGTGGGATCGAAATCGGCGTGGTAGAGCAGCGGGATATCCGCGGTGATCGCGCGGAAGATCGGATCGAATTCGGATGTCTCGCTGCACGAGGTGTAGCGCACGATATAACGCGCCTCGCGCGCCAGCCGCGAAAAGACGTGCAGCATCGAGGTCTTGCCCATGCCGCGATCGCCGAAGATCACCGCGTGGAGATTCTGTTCCTCCACCGCGCGGATCAGCGAGACCAACGTCTCCTTGCGCCCGGCGAAGCGCCGCTCGTCGCGCACCGGCTGCGACGGGGTAAAGGCGCGCTGCAGCTTCTGCCGGCGCTGATCGAGCTGGCGATCGCTGCGCGCGGGGCGGCTGGCATCGGCGGCGCTGCTGCGGAAACGCGGCAGCGGCGCGGCGTGCGCATCTTCAGGCAGCTCGGACGCCCGCCGAATCAGCGGGCCGGCGTGCGCCGGCACGACGAGCGCCACGCGCTCGGGCGGTGGGGCCGGCCGGCGGCCGAGCAGGAAATTCACGATGCGGGTCCAGATCATAACGCGTCCTGGATTGGCTGAGACGGGGCTGCGGCCAAGCACGCCGCGTACGAAAAAGGCGCGACGCGCCCGGCGGATCCGATCAGAAGCTGATCTTCGGCCGAAGGACGTAATAAATATAGGCGATCACCGCGACCAGCCCGGCGATCGCGACCACGACATATCCTTCGTTGCCGAGATAATTGACCACCGCGCAGCCGATCGCCGGCGGCGCATATTGCCACAATTTGTCGACCGGATTTTCCGCCGCCGACCGCTGCAGCAGCAGGACGACCAGGCCGGTGAAGACCATGAGCGTCAGCCAATCGAACGGGGTTTCCATCTAGCACCTCTGGATTCACGAAACGGCAATCAGCATTGGGACACCCGTCCAGCGTGTTGCAGCAAATTCAACACGCCTTAGCCCCGGGAGAGGAAATGGCTCGTTAACGGCGTCAACGCAAGTCGCAGCACTGCGTGCCTGTTTTCCTGGCCCTTTATACCACTATTCTTTCCGTCATTCCGGATCATCGCGCCTTGCGCGCGGCGAGCCTGGCCGCTTCGCCGTCGAGAAAAGCGATCAATTCGGATGGATCTGTCGTCGCCGCGACCGGCTGGCGCGCCCGCGCGCGCGCCAGCGCCGGGCCGAGCGGCTCGTCCGCGCCGACCACCTCGATCAGCCCGCGCTCGGCGAAGGCGGCGGTGATTTCGGCCTGATGATCGTCATAATGCTCGCCCAGCGCGAACAGCCGCGGCACCGCGATCACCCGGCAATGCGCGCGCAACGCGGTGATCAGCGAGCCGGTGCCGCCGTGGCATACGACGATATCGGCCTGGTCGAGCAATTGCTGCACCTCCTGGAACGGGATCGTCTCGACCGAATCGAGCCCCGCCGGCACATGCCCGCCGACCCCGCGCTGGAGCACGATCCGCTCGGGGATCTCCCCCGCCGCCTGCGCCTCCTCCACCAGCCGCACCAGCCGCTCGAACGGCAAGGTGGCGCCGACCGTCGCGAACAGCAGCGGCGCCTTTGCCGGCGGCGGCGTATCGAGCGACCGGAACGGATCGAACACCAAAGCGCCGCGCCATTGCCGCCCGCTTTCCGCCGATTGCGCGATGCGGACATGCGCCAGCCAGCCGGCGAGCCGCGCAAAGGCGGACGGGCGGGTGAAGCGTGCGAACGAATCGATCAGGATCACCCGCGCGCCGCGCAGCCGCGCGAACAGCATGACGAACAATTGCGATCCGGCGCCGGTGGTGATGAACAGATCGGGCCGGCGCCGCGCAATGATCTGCCACGAGGTGAAGATGCTCCGCCACGCCTCCGCGATCATCTGCCACGGCCGCCCCAGCTTGGCCTGGCCAAGCGCGAAATGCGGGACGAAGGCGGTATCCTCCTCGGCGGCGATCGAGCGCCCCAGCGCGGTATCCTCGGTGACGAAGAAGTGCGGATATTTCTCCCACACCGGCTTCAGGTCGAGGATCTGCCGGACATGGCCGCCGCCCGACGCCGCGAGGCAGATGAGCGGCTGGCGGGGGGCGTCGGCGTTCGGCAAGGGCAGTCTCCGCTGGCAAGGGAGGCCGTGCTAGCCGAGCATGCGGCGCGAATCGAGCCGTCCCCCGGCGCCGGATCACATGGCATGTGCCGGAATGACGCCGGATCGTTTGGAAAACTCCTCGACGCGCGGCGTATCGGGCGGCTAACGCTAAGGCATGAATGCGGCGCAGTCCCAAGAACCCGCTCGCACCAGCGGCGCTTCGCCCGAAGTGACGGTGATCATCGTCAGCTACAACACCCGCGATCTGACGGTGCGCGCGGTGGAGACATTGCTGGCCAATGCCGGCGACGTCGCGATGCGGGTGGTGGTGTTCGACAACGCCTCGTCGGACGGCAGCGCCGCCGCGGTCGCCGCCGCCTTCCCCGAGATCGAGACGATCGCGCACCCGGAAAATATCGGCTTCGCCGCCGCCAACAACCTCGTTGCCGAAACCGTGACGACGCCGTGGCTGTGCCTGCTCAACCCCGATACCGAGACGCATCCCGGCGCGATCGCCAATCTCCTCGCCTTCGCCAAGGCCAATCCCAAAGCGGGGATCGTCGGCGGCCGCACGGTGTTTCCCGACGGATCGCTCAACCAGGCGTCTTGCTGGCAGCGCATCACCCCGTGGAGCCTGTTCACCCAGACCAGCGGACTCGCCCGCGCCTTCCCGCGCTCGACCCTGTTCAACCCGGAGGCGATGGGCGGGTGGCAGCGCGACAGCGTGCGCGAGGTGGATATCGTCGTCGGCTGCTTCCTGCTGACCTCGACCGAACTGTGGCGGCGGCTCGGCGGGTTCAACCGGCGCTATTTCATGTACGGCGAGGATGCCGATCTGTGCCTGCGCGCGCGCGCATTGGGCTATCGCCCGATGATCACCCCCGATGCCGAGATCATGCATCTCGTCGGCGCGTCGACCGCCAAGCGCGCCGACAAGACCGTCGCGGTGATGCGTGCCAAGGCGACGCTGGTGCGCGATCACTGGGCGAAGCCGCTGGTGCCGCTGGGCGTCGCGCAATTGTGGATGTGGGGGCTCGCCCGCCGGCTGGGCGCGGTCACCACGCGCGAGCCCGAGGCGCGCGCGCGGCTGCTCCAGATCTGGGGGCAACGACGCGATTGGCTGGCAGGTTATTAAGCGCCTGTTCCGACACGGCCGCGCCGGCCCGCTCCCCCACCCCGCCTCCCATCAGGATACGCTTGCGGGGGGCCGGGCGTGGGAGCGGACCGGTGCCGCGCGAAATGCGCGACGGGAGCATGTCGCCGAGGGGGGCGCGATGCCACTGATCCTGCATCTCAGCGCGGATTATCCGGATGCGATCCAGCCGGCCAAGACGCGCGTTATCGCCTCGTTGGTGGACGGGACCGCGGGCGATTTCACCCATCGCGTGATCTCGCTCAACCGCAGCGGCGGCGCGCGCGGCTGGCTGCGCCCCGGCGCGGTAGAGAAGGTTGCCGACGACGGCCGCATCGCAAGCTGGCGCTATGCCGCGCCGAGCCGCGGGGTCGCACTCGCCACCGCGATGCGGCGGGTCGCCGATACGATCCTCGCCGAGTTGAAGGCACGCGGCGAGCCGGTCGCCGCGATCCACGCGCACAAATTAAGCGTCGAGGCGCTCGCCGCGCAGCGGCTGGCGCAGCGGCTGGGGGTGCCGTTCCTCGTCACCTTGCAAGGCAATACCGACCAGAAGATCATCACCGCGCGCCCCGATCTCGCGCGGCGTTACCGGCGCATCTGGCACGAAGCGGCGACGGTGATCGCGTTCGCGCCGTGGATCGCGCGCTGGTGCGAGGCGAGGTTCGGCGCGCGCGCCACCCCGGTCGTCGACCTGCCGTGCATCCCGGCGAGCGAAACGGTGATCGCGCCGCGCGCGACACCGCCGCGCGTCGGCAGCGCGTTCCACCTGATGCACTGGCGCAACAAGAATGTCGCGACGCTGGCGCACGCCGTCGCCGCGCTGCAGCCGGCGCACCCCGAGGTGGCGCTGGAGGTCGCCGGCGGGGGCGATGCCGGCAGCGAGGCGGCGGTCGACGCGGCGTTGCGCCCGGCGGGTGCCCAGGCCCGGCGCATCGGCGCGCTCGATCCGGCGTCGCTGCAGCAATGGATGAACGGCTGCACCGCCTTCGCTTTGCCCTCGCGCCGTGAATCGTTCGGGCTGGTGTTCATCGAGGCGCTGCTCGCGGGATGCCCGATCGTCTATCCGCGCGGCGCCGCGATCGACGGCTATTTCGACGACTGTCCGTTCGCGCTGGCCGCCGATGCGCGCGATCCGGCGTCGATCGCGCGCGCGCTCGATCTGCTGATCACCGAGAGCGGCCCGCGCAAACAGGCGCTGGCCGAATGGCAGCAAAATGGCGGCACTTTGCCTTTCCGGCGCGACACGATTCTCGCACGTTACCGCGACACGCTGAACGGCGTGCTTCACGGAATTTACGATTTCGGGACGGAAAGGGCATGATTTCGGGTGAGCGTCGTCCTAGGATCCCGAAACAAGGCAAAAACTTCATTAAGCAGTAAGGTTGACGCGCTATCATCAGTGCGGGATTGCGCCTATAAACCGTTGTTCATTCTTATCCTTCAGGGGGGATGCTAAGAAGATGATGAAGAAAAGCGGCACAATTTCGATCCTTTTCGCCTGTGTCGCGCTCACGGCGTGCGGCAAGGGCGGCAGCGGTGGCGCGGCGCCGACCGGGCAGGTCGCGGCGACCGTCGACGGCAAGGAGATCACCACTTCCGAGGTCCGGCTCGAGCTCGGGCCGCTCGCGTCCGATCCGCAGGCCAGTGCGCGCGCGCAGCCGGCGGCGCTGCAGTCGATCGTCAACCGCAAGATCCTCGCCGACGCAGCCGTCGCGCGCGGGCTGGACAAGACCCCGACCGCGGCGATCACGCTGCAGAAGGCGCGCGACCTGACGCTGATCCAGCTGCTCGAGGAGAATGTCCGCTCGACGCTGCCGAAGGTCTCGCCCGACGAGGCCGCGGCTTATGTGCGCGACAATCCGCAGGCCTTCGCCCAGCGCCAGCTGATCTCGGTCGACCAGTTGATCGTCGGCTCGGTCAAGCCGGAGATCGTGCAGCAGATGGGGCCGCTCAAGACGATGGACGAGATCATCGCGCTGCTCGACAAGAACAAGGTGCAATATCGCCGCGGCGCCGCGGTGATCGATTCGCTCACCATCCCCCCCGATGCGGCGAAGCAGATTTCCAACCTGAAGATCGACGACGTGTTCGTTCTGCCGAACGGCAATGCGGTGATGGTCGCGCGAATCCGCGAGCGTCAGGCGCAGCCGATTTCGGGCGATCAGGCGAACCAGATCGCGAGCCAGATCCTCACCACCCAGCGCACCCAGAACATGGTCCGCGAGCAATTCGGCAAGATCATCAAGGAAGCGCAGTCGAAGGTGAAGATCAACGAGCAGTTCCAGACGAAGACCGCGCCTGGCGCCCCGGCCGCGCCGGCGGCGAATGCTGCGGTTCCCGCAAAGGAGAAATGATGTGGCAGGGCGCGTCGACACTCCCCCCGGGCGGTGCGTAGGTTATGGATTGGCGACGGTCGCGGCGATCGCGGTCGTCTGTCCGATGGCGGCGCAGGCGCAGAGCGCCTATGGCGCGCCGCCCGAGGGAATCCAGGTACAGGCGATCCTCGACGAGGTGCACGACAGCAACGTCGCGCGCTCGGCCGGCACGATCCTGTCGGGCAAGCGCTCCGACGAGCGCGTCACGCCCACGCTCAACGTGACGGTCAACAAGGCGCTCGGCCGCAATTCGCTGACCCTC